>CAZVMC010000014.1:0-32264 GCA_964628635.1 uncultured Novosphingobium sp. | reverse complement strand
AGTTTTCCGCCTAACGGCGGTGCGGGCCGGGCATACACCCGTCCCTTCGGCTCCGTTGCGCGGAAAACTACGCGGCGCCTGCGATCCGCGCGTTTGACAGGCTGTTCTTGAAGAGACCGCGCGCTTCAAGCGCTGGCATCGGCCGTCCGAAATAGTAGCCCTGGATCTTCTTGCAGCCAAGCTGGCGGATGGTTCTGAGTTCGGCCTCGGTCTCCACACCTTCAGCGGTGGTCGACATTTCGAGGCTGTCCGCCATGGCGACCACCGCGCGGATAATCGCCAGACTTTCCGGGCTGCCGGTCGCCGCGCCCTGCACGAAGCTGCGATCGACCTTGATCGTCGAGAAGCGCAGGTTGCGGATATAGCCGAGCGAGGAATAGCCGGTGCCGAAATCGTCCAGTGCGATACCGCAGCCGAGCGCCATGATCTGCTCCAACGCAGCGCGCGCGGTGGTGGCATCACGCACAAAGATCGATTCGGTCACCTCGATCTCGAGCCGCTGGGCCGGAAGCCCGCTGGAGGACAGCGCGCCCACCACACTGGCGATGAATCCGGTATCGAGCAACTGCTCACCCGAAACGTTGACCGCCACCTTTACGTTGCCGGGCCAGTTGACTGCCTCGCGGCAGGCTTCGCGCAGCACCCATTCGCCGATCGGCACGATCAGGCGGGTGTCTTCGGCCAGCGGAATGAACTTCGCCGGACTGACGAAGCCATGTTCTTCACTGTGCCAGCGGAGCAAGGCTTCGAAGCTCACGATGTTTTCATCGGTCGCATCGACCACCGGCTGGTAGTTGAGTTTGAATTCGTTGCGTTCCAGCGCGCGGCGGAGTGAGAATTCCAGTTTGCGGCGTTCTTCCGCTTCGGCGTGCAGCGCGGGTTCATAACCAAAGTGCTGGCCGCCGCCTTCGTCCTTCGATCGATAGAGCGCGAGGTCAGCATTGCGCATCAGCGTCTCGACCGTCGAGCCATCGCGCGGCCCAATCGCCGAGCCGACGCTGGCACCGACATAGAGCGTATGGTGATCGATCTCGTAGGGGCGCGAAAGCAATTCGATCAACACCTCGGCGACACGATTGACGCGGCCAATATCCGAAGCATCGCGCACGACCACCGCGAACTCGTCGCCGCCAAGCCGTCCGACCAGTTCGTTTTCGCTAACCAGGCTCTTGAGCCGCGCCGACACCTGCGCGAGCAACTGATCGCCGACTTGGTGGCCCAAGGTATCGTTGACCGCCTTGAAGCGATCGAGATCGATCATCAGGAAGGCGCATTTGGTGCGCCATTGCTCCGCATAGCGCATGGCATCGCCCATTGCTTCGGTGAGCATCATCCGGTTGGGCAGGCCGGTCAGCGTGTCATAGCGCGCCATGTGCGCGATCTTTTCCGAGCTTTCGCGCTGTTCGGTCACGTCCGAGCCAACCCCACGGAAGCCCTCGAAGTTGCCGTTGTCATCCAGCTTGGGGGTGCCCGAAAGCTCCCACCAGCGCTGCTCGCCGTTGATCGTGACACGAACCAGCAAGTTCGAGAAACTCTCCCGCCGCTTGAGCCGTTCGGCCAGGTCATGCAAGCTCGCGGGAAACTGCCCGGTTTCCCAGGCTGGCCCGGCAATCAGCTGGATGAAGGGCTTTCCGTCGATTTCTTCGGCACTCAGCCCCAGCGCGAAGGCAAACCGCGCACTAACCGAGCGGACCCGGCGCGAGGTATCGATCTGCCACAGCCAGTCCGCTTCGCCCTCTTCGAACTCTTTGAGCAACAGCGAGACGACTTCGTTCTTCTCGGCCATGCCGGCTTCGGCGATCCGCGCGGTGAGGAAGTTGCGCGCGGCTTCGACCGTCCCAAAGGCAATCACGGCGACAAACAGCACCGAAAGCGCGGCCATGTCGATTGCCCCATTGATCGCAAAACTGGCCGCAGCGGCGGAGCCGACAATCCCGCCAAACAGCAGGGTCCCCAGCGGCACGGCCGGAAGCACAATCGCCGAAACAGTCATCAGCATCGCGCAGATTGCCCAGAGCTCCAATCGCGTGGTGCCGTCTGACGAGGGCGAGAACAGCGCGATCGGGATGGTCCAGGCGAGTGCGTTGACAATCGAGGTGAGCGATTGCTTGTTCACTTCCGCTCGGCTCATCCGGCGACGGTCGGCATCGCTCAGACTGCGGTCGTGATTGACCCCATAGGCCAAGGTCCCGCCCAGAATCACCAGCCAGCCGAGCAGCAGGCCGATGTGCACCGAGCCATAGTAGAGCTTGGCCACTGCCAGCCCGGCGATTGCGTGCGCAACCATCCGCAGATTGCTGACCCGGGCGAGGCCGGCATATTGCAAGCCGCGCAGGCGCGCCCAATCGCCATCCTCCGATTCGGACAGACCAAGCACGGTCATGACCGGGAGACTTCTCGGCAGTTTCGCTGCGACAGGCGACTTTGATTTGCTCACCCCCGCGCGATAACCGGCAATTCCTTATTACCGCGTAAAGCCCCGGAGGATTTTATGCGCCGGTTAGCCGAGCGCGGACCTTGCCTTTTCCCAATCCCGGCCATCGAAGGGGCGCATCACCGGATTCAGCCCATGCCCTTCATCAAGGCAACGCCAGTTGACACTCCAGCTATCTGGATGAGATCGCGGCTGATAGAAGCTCTTGATCCCGCAGTGCTTGCAGAAGAGATGCTCAGCCGCGCCGGTGCCAAAGCGATAGGAAACCAGCGCCTCCTTCCCGCTCAGCAGTGCGAAGGCGCTGTGCGGCACGGTCCAGTGCAGATACCCGGTTTTCGAACAGATCGAGCAGTTGCAGTCCAGCAGTTCGACCGGCGGCGTCGCAGTCACCGCAAAGCGGACCGCGCCGCAGTGGCAGCCGCCCTGAAAAATCATGCGCGATGGCGCTCAATTGCCGCCATCGCCTCGGCGAAACTGCGATCCGTCCCCGTCAGCGAAATCGCCACGTCACCGCCAGTCAGCGCGCGGTTGGCGCTTGCCAGCGCTCCCGCAATTCCGCGTGCAGGAAAACGCTCAGGGTTGACCAGCTTGAGGACGATGACTTTTTGACCACGGTGCTGCCAGACCCCGATTTCAGCGATTTCACGCCAGGGAATGATGTCGTCCGAATGGTGGCGGGACCATATACCCGGCGCGCCGATCCGCACGACATCTTCGGTATCGAACAAGCGCACGGCGAGGACCGCCGCTGCCAATCCAAAGAAGCCGATCGCTGCCCAGCCGACCCAGCGCGGCGCGTCGGATGGCGGCGAGCCGATCCAGCCAAGCATCCACGCACCACCTAGCACGAACAGCAGCGACCCCAGCAACAGCAAGGCGAGGCGCCAGGGCGAAGGTTTGGCTACGAAATCGAACATTGGGCCTGGCTACTCCACCGTCACCGACTTGGCCAGATTGCGCGGCTGATCGACATCGGTGCCTTTCACGCAGGCGACGTGATAAGCCAGTAGCTGCACCGGCACGGCATAGACCAGCGGCGCGATCAGCGGGTGGACCTTGGGCATCTCGATCGTGGCGAGGCAGCCCTCGCCGGCCTCGTCGAGGCCCTCCCGGTCCGAGATCAGCACGATCTTGCCGCCGCGCGCGCGGACCTCCTGCATGTTCGAAACGGTCTTTTCGAACAGCGGGCCGCTGGGGGCGATGACGATCACCGGCACGGCCTCGTCGATCAGGGCGATGGGCCCGTGCTTCATTTCACCCGACGCATAACCTTCGGCGTGGATATAGCTGATTTCCTTGAGTTTCAGCGCGCCTTCCAGGGCCAGCGGATAGTCCTGTCCGCGGCCCAGGTAGAGCACGTCGCGGGCCGGGGCGATCAGGTGCGCCATGGCCGCAATCTCGTCGTCATGGGCCAGCGCGGCGTTGAGGCTGGCCGGCACTTCGAGCATGTGGGTGACCAGTTCGGTCTCCTCCGCCCGGTCCATCTGCCCGCGCTTCACCGCCATGTGCGCGGCCAGCGCGGCGAGCACCGCCAGCTGGCAAGTGAAGGCCTTGGTGCTGGCCACGCCGATTTCCGGCCCGGCGTGGGTCGGCAGCAGCAGATCGGCCTCGCGCGCCATCGAGCTGGTCGGCACGTTGACCACCACGGCGATGGTCTGGCCGTTGGCCTTGCAGTGGCGCAGCGCGGCCAGCGTATCGGCGGTTTCCCCGCTCTGCGAGATGAACAGCGCCAGCCCGCCCGGCTCCAGCACCGGATCGCGATAGCGGAACTCGCTCGCCACATCGATATCGACCGGCAACCGCGCGAAAGTCTCAAACCAGTACTTGGCGACCATTCCGGCGTAGTAGCTTGTGCCGCAAGCGACGATGGTGACGCGGTTGATGGTCGACAGGTCAAAGTCGATCTGCGGCAGCGCCACGGTTTGATCAACCTGGCGGATATAGGAGTTAAGCGTTTGCGCGACCACGGTCGGTTGCTCGAAGATCTCCTTCTGCATGAAGTGGCGGTAATTGCCTTTCTCGATCGCCGCAGCGGAAGCCCCGGAGGTGACGATCTCGCGCGTCACCGGCTGGTTGTCCTTGTCGAAAATCGTTGCCCCTTCGCGGGTGATGATCACCCAGTCGCCCTCATCGAGATAGGCGATCCGCTGGGTCAACGGGGCGAGCGCCAGCGCGTCGGAACCGAGATAGGTCTCCCCTTCCCCGTAGCCCACCACCAGCGGCGAACCCAGCCGCGCGCCGATCAGCATGTCCGGATGCTGGCGGAACGCGATGGCCAGCGCAAAGGCCCCGCGCAAGGTCGGCAGGACCGCCTTGACCGCATCCTGCGGGGAAAGTCCGGCTTCGACTTGCTCGGAAACCAGATGCGCGACCACCTCGGTATCGGTCTCGCTCTCAAAGGTCCGCCCGCGCGCGGTCAGGCCTTCCTTGAGCTGGCGGAAGTTCTCGATGATCCCGTTGTGGACCAGCGCAAGTTCAGCCGTAGCATGCGGGTGCGCGTTGACCGCTGTCGGCGCGCCGTGGGTCGCCCAGCGGGTGTGGGCAATCCCGACCGTGCCAGCCGCCGGATCGCGCGCGAGGACGTTGACCAGATTGGCGAGCTTGCCCTCAGCCCGGCGGCGCACGAGTTGGCCGCCATCGAGCGTGCAGATCCCCGCTGAGTCATAGCCGCGATATTCCATCCGCCTGAGGCCATCGACCAGCCGCTCCGCGACGTCTGTTTTGCCGACTATACCGATAATTCCGCACATGCTGGAATGCTTTCAATTAGAGATAACGGGGAACCCGGATGCCCGGCATTTCTGCCGGGAAGTCCTTGATATTGCGTGTAACGAAAATGCGATTGTTGATTTGCGCGGTGGCGTGGATCACCGCGTCCGCCAGCTTGAGCCGGGGTCGTTCGCGTCGCATCGCAGCGGCGTGCGCGGCAATCCGCGCGTCGACCTCATCGATTGCAAAGCCGCCCAGAAACAGTTCGATCTGGCGCAGCGTGCCGCCGCGTTCCTTCGACAAGACCTCAATCCAGGTCACCCTGCTGATCCACGGCCGATCGACCCGCGCGATTTCGGCGTGGGCGACCGGCTGACCGTTGAGCGCATCGATCAGGATGTTGCTGTCAAACGAATAGCCGCTCACGTTTTTATACGCTTCGGTTTTGGTGATCCGCCTGACGACATCGCCAGATAGCGCTTGCGCTCGGCCCAGTCGTGTTCGTCGAACAGGTCGGGAAACTCCTCGGCAACTTCCTCGAAGTCGTCATCCCAAGGACGGGTCCACGAGGCCCGCTCGCGGCGCTGCCATTCGACCGAGTCGCCAATGTCAGTCCGGTCCTTCCAGATCCCGAAGGCCTGATCGAGCCAGTCCTTACCGCTTTCCGATTGGACCTGCGCCTTGTAGCCCTGCACCACATCGCGCAGCACCGAAGCGCGCGACTTGCCCTGCTCGGCCGCGCGGGCATCGAGCCATTTGATGTCTTCATCGGGCAGATCGGCGAGGATGCGGGTCATTGATATACTGATATCATATCATGATATCATGTCAAGCACTGTCTATCGAAAAGGGTTCGAAAAGCGCGGATCGCTTGTAAGGGAATTGTCGCTCAGCGTCAGCAGGAACGCAACCAAAGCAGCCTTATCGGCAGCGCTCAGGTTCAAACGCAGCGGGTTCCCTCCCGGGTTAAGCCGGTTATCAAGCGCGGGCCCGGATTGTATGCCGCTGTTGTAGAATTCAACAACCTCAGCAAGCGAACCAAACCGCCCGTCGTGCATAAAGAATCGCGACAAGCCGACACTTTTGAGCGAGGGCGACTTGAAAATTCTGGTCTCCCCGGCATCGAGTCCGTTGCTGCGCGAGTTGGCGGCAAGCGCGAAGGTAGGAGCCACGTGGCAAGCCGAGCACCCCGCCCCGCCACCGGCAATCCCAGTGAAGAACAGCAAGCGTCCGCGATCTTCTTGCGGCGTGAAACCGGGCAGGGTCTGATTGAGTCCGCGGTTGGGTAACGCGGGATTGAACACCTGAGCGTAGGCAGTGTCCCAGCGGCTGTTCGCAGAAATCATCGCGCGCTGAAAGTTGGCCAGCGCTAGTTGCAGCCGCGCCTCGGTGACGTTGGCGTCTCCAAAAACGAAGGTGAACAGTTCCTGATAATAGGCGATCGCATTGAGCCGGGCGAGCAAGGCGGGCATCCCGCCGTTCGACGAATCGAAGCCCATTTCGATCGCATTGGTGATCGGCTGGCTCGCCTGGGCCTCGAGGCTGGCGGCGCGGCGATCCCAGAACATTGAACCCGGTGCCCAGTAGCGGAGATTGCCCAACCGCATCGCATGAGCTGTTGTAAACGTCGTGCCGGCAAAGCCGACGCTAAACCGGTTGGGATCGTCGAACCCGAAGACCTGCTGATGGCACGAAGCGCAGGAAACATTACGATTCACGCTGAGTTCGCGGTCGTAGAACAGTACACGGCCGAGTGTCGCGAGCCGGTTGGTCACAGCATTGTTGGCGGGAGCGTTGTCGAGTGCGGCAACGGTATTGTCGTAGTAGGCTGGCAGAGCAGGTGCGGCGTAATTTGCCAGATTGGCCAGATCGAGCGTGGTCGCGACGGTCACGGCGGAAAACGATGCAGTAGGGGTCGGCGTGGGGGTCGGCACCGGTGCGGGCGTTGGCGTAACGATCGCCCCACCCCCGGTACCGCCCGATCCTGATCCATCATCGCCACAGCCGGTAAGCGCGAGAACCACCACCCCTACCACAGCATGAATCCGTCTGAACCCTGCCCGAACCTGCATCGCAATCTCCCCGACCCAGATGCCGCATGTCGCTGCGGCAGGATCGTATCAATAGGCTGGGCCAGGTCTCTGCCAAGTCGCAAATTGTCGCGAAATGTGTATTAAGCCTTGGACTTCTCCGCCTTTTTCTTCTTCATCGCATCGTGGAACCGGTCGGCCCAGCCGGGCTTCACCAGTTGCTCGCCGCGCACGATCCGCAGTTCGCCCGCCGCAACATCGCGGGTCACGGCAGAGCCCGCCGCGACGATCGCATCAGCTCCGATCTTCACCGGTGCGACTAATGAAGAGTTCGAACCGATAAACGCCCGCTCGCCGATGACGGTCTTGTATTTGAAGTAGCCGTCGTAATTGCAGGTGATCGTGCCTGCGCCGATGTTGACCCCCGCGCCGACCTCGGCATCGCCGATGTAGCTGAGGTGGTTGGCTTTCGCCCCGACGCCCAGCGTGGCCTTCTTGACCTCGACGAAATTGCCGACCTTGGCCTTCTCCTCCAGCACCGCGCCGGGGCGCAGCCGGGCATAGGGGCCGACTTCGGTGTCGCTGGCGAGGCTCGCGCCTTCGAGGTGGCAGAAAGCGCGGATCTTGGCCTTGTCGGCCACGGTAACGCCGGGGCCGAAGAACACGTTGGGTTCCACCAGCACATCGCGGCCGAGCTTGGTATCCCAGCTGAACCACACCGTTTCAGGCGCGATCAGCGTGGCCCCGTCGGCCATCGCCTGCTTGCGCCGCGAAGCCTGCCAGCGCCCTTCCGCTTCGGCCAGTTCGGCGCGCGAATTGATCCCGGCGACCTCGTCCGGATCGGCGGTGGTCACCACCGCGCAAGTGCGGCCATCGCCAAGCGCGATGTTGACCACGTCGGGCAGATAGTATTCGCCCTGCGCATTGTCGTTGCCGACCCGCGCGAGCAGCGCAAACAGGTCCTCGGCACGCGCGGCCATCAGGCCCGAATTGCACAGGCGGCAGGCCCGTTCAGCCTCGGTGGCATCCTTATGCTCAACCATTTTGGCAATCCGGTCGCCCTCAGCAACCACGCGGCCATAGGCCAGCGTATCGTCCGGTTCGAAGCCGAGCACCACCACAGCAGGTTCGTCCGCCCCATGCAGCCGCTCGATCATCGAACGCATCGTCGCCGCCGAGACGAACGGAACATCGCCATAGAGCACGAGCACGTCCCCAGCGAACCCGGCGAGCGCCGGCTCGGCCTGCTGCACCGCGTGGGCCGTGCCATGCTGCGGGTCTTGCACGGCAATAGCGGCGCGGCCACCCAGTGCGCCCTCCAACTGATCGCGGCCAGAGCCGACCACCACTACTTGTCGCTCGGGCGCGAGTTCGGCGACGCTGGCCAGCAAGTGCTCAATCATCGGCCGCCCGGCGATCGGGTGGAGCACCTTGTGGAGGTCCGATTTCATCCGGGTGCCCTGGCCAGCGGCAAGGGTCACAACTGCAAGAGGGCTGCGCGTGGTCATCGCGCCGCCCTTTGCCACCAAATGCTTGCGGATTCTACAACCGGCTTGCGGTTAGAAATCGAACTGCAAGCGGGTCTGCAACACATCCACGCCATAGCGGCGCTGGTTGACCGGAACGGTGGCAAGCGGATCGACGCTGGCCGCCAGCGGCCCACCTTCCACTTCGACGCGGCCATAGTTGATCATCACCCGCACATAATCATTCGGGTACCAGTTTAGCCCAATCACATAACTTGATTGAGTTCCGCCGCGGCCCTGCCGGGTAGCAAGCGCTGCCAGACTGGTGATGCCGGTGGTAAAATTGTTGGTCGGCCCCGCGATCAGAGCATCGTCAGCCAGATCGAGGAAATCGTAACGCAAAGCCAGCTGCAACGCACCGAACCCGCCTTTACCAAGCGGCGTCAATACCTTGGTGCGCGACCAGGTGCCATCGCCGCGCTTGTAGCCGCGGGTCTCTCCGGTGAAGAAGTATCCAACTTCGCCATAGGCACCGAAGAACGAGGGATCGCTAGTGGGTACGACAGCCACGTTGCCGCCCGAGAAGGAATCCAGGCCGCTTGCAAGTGCGCCAGGGGTGTAGGCGTTGGCGTTCAACCACTGGGCTTCGCCTGCGAAGTAGAATTTCTTGAATACCGCAGCAAATTCCAAGCCGAGAATTGTATCGCCTTCTGCCGCGAAGCTGCCTGTATCGACAAAGCGCACGTCAGTTAGCTGGCTGCCAGGCCGAGCACGATAGCGCGCAAGCTGGTTGGTTGAGGACATGCCGACCCCGGTCGAGGTGCCGCCGCCAATGTTGGAAGCGAAATCACGGTATTGGAAATTGACGCCAAGATGCAACTGACCTCCGATCGCCTGAGGCGCAAAGACCAAGCGAGCCGCCCCGATCAAGCCATCGTTGTCGAGCGAACTGTCAAGCGCATGTCCTGCGAACAGCCCAGCTTCTGCGCGCCAGTCTCCATTAGCGCTTCGCCAAGCCACGGCCGCGCCCAGACGACGGGCATTGACGAAGGCATCATTGAACGAAGCGCGTTCGATAAATGCCACAAAGTTCGAGGAACTGATCTGATCAAGACTGTTAAGCGACTCGAAGTTACCTACCCTTAGCAACAAGCCACTATTGCCTTGGGCGTAAGTTATCCAAACATCCCCAAACGCAACCGAGGCGTTGGCGAAATCGGCTTCAAGTTTATAGCCGAAACCGCCGGGAACCGTGCCCTCGAAACCAAGGCGAGCACGACGAACCCGCGTACGATAGCCCAAATTGACACTTTCGAGTGCACCGGGCGAGGATACGACCCCACTGTCAAAGTGGATCCGCCCGCGCGGTTTGAAGCTCCACCCGCCCTTGCCGGTGATTTCGGGCGCGCCCTTCCAGTTGACCGCGAAATCTGGCGCTGGCGGCGCGGCTGGGGCTGGAGTAGGTGTTGCAGTCATGGCAGTGCGAACCGCCTGCACTTCCGCCTGAGCAGCCGTCGCGCGCTGTTCGGCGGCGTCGGCCCGGGCATTGGCCGTTTCCAACTGACCCTCCAGCGTCTCCACCCGCTTGTCGAGCGCATCGAGCCGGGCCTGCATCGCAGCGAGCGCGGCGGCGGTGTCGGGCTGGCCGGCCGCAGCGGCATGTGCCGGGGCGATCCAGCCAACCGACAGGGCCAGCGCCAGCGACGACGAGCGGATAATGCGATTCATGGCGGCGGTCCCTCATGACAGTTTGGTTGCGATTCGCTGGCAGCTCTAAGGCGGTTATATGACAGTTCTTTGACGCTCACTTGGTGTCTGCCGCTACGGCAAGCACGTCCCGGCTTTCTGCGGTTGAAAGGAGTCTCACAACCTGCCATCGAGCGCCCGCTTTGGCCGCTTTTGTGCGCCTATCAACCCATTTTGCAAAGGACCTGCCATGACCATTTCTTTCAAGGACCGCGTCGCGATTGTCACCGGTGCCGGCGGCGGGCTGGGCCGCGCCTATGCACTTGAGCTGGCCAAGCGCGGAGCCAAGGTGGTGGTCAACGATCTGGGCGGATCGCGCGATGGCACCGGCCATTCGGATGCCGCGCTCAAGGTTGTCGAGGAGATTGAGGCAGCCGGTGGCACTGCCATGTCGAACGGCGGTTCGGTTACCGAGCTGGCGCAGATGGAAGAGATGGTCGCCAAGGCCAAGGAAAAGTGGGGCGGCGTCCATATCCTGATCAACAACGCCGGGATCCTGCGCGACAAGAGCTTCGCCAAGATGACCATGGAAGACTGGAAGCTGGTGGTCGATGTCCACCTCAACGGCAGCGCCAACTGCACCAAGGCGGTGTGGGATATGATGCGCGAACAGAACTATGGCCGCATCCTGATGACCGCGAGCAGCACCGGACTATTCGGCAATTTCGGCCAGGCCAACTACGGCGCGGCCAAGCTGGGCCTCGCCGGGTTCACCAAGACGCTCTACCTCGAAGGCGCGAAGTACAACGTCCGCGTCAACACCCTCGCCCCGGTTGCCGGCACCCGGATGACCGAAGACCTTGGCATGCCCGAAGCGCTGTTCAATGCGCTGAAGCCTGAAAACGTTGCACCGGCCGCGCTGTTCCTGGTCAGCGAAGATGCGCCGACCAACATGATCATTGGCGCGGGCGCGGGGGCCTATCACGCTGCCTATGTTACCCTTACCCCCGGCATCGCCCTTCCTGCCGACGAGCGAACCCCCGAAGGCATCGCCGCCAACTGGGATGCGATCATCGACCGTGCTGGCGAAATCGTCCCGCAATCGGGCGGCGAGCAATCGGGCGTGGTGATGGCCGCGCTCGGCAAGATCGGCGGCTTGGGGTGAGCTTCAGCCGAGCCCCGACGCAACGCTTGTAACGCGGCAGACTCCATGATTTAGTCGCACGATTAAGTGCGACCGAACGAGGAGTTTGCCGCGATGCCCACTTACGATCTGATCGTCCGCAACGGCACCATCGTCGATGGCACCGGCAACCCGCGCTTTACTGGCGATGTCGCGATCAAGGATGGTCTGATCGCCGCGGTCGGAACGGTCGAAGGCACAGCCGCACAAGAGATCGACGCGGGCGGCAGGATTGTCGCCCCGGGCTGGGTGGATATCCACACGCATTACGATGGTCAGGCCACCTGGGACCAGGAAATGGCCCCGTCGAGCTGGCACGGCGTCACCACCGTGGTGATGGGCAATTGCGGCGTCGGTTTCGCCCCGGCCAAGCCCGACAAGCACGATTGGCTGATCGGGCTGATGGAAGGCGTCGAAGACATCCCCGGCACTGCGCTGGCCGAAGGCATGCCGTGGAACTGGGAAACTTTTCCCGAATACCTCGATGCACTGGAAGCCATGCCGCGCACTGTCGATGTCGGCACCCACGTGCCGCACGGTGCGGTCCGCGCCTATGTGCTTGGTGACCGCGAACAGCCCGGCGCGATCCCGACGGCCGAAGATATCGCGCAGATGTCCGCCATCGTCGAGGAAGGCGTGCGCGCCGGCGCGCTTGGCTTTTCGACCAGCCGCACTGTGCTGCACAAGTCGATCGACGGCGAGCTGGTCCCCGGCACGACCGCCACTGCCGAGGAACTGATCGAGATAGGCCGCGCGATGGGCCGGGTTGGCTTCGGCGTGTTCGAGCATACGTCCGATCTGCTGCCGGAATGGAACGAATTCGCCTGGATGGAGCAGCTCACCAAGGAAACCGGGCTACCGGTGGCGATGTCGATGCTGCAATCGCCGATCAAACAGATGCCCTGGCGCGACCAGATGGCGGGCGTGCAGAGCGCCAACGACAATGGCGGAAACATTGTCGCCGCAATCGGGCTGCGCGGGATCGGCGTGATCATGAACTGGCGCGGCACGGTCCACCCGTTCATGAACAAGCCAAGCTGGCGGGCCATCGCCGGGCTGCCGTGGGAAGAACAAAAGGCCAAGCTGTCCGATCCGCACTTCAAGGCGCAAATCCTGGCCGAGGAAAGTCTGCCGCCACCCTCGCCCGATATGCTTCCGTTCTTCTTTTTGGTGACCGCAGCCTGGGCGATGCAATATCCGCTGCCCGATGGCTTCAATTATGAACCCACGCGCGAGGAGAGCATCGCGGGCTTCGCCGAACGGGCTGGGCTGGACGGGGCGGAGTATGCCTACGATCAGCTGATGGCCGATGATGGCAATGGCATGATCTACCTGCCGGTCATCAACTATATGGATGGCAATCTCGATTTCACGCACGAGTTGCTGCAGCGCGAAGATACCCTGGTATCGCTATCCGATGGCGGCGCGCACTGCGGGACGATTTGCGATGCGGCGGCCCCCACCTTTCTGGCCAGCTATTGGGCGCGGGATCGCAAGGCGGGAACAATTTCGCTTGAGCAAGCCGTGAAGCGCCAATGCCATGATACCGCGCGGCTTTATGGCCTCGATGATCGCGGGGTAATCGCACCGGGCTATCTGGCCGATCTCAACGTGATCGACTTTGAGAACCTCAAGCTCGGCAAACCATGGCTTGCCTTTGACCTGCCCGCTGGCGGCAAGCGTCTGCTCCAGAAGGCCGAAGGTTATGACTACACGATCAAATGCGGTGTGGTAACATTCCGCAACGGCGAGTGGACCGGCGAAACCCCCGGCGGGCTGATCCGCGGGCCGCAGCGCCCGGAACTGCTGGAAGCGGCGGAGTGATTTAAATGGGGACTGTCCTTATTTAAATCCTAGGGCCGAACAATCACGCCTACTGCCGGATCAGCTGTCCCAGCCAAGGCAGCGCTGAACGCGGTCTGAGCCGCTTCAAGTCCGCTGCGCTCTTCGATCTGTACGGTCTCACCGGCATCGGCAAGGAACGTCGCCCAGCTCGCCGCGACTGCTGCGCCGAAGCCCTTGGGACCAAGCTCTTCGATCGCCGCGACGGCGTGGGTCGGCGCGAAGAACAGCACTGGCTGCGGTCCGGGAATCGGTCCGTTGTCGCGTCCGAAGCCCGCGCCAACATGGGTCGCGCCGACGGTGCAGGAGTATTTGAGGTGATCGCCCAGCGCAGAGTGAACCGCATGGAGCAGCGCGGCGTTCCCGGCGAAATCGACCGAGACCGAGGCGACTTGGGGCAGGCTGGCCACATCGTCGTAGCTCAGCACCTCATCATAGAACCCGCCCGCACGGACGAAATCGACATTGCCCTTCGAGGTTAGCCCGATCCGCTTGATCTGCGGTGACTTGTCGCGCGCGACGCTGGCGAGCGCCATTGCAGTCTTTGACGAAGCCGAGGTGCAGATCAGCGCCTCTGCCCCGAACCAGCCTTCGCGGCGCATGAAGCTCTCGATCAGGAACCCGGTCTTGAACAGCGGGCCAAAGATCATCCGCTCCCCCTCGCGCGCGGGATCGTGTTCGGGATCGTGCGCGAGGCGGCTGTAATGGTTGTAGATCGGGCTCATCGGCTGGCGGTGCGCGGTACTGTCAACGAACCCGCCCGGGGTGACATTGGCGGGCAGCACATCAAGGTGATCGGCCATCGGCAAGTAGCCATAGACCCGCTCACCCACCGCGATGTCCGGATGGTTCGACGCCTCGACCGAGGCATGCCCCCACATCGGCACCACGCCCCACTCCCCCTCACCGGGGAAGAAATTCCAGTACCCAAACGCATCGCCGACCACCGCATAGGTGACATTGTTGGCGGTGACCGAGAAGCTCTCGATCCGCAGGCGGACGGCACCTTCGGCAAGGCGACCGGGTACGCTATCGACGATCCGCGATTGGGTGAGATCGTTGCGGACGAATTGTACGACGCAGTTCATAGTCTTTCCTCAAGGATGGTCGGTTCAAACTGAAACCGGATTTGGCGGCGATTAACCGCTGTCACCGATCTCTCAGCCTACGGCACCATGCTCCGCAGCGGACTGTTTGCTGCAATCCGCCGAAACGCCCTGTTATTGATAGTCAAAGAGCTCAACGAAGGATCGCCAAACGAAAGACGATATCGCATTAGGAACAACACCCGCTTCTCCTCCACAGAGATTTGCGTCCATGGCACCAGGAACGGTCGCTCAAAGAAGCCGAAGAGTCTCCAAATTTTCACCCGCAAACCAGTGCGACAAACATCAAACCGAAGGCAACCGCCGTAGCTGACATTACCCCACGGATTGAATTGGCTACCCCTCCCCAAGGCGGCAGACTGAAAACGCAACCTGTCAATGGCCGGTTCGTCGCGGTCTGGAAATCGGTCGACCAAACTACGCCATCCACTGAACAGCGCTAGCAGCGTGGTGATGACCAACCACATGCCGATAAACGCGAACGGGAAAATCCCAATGATCGCGCTTTCGTTCATGCAGTCACACCCGCATCGGCATCAGCACATAGAGCGCGGGCGATTTTTCATCCTGGCGGATCAGCGTCGGCGCGCCGGCGTCGGCGAGGTGCAGTTCCACCGTATCGCCATCGATCTGGCCGAGGATGTCCTTGAGGTAGGTGGCGTTGAAGCCGATCTCGAACCCGTCGGACTTGTAATCGGCGGGAACTTCTTCGCTGGCGGTGCCGTTGTCAGGGCTGGTGACCGAAAGCGTCACCTTATCATTATCAAGCGCCATCTTCACCGCGCGGGTCTTTTCGGTGGCGATGGTCGCCACGCGGTCCACGCCTTGCCAGAAGCTCTTCGGATCGAGCCGCAGCAGCTTGTCGTTCCCGGTGGGAATCACGCGGGTATAGTCGGGGAAGGTGCCGTCGATCAGCTTGCTGGTCAGCACCACGCCGTTTTCGCCGCCAAGCGTGAAGCGCACCTTGCTGGCCGAAAGGTCGATCAGCACATTGGCATCGAGCGCTTCTTCGAGCAGCTTGCGCAGCTCGGCGACGCATTTGCGCGGCACGATCACGTCGGGCATGCCCTCGGCCCCATCGGGGCGCTTGATGGTATAACGCGCGAGGCGGTGGCCGTCGGTGGCGGCGGCTTTCAGATCCTCGTCAGAGACGTGGAGGAAAATGCCGTTGAGGTAGTACCGCGTTTCCTCGGTGCTGATCGCGAACCGGGTGCGGTCGATCAACTGCGCGAGTGTAGCGGCGGGCAGTTCAAAGCTGGTCGGCAGATCGCCTTCGACGATCATCGGGAAATCATCACGCGGCAGGGTCGGCAGCGAGAAGCGGCTGCGCCCGGCCTTCACCGTCATGCGGTTGTCAGCGGTTTCCAGGCTGACCTGGCTGCCATCGGGTAGCTTGCGCGCGATATCGAACAAGAGGTGCGCCGAGACGGTGATCGCACCGGGGGTATCGACGGATACCGCGCCGAGGCTTTCGACCACCTGCAGGTCAAGGTCAGTCGCCATCACCTTGACCGTACCATCGCCCGAAGCTTCGATCAGCACGTTCGAGAGGATCGGAATGGTGTTGCGCCGTTCGACGACGGACTGGACGTGCGACAGGCACTTGAGCAGCGTCGCGCGTTCGATGGTGGCCTTCATGGTCGTCTCGCGTCCCCTAAGCACGCACGCCGCCGGAATCGGCTGCGCGCGCCGTCAATTCGGACTGCATTCCTTACCGTGCAGGGTGAAGCGGGCAAGGCTGCCGCGGCGGAATCAGGGCGAATCTGGGGATAAATGATCCAGACTGCCCCTTCAAACGAATACGCGCGTTTCTGTGCCACGCAGATCGACCGCATTGGCCCACTTTGCGATCAACCGCGCGATTTTAGCACCGCCACTCGCTGAGGGTTCGATTGGATTGGCAAAGTCCTCCGGCGCTTGGCAAACCAGTCGTAGATCGAGCAAATCCAATCCTTGCAAATGGACGCTGCGCGTGATGACATCATTAAAGATGCTCATCGCAGTTGCCACCAGTGCTCCTTTTGGCTGCTCGTAATTTGCGTCGTAAATGGTGCAGATCGCGACCGGCAAGCTAGTTCGACTCAAAGCAGCGGCCATTGCGAAGTGACCCGCACGCAGTTCCGCCTGCGCTTCGCTTAACTTCCCGACAACCTCAGCCACCGAACTGGCCGATTGTTCAAGCAAAGCGACATGGTGGAGAATGTCGTTGCCGCCAGCAGATACGGCGATATGCGTTACGTCGCTTGGAAGACTATCGAGCTGGTCTAATACGTCGCCGGTTGTGCTACCATCGACCGCCAGCCGAGTGACCCTGGCTTGATTGCCCATGACTGATCGAAGATGTGCTTCAACATCGGCCCCGCCCGCAATGTAAGGTCCGTTATCGAAGATTGAATCCCCTAAAATGGCTACATGGCGCACGATTGGTCTCGGCTAGCTCAACATCGCCATACCGCCGTTCACGTGCAGCGTTTGCCCGGTCATATAGCCCGCCTCGTCGCTGGCGAGATAGGCCACGGCGGCGCCGATATCCTCGCCCTCGCCCATCCGGCCCATCGGGATCCGGGCGTTGAGCGCGTCCTTTTGCGCATCGGGCAGCACGTCGGTCATCGCGGTGCGGATGAAGCCGGGGGCGACGCAGTTGACGGTGATCCCGCGGGTGGCGAGTTCCTGCCCGAGGCTTTTCGACATGCCGACCAGCCCGGCCTTGGCCGCGGCATAGTTGGCCTGCCCCGGATTGCCGGTCGCGCCGACTACGCTGGTAATGGTGATGATCCGCCCGAACCGCGCCTTCATCATCGGCTTGGCGGCGGCGCGCATCAGGCGGAAGGCCGCTTCAAGGTTGACCTTGATCACCGCGTCCCACTCTTCATCCTTCATCCGCATCGCCAGATTGTCACGCGTGATCCCGGCGTTGTTGACGAGGATATCGATCTTGCCGAGCGTATCGACCGTGGCGGGGACGAGGTGTTCGACCTGCTCGGTGTTCGACAGATCGCAGGTGATCTCGACATGATCATGCCCGTAAGCGGCGTTCAATTCTTCCCGGAAAGCACGCAGCTTGGCCGGATTGGTCCCCGAAAGCGCCAACCGCGCACCTTGTTTGGCAAGCGCATGGCAAATCGCAGAACCAATCCCCCCGGCAGCTCCGGTAACAAGGGCGGTCTTTCCGGTGAGGTCGAACATTTGAGATAGCTCCAAAGAAGAGGAAGGGTTCGCGCAGAGCGCGCAGAGGACGCAGAGACTTAAGGGTCAGGACGATACTCGTTGACCAGACGGCGAACACCTTCCTTCATAGTAAGCCCTGAAAAATTTAGAATTAGCCCTACGGGCTGGCGCATCAATCGCAAGTAAGTGAGTAGCTGCTTGGCATGAACCCTAGTCAGTTGCTCGATGCACTTGATCTCCACGATCAGCCGCCGATCTACGAGAATGTCGATCCGGAATGCAGCATCAAAAGTCATTCCATCATATTGAATCGGGACCTGAACTTGAGTTTCGACATGGTATCCCATTCGGGCCAGGCTTCCAGCCAGAACCGTCTCGTAGACTTTCTCAAACAGTCCGGGTCCAAGTTCGCGGTGGATGCGGATGGCTTCGCCTACAACGTCGGAACTGATCGTGTCGATCGGCTTTTCGATTTGCATCTCTGCGTCCTCTGCGCACTCTGCGCGAACCCTACTGCCTTTCTCCTTGTTGAGCTACTGGCGCAAAGTCTAACCGCCGGACTTCGCTGATCCGGCCGTTATCGAGTTGCCCTTCGACCAGTTCGTAACCCATCAGCGCGAAGGTGCGGTTGCCGAGGAAGATCGTGCGGGCGTTGCCGTACCAATCGACGCAAGAGGCGATGCAGTTGTCCTGTACTGCGCCTTCGGCATTGGCCGCGAGTTCGCCTGCGGGTGACAGTTTGCGGCGCAGGCGGTTGAGGAACACGATGGCTGAGGAGTTGCCCAGGAAGCGCGTGCCGCTGCGGGGCAATTCACGGTTGATCGGCAGCGCCATAACCCCGCTGGTGCCGGTCGGATCGCTGGCATCGGGCTTGTAGTAGAAGGCCTGGCTGCGGTTCTCCCCCTCTTCGGCGCCCGGGAACAGGTAGGTATCCTCGCGCGTGGCTTCGCCAGTGCGCGGATCGAGGCCGATGGCGGAAAAGCCCAGCGCCTCGTCCTTGTCCTGCCCGATCGCCACGCCATCCGCGCCGATCACGTCAAGCCGCGTCACCCCGTGCGGCAGCGGCACCCAGCGGATCGGCCCGCCATCCAATGGCACGGCGCGGACACCCTGCTGCTCATCATCGCTGACATAGAGCAGGTGCCGCCCGACATAGCGGTTCTGCCAGCCGTAGCCGTCGGTAGCGGGCAAATCGCGATAGGCCCGCGCCGCGGTGACCGAGCTGCCGTCGCCGAAAGCTGCCAGCGGGATCCGCAGCAAGGCCGCATCGCCGCTGTTGAGCTCGGGCCGCCACATCCGGTCTCCGCCGCTATCCGCCCGCACCACAACATTGAGCATCCCTTCGCGCTTATCTTCGCGGAAGGAGAACTGGTCGATCGGCCCGCCCCAGGCGCGGATCGCCTGCGGCTCGTCGCCATTGAGCGGCAATCGGTAAAGGAACGCCGTCATCCCCGGGCGATCGCCCGCCTCGATCTCGTCGGTCCAGACATAGACCGCGGTCTGCGAGACATAGAAGCTGCGCGACGATGTGCCGAGCACGGCTTGGCCGGTGCACTTGAACTCGATCTTCGCGACGTCGCAGGTCGTGACGGTGTGGAAGGTATCGAGGTAGACGCCCTTCGCCTTCCACAGCGGCTCGGGCAGATAGATCTGCGCGGCGCTGGTCAGGCGGTTGAAGCCCACATTCTCATCGTCGGTGTCGCTCGGCCCGGTCCAGCGGCGCACCGCGGGGAGCGAATCCTGCCAGCTATCGCCCAGATCGATCGGGATCGGGCTGTAGACCACCAGCTTGGTGCCGATCAGCCGCGAGGCATAGTTGCGGTCCGAATAGTAATCCTCGGAGCGGATCATGTGGGTATCGAGGTAGGTCAGCTTGCCTTCGGCGCTGATCCGGAAACGGTTGATCTCGGTCCCGAAGCGGGCGTAGCTATAGCCGATCACGATCACCAGATCGCCAGATACCAGCATCTCATCATACCAGGCGCTATTGCCCTCCGCCCCGCCGGGGAAGGCGTCGATCTGGTCAAGCTTCTTGAGGCTGCCGCCCGCCGTATCGATGGTGAACAGCCGGCCGCGCCGCAGCACCACCAGATGGCTGCCGTGGACCTTGACGATCCCGCCTTCGTCCACGCCCAGTTCCTGGGTGTTGGTGATGTTGGGGGTCTCGACCCTGCTGCCGGTTACTACGACGTTGTCCGCGCTGATTGCGGTTACGGGACTGGCCGATTCATAGCTCGGCTGCGCCATCGGCTGAGCCGTGACGGTAACGGTGCCGTCGGCTGCCACGCTTGGCGGAGGAGGCGGGGGCGGCGGCGCAACCGGCGCGGGCGGCGAGTATAAGATCGGCGGTGGAGGTGGCAGCGGCATTGCGCGCGGATGCGACGCTTCGAGCCGCTCAAGGAATCGCTCGAATTGTTTGTCCGACCGGAACGCGCGCATCGCATCGCCCTCGGCCAGCGCCGGGCTTGCGGCGAGCAGTACGGCACTCCCGATCAAAATGCTGATCAAGCTGCGCATGTTAGGCCCCCTTTGCTTGCTAGCCCCAAGGTCGGCCATTCTTGCTGAACGAGACCCGAATGGCTTGGTGCCGATGGTTGGTGGTTGGACCGGGTTCAAGACGAGGACACGGAGGAACGGAGGGCACGGAGATCAGGCTTGGCAATGATCGTTGAGGACCCGACGAATACCCTCCTTCATCGTTGTCGCCGAAAAATTGAGGAGCAGCCCTACCGGCTGCTTTAGCATTCTCAAATAGGTGAGAACTTGCATTGCGTGTGCAGCACCGAGACGCTCGATCGATTTGATTTCCAAAACCAGCTTGTCTTCGACCAAGATGTCAATTTTGAACCCGGCATCGAAGTAGTGATCGTCGATGGTGATCGGGACAGGAAACTGCCGTTGCGCTTTGATTCCGCGGGCATTGAGCCTCCCGGCCAGAACAACCTCGTAAACAGTCTCGAACAGACCCGGTCCAACCTCCCTATGGAGCCGGATGGCCTCGGCAATGACAATCGAGGTCAATCCATCGTCGCGCACCTCAACTTCCTCCGTGTACTCCGTTCCTCCGTGTTCTCCCTAGGAACCCGAACTAAAGCCCAGCCGCGAGGGCTTCGATATCGGCCATCGTCACCACGCTGATTACGCTGACATCCGCAAGAGTACGCCCGATCATTGGGCCAAGCACTTTGCCGCCCAGTTCAACGAACTGCTCCACTCCGGCGGCCTGCATGGCGATCACGCTTTCGCGCCAGCGCACCCGGCCGCAGACTTGCTCTACCAGCAGCCGCGAGACCTCCGCCGGATCGCTGACCGGCGCGGCGGTGACGTTGGCGTAGAGCGGCACGGTCAGCGCGCTCGGTGGGGTCTTGGCGAGTGCCTCACCCATGGCATCGGCCGCGCCCTGCATCAGCGGGCAGTGGAACGGGGCCGAGACTGGCAGCGCGACCCCCCGCTTGATCTCGAAATCCTTGACCAGCGCGATTGCCCGCTCGATCGCGCCCTTGTGGCCGGATAGCACGACCTGGGTCGGATCGTTGTCATTGGCGACCGTGCAAACCTCTCCCTCGGCCGCTGCTTCAGCGAGCCGCTGCGCCTTGTCGATATCGGCCCCCAGCAGCGCACACATCGCCCCGACCCCAACCGGCACCGCAGCCTGCATTGCTTGCCCGCGCAGCTTGAGCAGCCGCGCGGTATCGGCGAGGGTGAAGGCCCCGGCGGCGCAGAGCGCGGTGTATTCGCCCAGGCTGTGCCCGGCGACGAAGTCGGCCTTGTCCGCCAGCGCAATCCCGCCATCCTGCTCCAGCACCCGCAGCACCGCGATGGCATTGGCCATAATCGCGGGCTGGGCGTTCTCGGTGAGGGTCAGTTGATCCTCCGGCCCGTCGCGCATGATCGCCGAGAGCTTTTGCCCCAGCGCATCGTCGACTTCCTCAAACACCGCGCGCGCGGCGGCGCTGGCCTCAGCCAGTTCGACGCCCATGCCGACCTTCTGACTGCCCTGTCCGGGGAAAACGAATGCTCTCATGCTCTGGCTCCAGTGGTCCCAAACGGGACGATCTTGTTGTCAATGTCATGGCCGATGTCGGCGCGGCCGAGGTAGGGGATGGCGTGCCGATCGCACCAGAAGCGGGCGATTTCCTCCGGCTCGGTGCCGAAGGCAACGTCGTTTTCCGGCACATCGCCGACCCGCCCCAACCGCAGCCCGGCTATTCCGCCAAGGTGCGCGGTAAGGTGGAAGAACAGCCGGTCCACCGCATATAGGTGCTCGCTGACTTCTTCGACGATCACCACATGGCCGGTCAGATCGGGCATCAGCGGGGTGCCGCAGAGCATCGCCAGCGTAATCAGGTTGAACGCGGCCACCGGCTGCGCGTCAGTGCGCTCCATCTCATGAGCGCGATCCCCGGCTAGCCAGCCCAGACTGCGCCGCACCGCCGCCTCCCCGCCATCGCGGCGAATGTCGGCCACCATCGGCGCGTGGACCGGCCGGCCAATCCCGTCGCGGTAGAGCCCGGCCAGCAGATAGCCGGTATCAGAGTAGCCAAGGTAGCATTTTCGACTGGCCGCCATGCCCAGCCGCGCTAAAGCCTCTTGCGCGATCCGGTTCGCTCCATAGCCGCCGCGCGCGAACCACACGGCATCGAAAGCGGGATCGTTGGCACAGTCCAGGAAGGCGGACAGGCGCTGCGCATCGGTTCCGGCAAAGTGGCCTTCGCGCAGGAAGCACTGCGCGTGAAAGTCCAGTTCAACCCCTGGGTATGCTGCCGCCAAAGCTTCAACTTGCGCAGCGTCCTCAGCAGTGATCGGGCGCGACGGAGCGCAGATGGCGACGCGGGTCATTGGCTTGGCTTAGCGTTGTCAGTGGCAGAGCGAAAGCTCCGGATGTTGGTTGGGTTGGGAAGGAGGGCACGGAGGAACGGAGAACACGGAGAGGAATTTGAGCCGAAGGCTCCCCATGAACCCGGCTGCTGGCTTCGAAGGCGGCTTCGCCGCAAGTTGAACCCTCTGTGTCCTCCGTTCCTCCGTGTCCTCCCCCCTAACCCGCTTACCACACCAAGGTTGCCTTCAAGCACGCCCCCGCATACCGGGACGCAATGACAAGCCTCACCTCGCACCCATGGTTCTTTTGCGGCATCGGCGGTTCCGGGATGTTGCCGCTGGCGCTGATCCTGCATGGCCAGGGCGCGGAAGTGGCGGGGTCGGATCGCAGCCGCGATCAGGGGCGCACGCCGGAAAAGTTCGCCTGGCTGGAAAGCCTGGGCTTCGCGCTCCACCCGCAGGACGGCAGCGGGATCGTTTCGGCGGAGCAGACGCTGGTCGCTTCCGCAGCGGTGGAGGACACCGTCCCCGAGGTGGTCCGCGCGAATGAACTGGGCTGCCCGCGCATGACCCGCGCCCAGTTGCTGGCCGAACTGTTCAACGCCGCGCCGGAGAGTATCGCGGTCGGTGGAACCAGCGGCAAATCGACCGTCACCGGCATGATCGGCTGGATCATGACCAAGGCCGGACGCGACCCGACAATCATGAACGGGGCGGTGATGAAGAACTTCATTGCCGCCGATGCGCCCTTCGCTTCGGCCCGTGTAGGGGGCGGTGAGTGGTTCGTGTCCGAGGTGGATGAAAGCGACGGTTCGATCGCGCTCTATCAGCCGGGCATTTCGGTGCTGCTCAACGTCAGCCTCGATCACAAATCGATGGAGGAACTGCGCGCGCTGTTCGGCGATTTCCTGCGGACCTGCGATATCGGGGTGATCAACCTCGACGATCCCGAGGCAGCCGCACTGGTCGCCGAATATACCCCCTGGCTGGGCTACGCGATCAGCAATCCGGCGGCGGAAATCGGCGTGGTCGATGGCTCAATCCGTGAGGAAGCCTTTGCGATCGGCGCAATCGTGCTCGATCGCCGCGACGCCTCGCAGCATGAACTGCGGCTCGCCGTGCCGGGCCGTCACAACCTGTCCAATGCGCTGGCGGCGATTACGGCGGCCTGCGCGGCTGGCGTGCCGGTGGCGGATGCAGTCGCGGCGCTGGCCAGCTACGCCGGCCTCGCGCGGCGGTTCGATGTGATCGGAACCAGCCCGGCGGGCGTTACCGTGATCGACGATTTCGGCCACAACCCTGAAAAGTGCGCGGCGACGCTCGCCACGCTCAAGGCCCAGCCAGGCCGGGTGATCGCGTTCTTCCAGCCGCACGGCTACGGCCCACTGCGCCAGATGGGGGCGGAACTGGCCGAAACTTTCGCGCGGCTGCTCGGCCCGGAGGACATCACGATCCTGTGCGATCCGGTCTATTTCGGCGGCACGGTCGATCGCAGCGAGGGCAGCGAGCGGATCGTCCGCCTGATCGAAGCGGCTGGCGGCAAGGCGGAGTACATCCCGGCGCGCGAGGACTGCGCGCTACGCATCGCCGAACTGGCCCGCCCCGGCGACCGCATCGCCGTGATGGGCGCGCGCGACGATACGTTGACGCTGTTCGCGAAGGACCTGCTGAGCAAGCTTAAATAGGGACTGTCCCTATTTACGCTTCCGCCCCAACTTCCTTCTTCAGTACCTTGTGCAGCAGAACCGCGATAACCGCGCCCAGCACCAGCCCGACCACGCCGGATAGCGCGGCATTGGTCAGCCAGCCCAGCAGACCGCCCAGCCCGCCCGCACCTTCATGCACCGCATGTTCGATCCCGTGAATGAGATCGTAAGGCCCGGGCAGATGCAGTTCGTGCAGTCCGTGGACCACGATCTGTCCGCCGACCCACAACATCGCTGCCGTACCGATCACCGAAAGCGACACCAGCAGCTTGGGCATCGCCTTGAGCAGACCGCGGCCCAGGTTCTGCGCGGCGGCAGTCGAGCGCTTCTCCACCAGATGCAGCCCGATATCGTCCATCTTCACGATCAGCGCGACCACGCCATAAACGCCAATGGTAATCACGATCCCGACCAGCGCCAGGATCGCCGCGCGACTGGCCAGCGGTTCGCTCGCCACTTCGGCCAGGGCAATCGCCATGATTTCGGCCGAGAGGATGAAATCGGTCCGCACCGCGCCCGAAATCCGCTCTCGCTCGAACTCGGCCATGTCGCTGATCGGATCGGCGAGCGTTTCACCGTGGTGCTCGCCGCCCAGCTTTTCCATCACCTTTTCCGCGCCTTCATAGCACAGAAACAGCCCGCCCAGCATCAGCAGCGGGGTGATCGCCCATGGCAGAAACTCGCTCAGCAGCAATGCCCCGGGCAACAGGATGAGCAGCTTGTTCTTGAGGCTGCCTTTGGCGATCTGCCAGATGATCGGCAGCTCGCGGTCCGGCGTGAACTCGGTGACATAGCTCGGCGTCACCGCCGCATCGTCGATCACCACCCCGGCCGCCTTGGTCCCCGCCTTGGCCGCCGCCGCACCAACATCGTCGATCGATGCGGCGGCAACTTTGGCGATGACGGAAATATCGTCGAGCAGTGCGACTAAGCCGGTGGGCATGGTGGAGAAGGTTCCCTGTTGTTCGAACGGCGGGTCGATGCAGCTCAGATCGACGGCTTCTGCGTCGATCTTGCGGCGAAGGACATCCAGATTTTCGCCATATACAGTTCGTTCATCCGCTTTGCATAGCTGCTCGCCAAGCTGGCGCAATCGCCCAAAAACAACTTTCCTACAGCGCCGCGATTTGAGAGCGTTCCGCCCGGTCGATTCGCGACCGCCAACCAAGGCCGCTCCCCCGGGAGCGGCCTTTGGTGTTTTTGGGCCTCACGCGTGTGAACAAGGATAGTCAGAGCATATACTTCATCAACTTGCATTCCGTGCAACAGCACGCAACCCTTGCATTCCGCGCCAGTCCCGCTATGCGCGCCGCTTCCCGACTCAGCCCAATGGCTATGGCGGGAACTGAAGAAAGCCGGAGGGGCCCCGCAATCGTGCGGATCAGCCAGCGATCGGTTAGAAGACGAGAAAGGGCGTAAGCGCATGGCGCTTTACGAACATATCTTCCTGGCCCGCCAGGATCTCAGCCAGGCGCAGGTCGATGCGCTGGCTGCCGCCGCCACCGAGATTGTCGAAGCCAACCAGGGCAAGGTCACCAAGACCGAAACCTGGGGCCTCAAGAGCCTGGCCTACAAGATCGCCCGCAACCGCAAGGCGCACTTCGTGCTGCTCAACATCGATGGCCCCGCCGGCGTCGTGGCCGAGTTGGAGCGTCAGACCGCGATCAACGAAGACGTGATCCGTTACATGACCGTCCGCGTCGACGAGCATGAGACCGGCCCTTCGGTGATGATGCGCAAGCAGGACCGCGACAAGGCCAAGCGCCGCGAGCGGGAGGAGTACTAAGCCATGGCCCGTGCATTTTTCCGTCGCCGCAAGTCGTGCCCGTTCTCGGGCAAGAACGCGCCGAAGATCGATTACAAGGACGTGCGCCTGCTGCAGGGCTTCATGTCCGAACGCGGCAAGATCGTACCCAGCCGCATCACCGCGGTTTCCGCCAAGAAGCAGCGCGAACTGGGCCAGGCGATCAAGCGCGCCCGCCAGATCGGCCTGCTGCCGTACCTCGTGAAGTAAGGGGAGAGACGAAATGGAAATCATCCTCCTCGAGCGGATCGAAAAGCTCGGCTCCATCGGCGATGTCGTCACCGTCAAGGACGGCTACGCCCGCAACTTCCTGCTGCCCGGCAAGAAGGCGCTGCGCGCCAACGATGCCAACCGCAAGGTGTTCGAAGCCAACAAGGCCCGCATCGTCGCCGAAAACGACGCCAAGCGCGGCGAAGCGGAAAAGCACTCGGCCAATGTCGAAGGCAAGACCGTGGTGCTGATCCGCGCCTCGTCGAACTCGGGCCAGCTTTACGGTTCGGTTTCGGTGCGTGACATCGTCGATGCACTCAACGCCGACGGCGCGAACGTGACCAAGGCGATGATCGTGCTCGAACGCCCGATCAAGACCATTGGCATGTTCGACGTGCGTGTCGCGCTGCACCCGGAAGTGTCGGTTGGCGTCAAGGTCAACGTTGCTCGCTCGCCCGATGAGGCCGAGCAGCAGGCGGCCGGGGTCGACGTGCTCAAGGCAATGTTCGAAGAAGAAGCGGCCCCGGTCGGCTTTACCGAAGCCTTCGATCCGAACGCTGAGCCCGGCGAAATCGTTGCCGAAGACGCTGACGAAGCGGCTCCGGCGGAAGGCGCTGAAGAAGCCTGATCGCTTCATCGGCACCAAGCCATTCAAGGGGGCGGTTCGGATTATCCGGGCCGCCCCTTTGATTTGTAACAATTGCTGCGCTATAAGCCCGCGATGAAAACAACCGAAACGATCATCGCGGAATTGGTCCGCGTTTACGAAGCCGCCGTCACCACCCTCCAAGCAGACATCGCCGCCTTTGCGGCCGACGGCACCCTCCCCCCTTCAGACCGCCGCAGCAGCCGCGCCTGGTGCTACCCGGAGCTGCGCCTGCGATATGCCGGCGTGGAAAACCGGCCGGACTTCGCCCGCGCCTTCGGCAAGCTCAGCCATGATGGCACCTATGCCACCACCGTCACACGGCCGTTGCTGTTCGCCGATTACCTGACCGAACAGCTTGATCTGTTGATGAACGATTATGAGGTCGAAGTCTCGGTCGGTCCATCGGATCAGGAGATCCCCTTTCCCTATGTGATCGATGCCAGTTCTGGCCTTGGCAGGATCAGCCCGCAGGATATGGCGAAACATTTCCCCGCCACCGAACTCGCCATGATCGGCGATGAGCTGGCCGACGGGGTGGAACTGACCGATCCGCAAGACACGATCCCGCTTGCCCTGTTCGATGGCCTGCGCACCGATTTCAGTCTGGCCCGGCTGGCGCACTACACCGGAACCCAGATTGAGCACTTTCAGCGCTTTATCCTGTTCACCAATTACCACCGCTATGTCGATGAATTTGTTGACTGGGCGGGCGAGCAACTGGGCAAGGACGGGTTCGTTGCGCTCTCTGGCGCGGGCGGACTGTTCCTCGATGCCCCCGCCACGAACGCGCGCGATAAGCTGTCCGACACGGCTTGGCGGCGGCACCAGATGCCGGCCTATCACCTGATCCGTGAGGACAAGAGCGGGATCACGCTGGTCAACATCGGAGTCGGACCGAGCAACGCCAAAACCGTCTGCGATCACCTTGCGGTGCTGCGGCCTGAAGCCTGGCTGATGATCGGCCACTGCGGCGGTCTGCGCGATACCCAGCGGATCGGCGACTATGTCCTGGCCCACGCCTATCTGCGCGACGATCACGTGCTCGATGCCGTTCTCCCACCCGAAATCCCGATCCCGGCCATCGCCGAAGTCCAGATCGCGCTGGCCCAAGCGGCGGAGATCGTCAGCGGTGATACCGGGGCGAACCTCAAGAAGCGGATGCGGACCGGCACGGTTGCCACCACCGATGATCGTAACTGGGAGCTGCAATACACCCAGTCGGCGCGGCGCTTGTCGCTCAGCCGGGCAATCGGGATTGACATGGAATCGGCCACGATCGCCGCGCAAGGCTATCGTTTCCGCGTGCCCTACGGCACCTTGCTCTGCGTCAGCGACAAGCCGCTCCACGGCGAGATCAAGCTGCCTGGCCAAGCGAACCGCTTCTATGAGGAAGCAATCGGCGCCCACTTGAAGATCGGAACGCTGACCTGCGAACTGCTCCGCGAGGAAGGCGCACGGCTCCACAGCCGCAAACTGCGCGCCTTCAACGAGCCGCCATTCCGGTGAATGATGCCGCGCTGATCGAGGCCAGCCTGCTGGCGCTGGCCGAGACCGGCATCGAGCTGCGCCATGGCCTCTACCGCCGGTTTTTCGCGGCATTCCCCGAACGGCAAGCGGCGTTTCTCTCGACCGAAGCAACCTCGGTGCGCATGACCGACGAGACCCTGCAGATCATGCACGGCCTTGCCGCTGGAGAGGGCTGGGCAGAGACGCTTATCGCTGAATTGATCGGCACGCACCGAATGTACGGCGATCTGCCGCTTGCGGAGTACAATGCCTTCATCGACCTGACGGTGGAGGAACTGGCAAGCGCATTGGGCCCGCAATGGACTGCGGACATGGCATTAGCGTGGGCCCGACAAGCAGAGCGGTTCAAGCAACGGGTGGCGCAGGCGACGTCGGATTGGGACAGGCTTCTGCCGCGCACGATGGCCAATTAGCCGAGCAGAAATTCCCTGATCGCCTCGCCCAGATCGGGCTTGGTAACGCAGCTCATGTGGGTGCCCGGGACAGTAACCAACGTAGCATCGGGCAGCGCGGCGGCTAGCTTGTCGGGCGAGCCATTGTCGCGATCCTGATCGCCATTGACCACCAGCGTCGGCATGGTCAGCGCGGCCAGTTCCGAGGGTGCGGTGTCAGAGAAGGTCTGGAGCAAAAGCCGCGCAGCGACTCGGTCCACTTGCATGGTTTTCATGAAGGACACTGCCGGAAATGCCGGATCGCCATGCTTCACATCAGCGAACCGGTCGATCGCATCGATGAAAAAGGCTCCGCGCCCGGTCCATCCTGCCAAGCCTTCCAGCCCCATTCCGCCCAGCACCAGTCGCCGTGGGCGCATGCCGCGCACTACTGCCCGGACTGAGGTGCGCGCGCCAAGTGAGAAGCCACAAAGATCGAAGTCGGTCAGCCCCAGTGCATCCACCAGCGCAGCCAGGTCTTTCGCCAGAACATCGTCGGGGTAAGCCGCCGGATTGTGCGGTGCCGCGCTCTGCCCATGCGCGCGCAGATCGGGCATGATGCATTCAAACCCAGCCTCGGCGAGGAGTGCCGCGTGGCCCCACTTCACCCAGTTCATCTCCGAATTGGAAAAAAGCCCATGCAGAAGGATCAGCGGGCTTCCGCCGCCGGTTTTTGACCCCAACCGATGCACCGCAAGTTGCGCTCCGTCGAAGCCCTGCAGGAATTCAGTTCTCATGCCGCCGCTGTGCCAATATCGAGCTGCCAACGCCAGACTGTTCCTTCATCAGGATCAACCGCCTCGCCATCGCGAACAAAGCCATTGCGGCGCAGCACGCCAGTCGATGGATTCTCTTCGGGTAGGGTATGCGCGATCACCGCGCTCAGTCCATTCTCCCGGGCGATCTTGACCATCCCAGCAGTAACCGCGCTTGCAACACCGCGCCCCTCGTGCGCCGGAAAGGTCAGATAGCCAATCTCAATGACACCAGCGGCATCGGGTTCACCGACAAAGCCGCCAAATCCCAACGGTACCGCCTCATCCCAACCGATGTAGCCGCACCACGGCGGATTCTGCTCGGTCGACGCCAGGGTCGCCATCTGCTCGGCAAACTGGCCAGTGACCGCAGGGTCAAACAGCTCCGGCTCCCCCGCGCATGGCCGCAGTTCCAGCTTCACTCTGGCACCTCCAGCCCTGCCGCCTTCCACCGTTCGGCCACACTCTTGGTGGTCTGGGAATAGTGCCGCGGCAAGTCGCGGGTATCGAGCCAGGCTTCGTGGATCGACTCCGACCCAGCATGAGCGACCGGTCTGAACAGGGTCGGGACGTCAAAACTGCCGACCGTGAGGTCAGGCTGGCCTTTGCCGCCCGAGAAATGGAAGCCAAGCGGCGTGCCACAGGCGGAACAGAACGGTCGGCTTGCGATCGGTGAACTTTGATACCAATCCGGCTCACTCAGCCAGGTCAGTGCCTCGGGCGGCACCTGCACAAACGCCGCCGCGATCCCGCCGGTCGCCTTCTGGCACATCCGGCAATGGCACCAATAGGCCTCATCACTGGCGATCTCGACGGAGTATCGAACGCGCCCGCACTGGCAGCCGCCTGTCATGGTTTGGGTCATTACCGCTCTCTTGCATTGCCTTCACAGGCGAAGCATCAATCAAGGACAATTGATCGGATTGCCTGCGCCTGCCCCTTCAGCATCACGACCTGATGGATCATTCCGGGATGATTAGCAAAGGTCACCTTATGCTTGGCGCACGATCCGGTGCCCGCCACTTTGCCCCTGGCTCGTTCAAACAGGTCGTGCTCGCGCGCGCTTTCAAGCCCGATTGTGAGCAGGACCTGCGCCGACCCAGCGCAAAGCTGCGGCAATCGATCGAGAATCGAGAGGTCGTGGCTGAAAGTAGGCGTGAAGGCAGCATAGCCACTCAGGCGTTGGTCGATCCCGTGCCGGATCGCAAAATCGACTGTGTAAAGTCCGGCTAGTGAGTGCCCGAAGAGGTAAAGCTTGGTTTGGTTATCCGGCCGACCGACCAGCGGGATCAATTCCTCGATCAGGAACTGGTCAAATTTCTCCGATCGACCGCCAATATTCGGCCGCCACGCAGCCGGCTGAGAGGACGCATTGCGAAGATCCGTATCCCGGGTGCCTTGTCCCTCGATTGCCACGACAACCGGGGAGCTTGAACCGCGCAGAAACGCCCAGAGCCGGGCTTGCATGGCGGTTGCCAGGCCATGACGCAGACGCTCACCGTCCAGCACCAGAATGACTTTGGCGGGTCGAGCAGCGGGGTTGTAAACCGTGTAGCGGCGCTGCTCGCCCAGTGCGGCGGAATGCAGTGCGCGTTCTTCTCGTCCGGACCACAACGCAAGCCCGAACAGGGTCAACGTCACTGCCACAATGCTCAGCAAGACAAGCGCCCACCGGGCGGCCTTGCGGATGGCAGACCGCACTCTTACCCCTTCTTCAAGCACCGCCGCCCCAGCAGCTCCGCAATCTGCACCGCGTTGAGCGCCGCGCCTTTGCGCAGGTTGTCCGATACGCACCACAGCGACAGGCCGTTGTCCACTGTCGAGTCTTCGCGCACGCGGCTGACGTAGGTCGCGCCATCGCCGACGCATTCGACCGGGGTAATATAGCCGCCATCCTCGCGCTTATCGACCAGCATCACGCCGGGCGCATCGCGCAGCAGCTTCTGCGCCTCGGCAGCCGAAATCTCGTCCTCGAATTCCAGATTGATCGCTTCGGAGTGGCCGACGAACACCGGCACCCGCACGCAAGTGGCGCTCACCTTGATTTTGGGATCGAGGATCTTCTTGGTTTCGACCACCATCTTCCACTCTTCCTTGGTCGAGCCATCATCAAGGAAGCTGTCGATATGCGGGATCACGTTGAAGGCGATCTGTTTGGTGAATTTCTTCGGCTCGGCTGTGTCACCCACAAAGATGTTGCGGCTCTGCTCGAACAGTTCGTCCATCCCGTCTTTGCCCGCGCCGGATACCGACTGGTAGGTCGCTACCACCACGCGCTTTATCCTGGCCGCATCGTGGAGCGGCTTGAGCGCCACCACCATCTGCGCGGTCGAACAGTTGGGATTGGCGATGATGCCTTTGGTCTTGTAGCCCTCGATCGCGTCCGGATTCACTTCGGGCACGATCAGCGGAACGTCAGGATCCATCCGGTAGAGCGAAGAATTGTCAATCACCACGCAGCCCCCAGCTGCGGCCTTGGGGGCATATTCCTTCGCAGGACCGGATCCGGCAGCAAACAAGGCGATGTCCCAGCCGGCAAAGTCGAAATGCTCGATGTTCTTGACCTTGAGCATCTTGCCGGTTTCGCCGAACTCAATCTCGTCCCCGGTCGAGCGCGGGGAGGCGACTGCCGCAAGCTCGTCGATCGGAAACTCGCGTTCGGCCAGCACGTTCAGCATCTCGCGGCCGACATTGCCGGTCGCGCCGACGACTACTACCCGGTATCCCATGATCTGCTCCT
>CAZVMC010000013.1:0-33196 GCA_964628635.1 uncultured Novosphingobium sp. | reverse complement strand
GGGGCCATAATAGGTCAGCGGTACTTTGCTGAGCTTGGGATCGAGCGATTGCTCGCCATGCAGCGTGGTGCCATGGGCCAGCGTGCGCAGCTTCTGATCTGGATAGTCCCGCACGGTATAGATCCCGAAGTAGCTGCGGGTGCGCAGCCCATCGCGGCTGGTCTGGATCGTTTCCATCCCGCCTTGCGCCAGCATCAGCCCGGCCAGCGTGGCGATGAACAGCGGGCGCGAGGTGACCAGCAGGAAGCCGCACATCACTACCCCGCCAATCAGCAGTCCGCGTTCCGGCCCGGCGGCAGGGAGGCCGTATTTGCCGTGAAGCTGCCACAGCAGGAAAGCCGCGAACAGGGCGAGTGACCCCTGCACCAGCCAGATCATCCCGCGCGAGAGATCGGGCAGGCGGCGCCAATCGAGCCGGGGGTCGATCGTAACCAGCAGCGCCGCAGCAAAGACCAGCAGCGGATGTTCCCACACCCAATCGAACAGCACCGGAGCGATCAGCGCCGGGAAAGCCCCGCCGATCACCCCGCCGGCCGACATCACCAGATAGAAGGTGGTAAGCTGCGAGGGGTCGGGTCGCAAATCGTAAAGCCGTGCATGGAGTGAGAGGCAGACCAGAAACAGCATAGCAACGCTGGCGAATGCCAGCGTCATCCCGGCGTAGTTTGCGGTTCCCATCGCCAGACCGCCCGCGAGCAGGATCACCGTGGGGGTCGCTGCGCTGAGCAATTGCGCCGGACCGCGCCGGTCGGAGAAAGCGAAGGCAAAGCTCAGCAGGTAAAGCCCAAGCGGGATCACCCACAGCAGCGGCATGGCGAAGATGTCCGTGGTGAGGTGCGTGGTAGTCGAAAGCATCAAGCCCGACGGCACGGCGGCGAGTGCCAGCCAGAGGAGGATCCGCTTAGCTGGGATGGGCGGCGCGGTCGTCACCGACTGCGCATGGTCTGCCTCAGCCAAGGCCCAGCGTGAGCGTGCTGCCAGCGCGATCAACCCGATCAGCAGCGCATAGCCCAGCGTCCAGCCCCATGACTGCGCGCGCGTGGAAAGCAGCGGCTCGGCCAGCAGCGGGTAGGCGATCAGCCCAGCGAACGAGCCGATGTTGGAGGCGGCATAGAGCGCCCACGGCTCACCCGCATCGGGATGTGCGCCGAACCAGCGCTGCATCAGCGGGGCTTGGGCCGAAACGAGGAAGAACACCGGACCGATGGTCAGCACCAGCAGCAGCGGCACCCACAACACTTCGAGCCCCGGCGAAGGCGCAGGCAGACCAACCAGCGCGATCGGCAAGGTGATCGCCGCGACAACCAGCAGCGCCAGGTGAATCTTGACCTGCCGCTTGAGCGCCATCTTGCTCAGTCGGTGGGCATAGAAGTAGCCCGCCAGCAACAGCGCCTGATAGACCAGCATTGCACTGTTCCAGACATTCGGCGCACCGCCCAGCCGCGGCAGCGCCATCCGCGCAACCATCGGCTGGACCAGGAACAGGAGGAACGATCCAGTCAGGATCGTGGCGACAAACAGCCAGCGGTTGGCCTTGGCGGGGACGGTCATTCAGGCCTCTCGATGGCGTGGACGATGTGGCGGTGGAGCGGATGGCCTTCTGCAAAGCGCGGGTGCGCAAAGTCCAGTTCCGGTCGGTGGGTCATCCCCAGCCGCAGCATCAGCCCCCAAGATGTGGTATTCGCCTGCACCGTCCAGGCCACGATCCTTGCATCGTCGCAGTTGGCCCAGCCCCAGGCGAGCGAGGCTTCGGCTCCTTCGCGGGCGTAGCCCTGCCCCCAGGCATCGCGGCGCAGGCGCCAGCCGATCTCCAGTTCATCCGGAACCGGAGTGCCCGGATGCCCGCCGCGACGCAGCCCGCAAAACCCCAGAAAAACGCCATCGTCCTTGCGTTCGACCGCCCACATGGTGGTCCCATGCTCGGCCATATTTTCAATGAACAGATCGATCAGCGCATTGCTCGCCGCGCTATCAGTCACTCCGTTGAGGTGCGTCATCACTTCGGGATCGCGGCTCATTGCGGCAAAGGGTTCCCGGTCTTGGTCCTGCCAGGGCCGGAGCAGCAAGCGCGCAGTTTCGATCATGCTCCGGGCCACCGGCGGCGCGGCAGTTCGTAGGTGACATGGCGGAGCAGCGGATCGTCCGCCGCCAAGCGCGGATGATCGAAATCGAGATCGGGGCGATAGCTCATGCCGAGCCGCTCCATCACCGCGCGGCTGCGGTGGTTATCGGTGTTGGTGATTGCCCATAGGCTATCGTCGGCGCGGTTGGCAAAGGCCCAGTCGCAGGTCGCGCGGGCGGCTTCGCTGACCAGACCCTGCCCCCAATAATCGCGCGCCATCCGCCAACCAATCTCGATCTTGCCGACGATCGGTCCAACGCTGCCCCGGATTGCTCCGCACCAACCGATCAGCCGCGCATCATCTCGCCGAACCATCGCCCAGAAGCAATGGCCGTGCTCGGCCTCGATCCCCTGCATCCGCTCGATCAATGCGGCGACTTCGCCGACCGACATCAATGGTCCGAGTGTGGCCATCACTTCGGGATCGGAATTGACCGCATGGAACGCCGCGACATCATCCGTGCGCCATGAGCGCAGCATCAGGCGCTCGGTTTCGAGCCGAAACTCAGCCATTCAGCAGCCGCGCCGCATGGGCTGCATGATAAGTCAGCACGCCCGTGCAACCCGCGCGTTTGAACGCCAGCAAGGTTTCGAGCACCAGCGCATCGCGATCGCCCGCTCCGACTGCAGCAGCGTGTTCGATCATCGCGTATTCGCCGCTGACCTGGTATGCAAATACCGGCACGGCGAAGCATTCTTGCACACGCCGAACAATGTCGAGATAGGGCAGGCCCGGCTTGACCATCACAGAATCCGCGCCTTCGGCTAGATCGAGCGCGACTTCGCGCAGCGCCTCTTCGGCATTGCCCGGATCCATCTGGTAGGTCTTCTTGTCGCCTTTCAAAAGCCCGCGCGAGCCGACCGCATCGCGGAACGGGCCGTAGAAGGCGCTGGCATATTTGGCGGCATAGCTCATGATCTGGACATTGGCGTGACCAGCGCCTTCCAGTGCCGCGCGGATTGCGCCGATCCGGCCATCCATCATGTCCGAGGGCGCGATAATGTCCGCCCCGGCGGCGGCCTGGTTGAGGCTTTGACCAACCAGAACCTCGACGGTCGCGTCGTTCAGCACATAGCCTGCGCCATCGACCAGCCCGTCTTGCCCGTGGCTGGTATAGGGATCGAGCGCGACATCAGTGAGCACCCCGATATCGTCACCGCAGGCCTGCTTGATTGCCCGGATCGCCCGGCACATCAGGTTGTCGGGATTGAGTGCTTCCTTGCCGTCCTCGCTGCGCCGCTGAGGCTGAGTATTGGGAAACAGCGCGATGCAGGGAATGCCAAGCGCCACCGCTTCCTTGGCGCGTAACGCGATAAGATCAACCGACCAGCGCGAGACCCCAGGGAGCGAGCCGATCGCTTCCTCGGTATTGCTGCCTTCGGTCACAAACAGTGGCCAGATCAGGTCGGCCGGGGTGAGCACCGTCTCGCGGTGAAGCGCGCGACTCCAGGCGGTCGCGCGGGAGCGGCGTAAGCGGGTGGCGGGATAGGCTCCGGTCATGGCCGGGGCTTTTAGTCGGGCCGCCGCGCTTAGTCGAGTTTGTCGATTTCCCGCCCGGCGGCAGCAGTGGGAGTGGCCGCCTGCCGCGGGGCCAGACTGATCAGCGCGGCACCCGGCTGGATCTGGCGCAGCGCTGTGAGCCGCGCGCGGAAAGCGGTCAGTTCGCTTTCGTCGACCGAGTTGCTGACCGTGAAGCGCACCGACAGCGGGTTCACTTTCTGGCCGTTCTGGTAAAGCTCGTAATGCAGGTGCGGCCCGGTCGAGAGCCCGGTAGAGCCGACATAACCGATCACCTGGCCTGCACGGACCCGGGTACCGACACCCACTGCAATCCGGCTCATGTGAGCATAGCCGGTGCCGTAACCGCCACCGTGCTCCAGCTTGACGAAATTGCCATGTCCGCCATGCCAGCCGGCAAAGGCCACGGTGGCATCGCCGACCGCGAAGATCGGAGCGCCGTAGGGCGCGCCGAAATCCACCCCGCCGTGCATCCGGGTATAGCCGAGCACCGGGTGACGGCGCGCGCCGAAGTTCGAAGTGATTCGCCCGCCAACCACCGGCATTATCAGGCCCGTGCGGCGCTGCCCCATGCCCGAGGCTTCAAAGTATTGCCCCTCACGGCCCCAGCGCAGCAGTTGCGCCTGCGCCTTACCGCCGCGCTCCAGTCCGGCATAGAGCAGTTCGCCCACTTGCGCTTCGCCGCTGGCCGAGCGCTTGTAGGCAATAATGATATCAAAGGTATCCTGCGGCTGGATATCGGTATCGAGGCTGAGGTGCTGGTTGATCGTCTGCAAGTACTGCTGGATCGCTTCGATCGGTGCGCCGGCGGCCCGGGCCGAGCGATAGAGGCTGGCCCCCACCGTGCCGCGAATCCGCAAAGGCGTGGTGTCGACGGAAATGGGATGGCGATCCACGAACAGGCCGCCGGGGCCGCGTTCAATCGTCAGATTGAGGTCGAAGCTGGCACGAAAGGCAATTTTTTGGACCGGGCGCGCCGCACCCGAACCGCTGCGTTGCCCCAGCAGGATGTCGATGCGCGTGCCCGGCGCGATGTCCGTCAGTGACACTTCGCGCGCGACCAGTGCCGCAACCTGTGCGGCATCACCCGATCCCACCCCGGCGCGCTGGAGCATCCGCCCGAAGCTGTCGCCCTGACCCAGCGTTGCGGTCATCTGCAAGGTCGGGCGCTCGGGCGCTTCGGCGAGCGGCTGCACCCTGAGCGTGGCCCCCATATGCCGCCCGGAATCACCGCCAAGCGCAAGCGGCAGAATCATCTGGCTGCGGAACTCGTCGCGGCTGGTGGCGTCAATTGGGGTGGTCGGCGCGGCTTCCAGCGCCGAGAGATCGGGCCAAAAGCCCAGCGCGGCGGCACTGAGGCCAAGCATGGTGGCCAGACCGCGAAACCAGCGGCGACTGCCGATGTCTTCGGCCAGATCGGGCGCCCAGTCGATCGACCGGCAACGCTCGCGCCAATGCGCCAGCCGCTGGCCAATTCCAGCTGCGGGCACCGCTCCAGCCTTGTCCCCCGATTGCAGCACGCGGCATTCCCATCCAGCACAAACGGCTGCGGAACCGCTGAGTCCGCGTGCCATCTGTCCCTATCTGGCACGACATGGTTAAGGTGTGACTAAGAAGTCGCCGATTTCAGCGCCTTGGTGAATAGTTCAACAAGTCGGTCGAATAGCTGCTTGCGGACGAACTAACCGGGTGCAAGATCACTGTTGAAATGGGTTCGCAACGCTATCCCGAAACGCGCCGTACTCCTTCTGGAGTGAAGGCCGTTCTCGGACCGACCAATACTGGCAAAACGCACCTCGCGATCGAGCGGCTCTGCGCGCATTCGAGCGGCGCAATTGGCTTTCCGCTGCGGCTGCTTGCGCGCGAGGTCTATGACAAAGTTTGTGCGATCAAAGGTGAAAGCCGGGTCGCACTGATTACCGGCGAAGAACGGATTGAGCCCAAAAAGAAGGCCCGCTGGCTGCTCTGTACGGCCGAGGCCATGCCAGTCGATGCCGATCTGGCTTTTGTCGCGCTCGATGAAGCGCAGCTCGCCGCCGATCGCGAGCGCGGCCATATCTTCACCGACCGCCTGCTCCACGCCCGCGGTCGCGAAGAAACGATGATCCTCGGCTCCAGCACGCTTGAGCCGGTACTGCGAAAGCTGGTCCCGGAGGCCGAGGTGATCACGCGGCCGCGCTTTTCGACGCTCAGCCACACCGGCGCGAAGAAGCTCTCACGCGTTCCGCCGCGCTCGGCAATCGTCGCCTTCTCGGCCGAGCAGGTCTATGCCGTGGCCGAGCTGCTCAAGCGCTTTCGCGGCGGCGCGGCGGTAGTGATGGGCGCGCTCAGCCCGGAAACCCGCAATCGCCAAGTCGAACTGTTCCAAAGCGGCGAGGTCGATTATCTGGTGGCCACCGATGCAATCGGGATGGGACTCAATCTCGATGTCGGCCACGTTGCCTTTGCCGGGCTCAGCAAGTTCGATGGAACCCGCCAGCGCCGCCTGACAACAGCGGAAATGGCGCAGATCGCCGGTCGCGCGGGTCGCCACCAGCGCGACGGGACCTTCGGGACGCTGGCCGGAACCGGCGGGCACGATGCCGAGTTCACCGCCGAGGAAGTCTATGCGATCGAAGAGCACCGGTTTCCGCCGCTGGCTAACCTCAATTGGCGCCAAACCAATCCCGATCTGACTTCGCTGACCGCGCTGATCGCCGATCTGGAGACGCCCCCGGACCAGCCGGGGCTGGTCCTCGCGCCCGAAGCGATCGATCTGGCGGTCCTCAAGCTGCTGGCGGAGCAACCGGACGTTACCGGACCGCTGCGCAGCGAAGCGCAGCTGCGTCGGTTCTGGGATGTTTGCCGCCTGCCAGACTTTCGCCAGCACGGGGCCGATACCCATGCGCGGTTCGTCGCGCGGCTGTGGCAGGATTTACGCGGCGGTCACCTGGGCGCGGATTATGTCGCGCGCGCCATTGCCGAGCTGGATCGCCCCGATGGCGATATCGATACATTGCAGATGCGGATCGCGGCGATCCGGACTTGGGCCTATGTTGCGCAGCGGCCCGACTGGGTGCGCGCCCGCGAGGAGATGGCAGCGCGGGCGCGGGCGGTCGAGGCGCGCCTCTCCGACGCGCTGCACGGCCGGTTGACCGAGCGCTTCCTGAACCGGCGAACGTCTTTGTTGATGCGACGCGGCGGCCGCGATGCAGGGCTGCTGGCGGTCAAGCTGGAAGGCGATGTGGTGCGGGTAGAGGGCGAGGAGATCGGTCAGCTGATCGGCTTTCGCTTCGTGGTCGATTCGGCGCTTAACCTGGCTGACCGTAAATTGCTGCTCGCCGCCGCCGAGCGCCACCTGCCCGAGCTTCGCCAGCAGCGTGCCGAGCAGTTGATCGCGGTATTGGCGTTGGGCGAACCCGTCCTGTCGCTAAAAGGCCACCAGCTTTTATGGGATGGCGAGCCAATTGCCACACTCAAACCGGGGCGGACGCCGCTCGCCGTGTCGATTGCGCTCGATACGACCCTCACCAAATTGCCCGAGACGACCCGGAGCAATTTGGTTGGTGCGCTTGAAGGCTGGCTTGCGCAAGCACTTGTTCCGCTGGACCCGCTGCGCAAGTTGGCCGAAACAGCTGCGGATTCGGCTTTGGCACCCGAGCTACGCTCGCTGCTGCTCCGGCTGGTTGAAGCCGGGGGTGTTTTGCCCCGGCGCGATTCTGGCACCGAGCGGCTGACGATTGAGCATCGCGGCGCACTGCGCAAGCTGGGCGTAACGCTGGGCGCACTAGACGTCTTCCTGCCAGCCATGGTGCGGCCCAAACCACTGACCGCCTGGCAAGCCTTGGCGAGCGCGCGCGGCTTGGAGTTCGGCCATCCGCACCCCGCGATGCCCCCCGTGCTGGATCAGCCAGCCAAGCTGCCGGTTCCGCCCGGATATCGGCGATTGGGTATGCAAGCGGTGCGGGTCGATATGGCGGAGAAGCTGCTGCGCGAGACCCATGGCCGACGCGTGGCCGCCCACGCCGAGTTCAAGCGCGGACGGCTGGTGCTTGACCCCACCCGCGCACGCTCGATGGGGCTGACCAATGCGACTTGGGAGCGCCTGCTGCGGGATGGCGGGTTCCACCTGCTCACCCAGCGCGAGCTGCCGGAAATGGCGTTCGGCCCGCCGAGTCCAGCACTTTGGCGGTGGGAGCCCGAACGGGCGCCGCGCCGCAAGGCCCCGCCAACGATCAATCCGGGCAATCCGTTTGCCGAACTAGCCCGAACGGTCCGAGAGTGAGGCGATAGCTTGCGGATCGACAAGCTCCTCTGGTTTTTGCGCCTGACCAAGACACGCAGTGCCGCCCAGGCCCTGGTCGGAGCGGGGCATATTAGGCTCAATGGACGGCGGGTCGAGCGAGTTGCTCAGGCTGTGGCCGTTGGTGATGTGCTGGTGGTTCCCGTGCCCCGCGGGGTTACTGTGATCGCGCTGGACACCATTCCTGCCCGGCGCGGTCCTGCTGCAGAAGCGCAATCTTGTTACCGGGTGCTTGACGGGCAGGGCGCCAATCCCATAGCAGCAGGAGAAACACCGGCCACCAGAGGGGATCCGCCGTCATGACCTATGTCGTCACCGAGGCATGCATCAAGTGCAAGTACATGGACTGCGTGGAGGTCTGCCCGGTCGATTGCTTCTATGAGGGTGAGAACATGCTGGTGATCAATCCCAGCGAATGTATCGATTGCGGCGTCTGCGAACCAGAATGCCCCGCCGAGGCAATCTTGCCCGATACCGAAAGCGGGTTGGAGCAATGGTTGGAGCTCAACGCCAAATTCTCCGCCGAATGGCCGAATCTCACCACCAAGAAGGATTCACCCGCCGATGCCGACGACTTCAAGGGCGTCGAGGGCAAGTACGACAAGTTCTTCTCGGCCGAACCCGGCGAAGGCGACTGATTCCCTTACGGAATCCTGTCTGTTTGATGACAGTGATGTGACTTGCAACGGCCAATCCCATCGCGGGATTCGGCCCACTGGAAATATTGTTGCCGACATGCTATATAATGATGCGAACCGCGCGGAATTGTGCGGATCGATCAAAGCAATTGAAAGGCAGGACAGCAACGGCGGTAGCACAAACCTTCGCCGCGACCCCGCGCGTTTGGTTATTTGCTGACTGCTCCGTCCTGCCGGTGAAAGGACAAGTTGCATGGTAGCCAAGGCCCACGCCTTCGATGTTGGTGACTACGTGGTCTATCCCAAGCACGGGGTCGGCCGGGTGATCGAACTGCAAGAGCAGGAAATCGCCGGGATGACGCTGGAACTCTATGTGCTGCGCTTTGAAAAGGAGCGGATGACGCTCCGGGTGCCCACCAACAAGGTTGAAGCGATCGGGATGCGCAAGCTTTCCAGCGACAAGACCCTTCGCGAAGCACTCGACACACTGAAGGGCAAGCCCAAGGTCAAGCGGACCATGTGGTCGCGCCGCGCGCAGGAATACGAAGCAAAGATCAACTCGGGCGATCTGGTTTCGATTGCCGAGGTTACCCGCGACCTGTTCCGCGCCGACGATCAGCCCGAACAGTCCTATTCTGAGCGGCAGATCTTCGAAGCGGCATCCAGCCGCCTTGCCCGCGAACTCGCGGCGATGGAAAAGACCGACGAAAAGGCTGCACTCGGCAAGATCCTCGCGATCCTGAATGAGCATGCGCCCAAGTATTACGCGGAAGCTGCGGCTACCGCCTGAGCTGAAGCGTTCCGAATCACCGAGGAGGGCCGTGCCGCAAGGCGCGGCCCTTTTTCGCGCGCGGTGCAGTAGCAGTGCAACCACACTTGCGCATTCCGACTCAGTGTATTATATCGCCAACACACAGAGAATGGAGGCGTGCCATGAAGCTGAAGAAATTTGCCAAGGGCTTTGGTCCGCTACTCGGCCTGGTTCTGGCCGCTAGCCTTTCCGGCTGCGATGGGGTCAAGGCCAGCATCGACGGCGAAAACATGACTTTCAACGGCACCAAGGGCAAAAAGCTCGCGGAGCTCGATCTGACCGGCGCAGCGCCGACCGAACTGGCGTTGCTGGGTCCGGATGAAGTGCAGGTCACGCTGGGTGACAAGCTGGCGATCACCGTCGAAGGCGATTCGGCGGTGCAGGATCGGCTGCGCTTTGCGCTCGACGGCAACTCGCTGGGCATCCTGCGCGATGGCAAATGGAACAGCGATGACGGCGTCGCGATTGTCCGGATCACGATGCCGGCCCCGCGCGAAGTGGCGATGCTCGGTTCGGGCAAGATTGTCACTCCGGCATTGGCGAACAACGCCGAAGTGGTTGTTGCAGGTTCAGGGCAAATCGAATCAGGTGCGGTCTCTGGCGAGAAGCTCGAAGTCACGATCCCCGGCTCGGGCCGGTTCCGCGCCAATGGCAGCACGGACCAGCTGGAACTGACCATTCTGGGTAGTGGAGCGGCCGAACTCGATGCCCTGCGCGTGCAGAAGGCCGAAGTGACCATGGCCGGATCGGGCCGCGCTGCCTTCTCCTCTGACGGCGACGTCGAGGCGACCATTCTTGGATCTGGGGAAGTTGTGGTGCGCGGCCGGGCGCGGTGCAAGCTGAACTCGGTAGGCTCGGGGCGGCTGGTTTGCGAGAACGGGACCAGTTCGGGTGACTGGGATGCCGGTGACACCCCGCCAACCCCGCCCACGCCCCCTAGTCCGCCGACCCCTCCGACCCCGGAGGCAAAGTGAGGCCGCGTTAAGGCCCCGGCAATCGGTTCTGCTCCAGAATGCAGCCAAGCATCCTGGAGCAACCGATGCGCAACACCATTCTCTTACTCGCGCTACTTCCAATCCTGTCAGGCTGCGTTGTCGGCACAGCGGTCGATATCGTCACCGCCCCGGTCAAGCTGGCCAGCGGCGCGGTCGATCTGGCCACAACCAGCCAATCTGAGGCCGACGAGAAACGCGGCCGCGCCCTGCGCGAGCGCGAAGAGCGCTACGGCGAGCTGGAGCGCAAGCTGATCCGCGAAGACCGGCGCTGCAGCGAAGGCAATGAACGCGCCTGCGAGAAGCGCGACGCGATCCTTGCGGAAATGGATCAGCTGCGCCCAACCCTGCCCGCACGCTCTGACTGATCAGGCGGCAGCGCGGCGCAGCCGGTCGTTGATCGCACCGCCGATCCCCTCCTCCGGCACCGGGGCAATCGCAATGCGCGGCTGCGGCGCAGCTGCGGCTTGATGGAGGCAAGCATAGAGCTGCGCAGCGGCTTCCGCCAGATCGCCACTGCTTGAGAGCATCGTATCGCCAGTCACCTGGCCAAAGCCAATCAGGAACTCTTCTGGCGCAGCCTCCAGCGCATTCAGTCGTAGCGGCTTGCCCGGTGCGTAGTGGCTGGCAAGCTGCCCGGGGGCTTCGACAGCAGCCGACGTCACGGCGTCCGGCCCGGTGCCTAGTACAGCAGAAAGTTGTGCAGTCGTGATCGGTCCGGGCCGCAGCACTTGCCAGCCACCGCAGTTGCGCAGCGCAACTATGGTCGACTCAAGACCAGCCGCGCAAGCGCCGCCATCGAGGATCAACGGAGTAGCAGCTCCCAGCGAAGTCGCGACATGGGCGGCGGTCGTCGGACTGACCCCGCCGCTGCGATTGGCCGAAGGTGCAGCCAGCGGCAGGCCGGCTGCGGCCAGCACAGCCTGCATCGCCGGGTGTGCCGGACAGCGTAGCGCGATTGTCGGCAAGCCGGCGGTGACAGCGGGAGCGATTCGCGCCCCGGGCCGCAAGCGCTGGACCATGGTCAGCGCGCCTGGCCAGAACGCCGCTGCCAGCGCTTCGGCCCGTTCATCGCACTGCGCGATTTCCCGTGCCGCCGCCAACGATGGCACGTGGACAATCAGCGGATTGAAATCCGGCCGGCCTTTGGTGCGGTAGATCGCCGCTACGGCCTCCGCCGAATCGGCGCGCGCGGCGAGGCCGTAAACCGTCTCGGTTGGCACCGCGACCAGCCCCCCTGCGCGCAGCAGCGCCGCCGCGCGGGCGATCCCGGCGGCATCGGCTGGCACAATTGCCGGGGCTTCTGGCTTGTCGCTCACGCCGCCGCGCTATAGGCGAAGCGCGACAAAGCCAAGGATCAACCATGCAATTTCGCCCTGCCACCGCCGATCAGGTCCTCGCCATCCGCGTCAATGCCGGAATCGAGGAGCTTGCCGCGCACGAGCGCTTCGGTGCCACCAGCCCCGATATGGTCGAGGCGATTGTTGAGGGGATCGGCCAGTTTGCCGCCGGCGAATTCGCGCCGCTCAACCGTTTGGGCGACTCTGAGGGTGCGCAATTGCGTGACGGCAAGGTGTCGCTCCCAGCCGGATTTTCTGAGGCCTATCAGACCTATGTCGCCCAGGGCTGGAATGCGGTTGCGGGGGAAGAGGCTCACGGCGGACAGGGGCTACCGTTCACTCTGGCCTGCAACGTGCTGGAGAATCTGGGCGCGGCGAACATGGCCTTCAGCCTGCTGCCGATGCTGACCGTCGGCGCGATCGAGGCGCTGGCGCACCACGGCAGCCAAAGCCAGCAGGCGCTTTATCTGCCCAAGCTGGTCAGCGGCGAATGGTCCGGCACGATGAACCTCACCGAGCCGCAGGCCGGTTCCGATGTCGGCGCGCTGCGCACCACCGCTACTCCGCGCGGTGACGGAACCTACGCAATCAAGGGCACCAAGATCTTCATCACCTGGGGCGAGCACGATCTGGCCGAGAACATCGTCCATCTGGTGCTTGCGCGCACTCCTGATGCCCCGGCAGGGAGCCGTGGGATCAGCCTGTTTGTGGTGCCGAAGTATCTGGTGAACCCCGATGGCAGCCTGGGCGAGCGCAACGACCTAAAATGCGCCAGCCTTGAGCATAAGCTGGGGATTCACGCCTCACCCACCTGCGTGATGAGCATTGGCGACAACGACGCATGCATTGGCGAGCTGGTCGGACGCGAGAACGAAGGGCTGAAGGCGATGTTCACGATGATGAACTCGGCCCGGATTAATGTCGGCAATCAAGGCGTGCAGATTGCCGAACGCGCACTGCAAGCCGCGCAGCACTATGCGCGTGAGCGGGTGCAGGGCAGCCGCGCTGGTCAGCCGGTGGCGATCATCGAGCACCCCGATGTGCGGCGCATGCTGCTGCGGATGCGCGCGCTGACCGAAGGCGCGCGGGCGCTGCTCTATTACACCGCCGGTCAGGTCGATCGCGGCGCGCTGGGCGATGCCGCGGCGCAAGCGCGGGCGGACTGTCTGGTGCCGATGCTCAAGGCCTGGGGCACCGACGTGGGCTGCGAAGTCGCCAGCCTGGGGGTGCAGATCCACGGCGGCATGGGCTTCGTCGAAGAAACCGGCGCAGCCCAGCATTATCGCGACGCGCGAATCGCCCCGATTTACGAAGGCACCAACGGAATTCAGGCGGCTGACCTCGTAACCCGCAAGCTGGGGTATGAAGGTGGCGCGGTGCTCGATGCGCTGCTTGCCGCAGCCGAGCGCGAGAGCACCGGCGCGCTGCCCGATCTGGCCAGCGATTGCCGTGCACTTGCCAGCTGGATGGCGCAGGATGCCAGCATCGATGACCGGCTGGCCGGATCGGTGCCATTCACCACCATGTGTTCTGTCGCGATTGCCGGATGGCAGTTGCAGCGGCAGGCACTCGACGCACCGGATGACAAGGCCAAGGCGGTGGTCGCCGCATGGTTCGGCAATCAACTGGCAACCGAAGCGCGCGGACTGAAGGCTTCGGCAATGGCCGGTGCGGAACTGTTCTACACACTCGATGCCGAGAGCCTGGCCGGATGAGCACGGACTGGTCCAGCACCCCGGCTTACGTCTGGGATGGGCACAGCGCGCGCCCGGTGGCGCGGCTCGATGCACCGCCGCTCGAGCTGCTCAAGGGGATCGAGGCGCAAAAGTTGGTGGTGGCAGAGAACGTGGCGCGCCACGCCCGGGGCCATGCCGCGCATGACATGCTGCTGTGGGGCGCGCGCGGGATGGGCAAATCGGCGCTGGTCCGCGCGGCGGTGGTAGCGGCGCAGGCCGAAAACCCGCTCGCCCTCGTTCAAGTCGCCCCGGATGCCATCGATTCGCTGGCCGTCCTGTTCGGCGCGCTAACGGCGGTCGATCGCCGCTTTCTGGTCTATCTCGACGATCTCGGTTTCGAGGAAGGCGACAGCGCCGGCCCGCGCCGCTTGCGTTCCTGGCTGGAGGGCGGGGTCGAAGCGCGCCCGGGCAATGTCCGCCTTGCCGTCACTGCAAACCGCCGCGCGATCGTGCCGCGCCATCTCTCCGAGCAGGACAATCCGATCAACCCGCGCGATGCGCTCGACGACAAGCTGGCGCTGGCCGATCGATTTGGGCTTTCGGTGGGGTTCCACGCCTGTACCCAGGATGACTACCTCAGCATCGTCGACGGCTATTGCGCCGCGCACGGGCTCGATTGGGCCGAAGCCGACGCACTCGAATGGTCGAAGCGGCGCGGCGCGCGCTCGGGCCGGGTTGCCTGGCAGTTCGTCACCGAATTGGCCGGGCGCGCTGGGAAGACGCTTTAGCGCTTACTGCTCGTCGGGCTTAAAGGTCGCCGAGGTTCCCGCAGAGGGATCGCCCTTCAGCTCGCGCACCGGTTGGAGCCGCGCCGTGACCACCGGCTTGGGAGCAACCGATGGGGCAGCACTGGGCGCAATCGTCCGCCAGACGATCCCGGCTGTATCGTCGCTGACCAGCAGAGCGCCCTGTTTGTCAAACGCCAGCCAGGTCGGGCGGCCGCGGGTATCGCCATCGCCGGTAAGGAAACCGGTCAGCACCGGCACCGGCTTGCCCAGCGGATTGCCGTTGGCATCGAATTTGACGAATATCACATCATAGCCAGCGGCCGGGCTGCGGTTCCACGAACCGTGGCGGGCGATGAAGGCGCCATTGGCAAAGTTGCTGCCCAAGCGGTGCCCGCCAGTATCGAACAACAGCCCCAGCGGCGCAGTGTGGGCACCCACGGCATATTCGGGGCGGCGAATATACTCTTCGATGTAGAGCGGCGCGGGGACCGAGACGCGGCGATCGGGCAGATCCTTCCAGTAGTACCACGGCCAGCCATACTGCGCGCCGATCGGCACATTGGTGAGGTAATCGGGCACCAGATCCGGGCCGAGCTGGTCGCGCTCGTTGACCACGGTCCATAGCTCACCAATCGAGGGGTTCCAGGCCATCCCGTTGGGGTTGCGCAAGCCCGTGGCGAATTTACGCCCGCGCCCGGTGGCGACATCGATTTCCCAGATCGAAGCCCGCCCTTCCTCAAGGCCGAGCCCGTTCTCCCCAATGTTCGAAGCCGAGCCGACGGCGGCATAGAGGTTCTTGCCATCGGGGCTGAGCAAGAGGTTGCGCATCCAGTGGTTGCCGGAGGGCGGCAGGTCGAACAGCTTTTTCGGCTCGCCCGCCAGCGCGGTCGCGCCGGGGACAAAGTCAAAGACCAGCACGGCATCGTGATTGGCGACGTAGAGTTTGTCTGCGCCCCAGGCGAGTCCCGAAGGGCTCGACAGCCCGTTCTTCTCGCGCAGGACAAACCGACCTTCCGCCTTGCCGTCACCATCGGCATCGCGCAGCAGCGTCAGCCGGTCGGGCGATTCGCCGCCAGCCCCGGCACTGCCCATCAGCAAGCCAGCCACCCATCCTTTGAGTCCACCCAAGTTGCCAGCGGGCGCGCGCGTTTCAGCCACGATCACATCGCCATTGGGCAGGGTCAGCATGGTCCGCGGATGTTCGAGCCCTTCGGCAAAGCGCGCGACGGTCAGCCCTTCCGCAGCCTTGGGCGCTTCGCCAGCCTTCCAGCCGACGGGAGTGGCGATCACGATCGAGGGAAACACCTCGGTCTGCGGTTCGGCCAAGACCGGATCCTTGCCGGAGAGCTCTACATCGGTGTGCAAAGCCTGCGTCGGGCGGCTTAGCCACCAAAACAGGCCAGCCAGGATGGCGAGGAGGATGCCAGTGACGATCAGCGGTTTGCGAAATCTGCTCATGATGCGGTGAATAAGCGCAGACGGGCTAGGCGGCAATGGCAGCCGCGCCTAGGAAGGTTGCCATGTACGATTTTGCTCCCAACCCAGACCAGCCTAAGCCTGAACTCTATGCCGATCTGGTTGCCGCCGCCCGCGCCATCACCGCGGATGAGCCCGATCCTGTCGCCAACATGGCCAATGTCGCCGCGCTGATCTGGCAGTTCCTGCCCAATCTCAACTGGGCGGGGTTCTACCGCGATGTTGGGGGTGAGCTGGTGCTTGGGCCGTTTCAGGGCAAACCAGCCTGCATCCGCATTCCCTTCGGTTCGGGTGTGTGCGGCGCTGCCGCAGCCAGTGGTGCGACTCAGCTCGTTTCGGATGTTCATGCATTCCCTGGGCATATCGCTTGCGACGCAGACAGCCGCAGCGAACTGGTGGTGCCGGTGTTCAAGAGCGGCGTGCTTACTGCCGTAATCGATCTCGACAGCCCGCTGCCCGCGCGCTTTGACGCTGAGGACGCCGCCGGGATCGAAGCGCTGACCCAGGCAATCGCGCCGGTAATCTGAAGGCCGCGCACTGCACCGATTCGGGACAGCGCCAAGAGCGGCAATCGCCTACCCTTGGTTTCAGGCCGAAGACGATGGTAAGTTTCCCCCTAACGGCGGAATCGTCCGCTTGAGACTAGGGGAAAACCCATGCGCATTCGCACTGTCACCGCTTTTGGCGCCCTCGCGCTTGGCCTCGTCGCAGCACCGGCTCTGGCCCAGCATGCTCCAGCCGCCGATGCCGAAGGCCGCGTGTTTGACGGCGCACCGCCAGTCGATACGCGGCCCGAATGGCGCGGCGGCCCGCCGACCGCGCTGCCGCCAATGGCACCGCAACCGCCGGTGGGCGCGGCTCCTTATGGCGGACACGCCTCGCATGGTGGCCACGGCATGCCCGGTTACGATCACGCCGGTTACGAACGCGCCCGCCAAAACTGGCTGGCCGAATGCCGCCGCAACCACCGCGGACGCGATCGGGATCGCGGACTGGGCGGTGCGGCGATTGGCGGCGTGGTTGGCGGAGTGCTTGGCAATCGCATCGCCGGTGAAGGTGATCGCGTGGTCGGCACCATCGCCGGGGCCGCGATCGGTGCCGCCGCCGGGGCAGCCATCGACCGGAGCGATGGCGCGGGCCGCGAATCGGTCGGCGATTACTGCGAACAGTACCTCAACTATTACAGCCAGCAGGGCAGCTATGGTTACGGCTATGCCCAGCCGATGATGATGGTGCCGGTGATGATGGTTCAGCAACAGGCGACCTCGCAGCCCTGCACCGAAACGGTGGTGACCGAAGAATGGGTCGAAGCCCGCCCGCACCGCCGGATCGTCCCGCGCCGGGTCTATCGCCCCGCACCCGACAAGCGCGTCCGGATCGCCCCGGCACCCAGCGGCAAGCGGGTGCGGATGTAGGTCTCAATAACATCTGCGCATAAAATGCGCCCCCAACCGCAAGGCTGGGGGCGCTTTTGATTCCTGCGCTTGATGAAGCGGCTAGAGTTTGCGCCCGATCAGCTCTTTCATGATCTCATTGGTGCCGCCGAAGATCCGCGTCACCCGCGCGCCGCGCCACATCCGGGCGATCGGATATTCGTTCATGTAGCCTGCCCCGCCGAACAATTGCAGGCATTTGTCCATCACCTCCCATTGCAGATCGGTGTGCCACAGCTTGGCGGCTGCGCCCTCTTCGGGGGTCAGTTCTTTTTTGAGATGCCGCGCCAGCGCCCAATCGAGGTGCGCCCAGCCGACCTGCAGCTTGGCCTTGAGATCGGCCAGGACGAACCGCGAATTCTGGAAATCGAGGATCGGTTTGCCAAAAGCCTTCCGATCGCGGGTATAGTCCACCGTCATATCGAAAGCGCGCTGCGAAGAAGCCATCGCGGAGACCGCTATCGAGAGCCGCTCCTGCGGCAGCTCGCTCATCAGGTAGATAAATCCCTTGCCCTCTTCGCCCAGGCAGTTGGTGATCGGCACCCGCACGTCTTCGAAGAACAGTTCTGAGGTGTCAGCCTCATCCTGCCCGATCTTGTCGAGGTTGCGGCCGCGCTTGAAGCCTTCGCGGTTCGCTTCGACCAAGATGATCGAGATTCCCTTGTAGGCTGGCTGGGCCTCCGGGTCGGTCTTGGCGCAGACCAGGATCAAGTCCGCGTTCTGACCGTTGGTGATATAGGTCTTGCTGCCATTGATGACGTAGTGATTGCCGTCCTTCTTCGCAGTGGTCCGCATCGCCTGCAGGTCCGAGCCGGTGCCGGGCTCGGTCATGGCGATCGCGGTGATCACCTCGCCCGAGACCAGCTTGGGCAGCCATTCGCGCTTTTGCTCCTCGCTGCCGTAGGACACGAGGTAGTTGGTTACGATGTCCGATTGCAGCGAAAACCCGGTGGTGACCCCGCCGTAATAGGCGCTCTCTTCATCAACTATGGCGTTGTATCCGAAATCGAGGCCGAGGCCGCCGTATTCCTCGGGCACGGTTGGGCAGAGCATGCCGAGCGCGCCGGCCTTGGGCCAGAGATCCTTGGGGACAATCCCCGCTTCGCCCCATTCGGCAGCGTGCGGCGCGACTTCATCCTGCAGGAAGCGGCGGACGGTCTGGCGGAACGCCTCATGGTCTTCGGAATAGGCGGTGCGAGGGATCAAATCGAGCGACATGACGGGTTCTCTCCGGGGGGAATGTCACCGCCGGTAAAGCGTGCCGTTTTCCCCCGGTCAACCGGAATTTAATCGCGCGATTAAGGGGTGCCTGCCACCACTGGCGGCGGGGCGGCGTTCTCCATGCGGATCCGCCCGAGCCGCTGCGATGGATTGGCGCGGTCAATCTTCACCGAAATCCCCAGGGATGACTTGACCTGCAGCGCCGCTGCGCTTTCGGCACTCACCCGCAATTGATACTGACCATAAGGAACCGAATCGAACAACACGAAGCCATCGAAATCGCTCGACGCCAAGCGCGTGACTTGGCCTGCGCCATCGACAAGCTCGAGCGGCACTCCCGAGCGCGGCTCGCCATCGGGGCCGAGTAGCACAGCTTCGACCTCACCGGTCGGGGCCAGCGGCAGACTGACCCGCGTAGCGATCCCTGGTCGCGGCACGACGACAATTCCCCGGCCCTTCGGCTGGAGCAGCGGATCGGGCAGGCTGCCGGTGTCGATCGAAATCAGCACCGGAGCATAGGGCCGCAGGCCATCAATCACCGCGCGGCCGTGGGCATCGGTCGGCGCATCGGTGTGGCGGAACCCGGCTTCGATCGTCACCCCTTCGACTGCGGCTTCGCCGGCCTGGCGATAGCCGTCGCCATTGTCGTCGCGGAACACTTCGATCCCGGCCTGGCCCTCTTGCGCCAGTCGCTCCCGCGAAACCCGCCAGCCACCGTCGACCGGGTCAGGACCAAGGCTGAAAGCCAGCGAGAGTCCCGCGCCGATCCCGCCGCGGCTGTCCCACCGGCCCTCACCGCGCAGCGCAAAGCGGCGGAATTGGTGGACATAGCCGAAGGTGACTTCATGGCGGGCCGAATCCGCGCGGTACTCATAGGTTCCACGCAAAGTCCCTCGCTCGCTCAGCGGTGCATCGGCGAAAAGCTTGACTGCTTCGAACCCCGGGTGCGGCCCGGCAAGCACAAACCGCGCATCGCCGCGCAGCCGCACCGGGCCGATCGCGGTGTTGGCGAGGACCGCCAGCTTGGTCTCCGGCTGCTGCGCCGTGGTCGATCGCCGCGTCAGTTCAGTTGTCAATGAGAGCCTTGATATCCGCAGCGAAGTCCGCATTAACCATTCGGTAACCTTTGATCCGTCGCGCGCCGCCGTCTGCCGGGCAGCCAGTTCAAGCGGCAGTTGCCACGCACCTAGCGGCACCGAAGTGCTCAGCCGCATGCCGAACTCGTACTTCTGATCGGGCTCAATCAGCTCGCTCGAGAACTGGCCATCGATGAACAGGCTGTGCGCCTCGAACCGCACCCCGCCCAGCTTACCATAGACGCGCGTGCTCAGCGCGCGTCCAGCACCAAGCTGCTGCGCACCGGTCAGCTCGACCAGCGTCGGCCCTGCGCCGCGGCGCAAGGTGGCTTCGATGTAATCGCGGCGCTGGCCCTCGAGCATTAGGCTTTGATACTCGAGCCCAGCGGAGGTGCGCGCATCGATCCCGCGCTCAACCCCCACGCCCCACCGCCAGCCGGTCAGCGGATTGGGAACATCGCTGGAAAAAGCGATCAGATCGCGCCCTTGTTGGACCACCCCCGCCCAGTACCAGGTCTGGCCGGCTGGGATCGATTCGGCGCCGACCACCGAACTGGTCCGCTCGCGCTTGATCTGGCCTTGCGGGCCATAGAGCACGACTTCGAACTCGTTTTCGCCAAACAACAGCTCGATATCGGCAAACTCATAGCGCCCGTCACCGCGATCGCCCTGGAAGGCACGCAGCACGCCGTTGCGATAGAGTTCGGCGTCCCAGCCCGCCGGCAAAGTGCCGCGCAGCGTGGTCATGGCGAAACGGCCCGGGCGGCTGAGCGGCCGGTTGGTGACGAAAGCTCCGCGCCCATATGCGCTTTGCGCGGTCAGCCCGCCTGATTGCGTCTCGACATCGCCGGCGGCAATCTGGGTGGCATGGAGCGGCCCGAGCAAGCCGCCCTCGGGATCGATCCGGAAGGCGCGCAGCCGCAGCGCTTCGGGTCCATCCTCGGCCGAGCCGGTCAGCCGCGCGGTATAGGAAGCGCCGAGCACCTCGCCGCTGGCCAACACTTCGAAGCGCAGCTGCGGCGCGGTGCCGCGCTGCCAGGCCGCATCGACCTGAACATCGACCGACGGTGTCCGCCAGGCCTGATAGGGTGTTTCGGCCTTGGGCATTTGCGCAAGATCGAAGGTCTGGTCGGCGGGATCACGAAGTCGCGCCGCGCGACTTCTGCGCTGGATCGCCTCCAGGAATGGCAGCGGCTTTACCGAAGCGAGCTGAATAGTTTGATTGCCGAGATCCGCCTTGAGCGTCAGGCCGGTCCAGCTCGCCAAGGCCGGGAGCGCGATGCACCAGCCCTCGGGGCTGTCAGTGATCGCCGAATTGCCGATTGTCGCGTGTCCGTTCACGGTTTGTACCGTATTGGCATCGCGGTCGAGCACGAAGCGCTGATCTTCCGCGAACAACCAGCCAGTTGCGCGGCGCGACTTCTTGTCGAGCCGGATCGGCAGATCGAGCGCCTGGATGAAGTCGGCCAGATCGATGCAAACGCCTGCAGGAGTCTGATAGCCGCGCAGTGGCTCGCCGAGTTTGTAGCCCGATGAGTGGAGCTCAAGCAGCAACGCGTCGTCTTCGCTCGGCTTCCACTCTTCCGCCCGCGCGCCCGAAACGACCAGAAGCGCCGCCGCGATAGTCGCAGCAGCGCTCCAGAGCCGGATCGGCGGGCGGGTCATGACGTCAAATTCCGGATCAAGCCGTTGAATTGGCGCCGTTTAGTTCAGTGTCGCCGTGACTTTGGCGATGGTCTTGCCACCGTTTTCGGGCAGCTCGCGGTATTCGATCTGGACCGGGCCCTTGGCGCGGGCCAGCGCTTCCGGAGTGAGGCCAAGATCGACCTTTACGCCGCTTACCTCGGGATAGAGCGCGATCCCGCGCACCATGGCGATTTGCTGACCGCTCGAATCGCGGGCGATAACTTCCCCATAGACCGAGCGATTGCCGGTGCGGTTCAATTGCACCAACAGCGCGCCACCCGTGGCCTGGCGTTCGAGCGAGACAGCGCCGATCGCCGCGCCAGCTTCAAGCCGACCCTTGCGGATGAAAACGGGGATCGAGATCCCGTAGACCGGCTGCAAGCGAATCTGGAACTCCCCGGCCGCGCGGACCCGTTCAGCCTCCTCAGGGCTGACCGCTGGCGGGATCGAGCGGAACACCATATGCACGCGGTATTCACCATCGGGCAGTTCCGCCGCCGGCCGCGCGGTGATTCGCACCGCCTGCGGCTGTCCCGGCGCAAGCACGATCCGGCGCGGCGCATAGCGGACCATCTCGAGCGCGGCCTTTTCCATCGCGTTGGCCTCGGCTTCTGGCACATCGACCAGATCACCCTCAGCGTTCATCCGCCTGAGCTCGAGCACGATCCGGTAGGTTGCCGGTTCACTGCCGATATTGCTGAGGATCACCTCGGCACTGCCGCCGCTATTGATGATCACCCGGGTCGGCGCGACCAGCAGATCGCCCTGAGCGGCAGCCGGAACGGCAGTGGCCAGCGCAAGGCAGGCTGCAATCGCAGCAACGATCCGGCGGAGCATGGAGAATTTCGGCATCGGAGACCCCTGAAAAGCTTGCCGCAGATTTGTTTGCCACCTGCGGGAAATCCCCCAAGGTTTAGGCAATCAGGGTTAATTTTCGGCTAACCATGAAGATTGGGCCGGCGCATGCGGCAGGCGCGAAAAGGCCGCACCAGCGAAAAGCTGATGCGGCCCAATCTGTTGCTCTCAGCCTTGCGGCCAAGAAAGCTGATTACATGTATTCAACCGAGAAGCTGAAGGTGCCCGAATAGAGCCCTGGCTCCTGGTTGGCACCAACGGTCAGCGTGCCGCCAACGTTGATTTCGGCCGTGCCGGTCGTGGCATCAAGCACGTCGATGTTGTTGGTCCAGCGCGAGGTCAGCGCCGAAAGCGCCATGGTCGGCGCAGCACCCGGGCCGCCCCAGGTGCCCTGCCAGGTCAACGGTGAGGTGACGGCAAAGCTCGAAGCCTGGACGCGCACACCGCGGTTGCCGGTGACGGTGAAAGCCGAAGCCCCGCGGGTGCCGGTCGAAACCAGCGTACCCGTGGTGGAGATTGCTTGCGACGAATCGGCCGGGATCACGATGGTCCCGCCGCCGTTGGCAGCAATCTGACCAAAGCGCAGGTCGGCGGTCGGAGTGACGGTCAGCGTGCTGAGCACTTCAGCAGTCGCGGTACCCGAAGCGGTGGTGGCGGCGTTGGCAGCCGAACCGAACGAGGCAATTGCCAACGCAGCGGCGGCAAAACGGATCGAATTACGCATGTTTCTCTGGTCCCTTCCAAGCATTCAAGCTTGCAGCGCTGGAATGTGCCCCCCCCGGAATCGGGTTGGTTTCCCCAACTGCAGGGCTGCTTCTAGGGTCAGTGCGTTCAGTTATTATGGGCGAGTCTGGTTAACCAAAAAGCCCTGGAAATTAACGTCTTGCTCCGGAAAAGCCCGTAATTCCGCCAAAAAGGGCTAGATTCCACCGCCGGTCAGCCGTTGGCAGATCAGATCGAGCTGGTCCAAAGTGCGGTAGCGAATGGTTACCGCCCCGGAACGCGGATCGGCATCGGCATTGATTCGCACCGACAGGCCGAGGAACTCTTCAAGGTGGCTTTGCACCGCGGCGATGTCGGCCGCATTGCCCGCGTCACGCTCAGCCCGGGCGCGACGCGGGGCGGCGGGAACGGCGTTGCGACGGCGCACCAGCTTTTCGACTTCGCGTACGGATAGGCCCTTGGCGACCGCCTGCTGAGCCAGCGTTAGCGCATCCTCGCAGCCGATTAACGCGCGCGCGTGGCCCATCGACAGGCGACCTTCCTCGACCAGTTCGATTACAAGAGTGGGCAGCGTCAGGAGGCGCTGCAGATTGGCGACATGGCTGCGGCTCTTGTCGACCAGTTTGGCGATTTCGGCTTGGGTCAGGTCCTCATCTTCGGCCAGACGGTGATAGGCCCGGGCTTCTTCAATTGGATTGAGGTCCTGCCGCTGAAGGTTCTCGATCAGCGCCAGCGCGGTCACTTCGCGCTCGTCCAGATCGCGAATTAGCGCTGGGATTTCATGGACTTGTGCCTTCTGCGCAGCGCGCCAGCGACGTTCGCCCGCAACCAGCCGCCAGCGATTAGGTCCCGCCGGTGTAACAATCACCGGCTGGATCACCCCGCGCTGAGCGATCGAGGCAGCCAGCTCGTCGAGCGCAGCTTCATCGAAATGGCGGCGCGGCTGGCCGGGATGGGGAACAATGCTGGCAGTCGCCAGCATGGCAAGGCCGCCAGCGGCTGTGGATGCCGCACCTTCGCCGGCTCCGGCAACACTGACCAGCGGCTCTTCGCGCCGCGTTTCGCCGAGCAAAGCCCCGAGCCCGCGCCCCAGTCGCTTCGGCGGGCCATCGGCCTTGGGGACTGCAATCCGGATCACCGAATCATCGCTCATGCTGCTTTCCTCTTTTCGGGCAGACGGCCGATCAGTTCGCGTGCCAGCGCCATATAGGCGCGGCTGCCGACGCAGGTATGGTCGTAGACCAACGCCGGGAGCCCGTGGCTCGGTGCTTCGGACAAGCGCACGTTGCGCGGGATCACGGTTTCAAAGACCAGCTCGTTCAGGCACGAGCGAACGTCCTCGGCCACCTGATCGGTCAACCGGTTGCGGCGATCGTACATGGTCAGGGCGATGCCGATGATCCCCAGCTGCGGGTTGAACCGCTGCTGGATCCGCTCGACCGTCTGGAGCAGCTGACTCAGCCCCTCAAGCGCGAAGAACTCGCACTGCAGCGGCACCAGCAGCGTGTCGGACGCAGCGAGCGCATTGAGCGTCAGTAGCCCGAGCGAAGGCGGGCAATCAATAAAGCAAATGTCGTGGCGGGTATCGGTCGCCAGCGCCTTGCGGAGCCGGTCGGTCCGATTCTCAACCGAAACCAGCTCAACTTCGGCACCCGAAAGATCGACCGTGGCGGGGATCACGTCGAGACCGGGAATACGCGTGGGCTGGATGCAGTCAGCCAAGGGCACTTCGTCGACCAGCAAGTCCCAGGCCGATTTCTCACGCTGGCTCGCGTCGATCCCGATCCCGGTCGACGCATTGCCTTGCGGGTCAAGGTCAATCAGCAGAACTTTCCAACCGGTTGCGGCCATGGCTGTGGCCACGTTGATCGCCGTGGTGGTCTTGCCCACCCCGCCCTTCTGATTGGCGATTGCGACGCGAATCACGGTGTTTCAGCCTTTCTTCCGCGGTTTCTTGTCCGCCGGACGCCGTTGCAGGGTGCCGACAATGAGTCCCGCATCAGGATCGGTCAACGATTGTTCCACGTGGAACCGATGTTGCCAGCCCTTCAACGATTCGAGTTCGTGCGCTGCCGAACGCCCTTTGGGCAATAACCAGACCGTTTCGCTTGTGGAGAAACGTGCGGATAGTGCCACCAATTTGTCGAGCGGCGCAAAGGCCCGTGCCGAAATGGCGCGAACCGGCTCGCTTTCGACCAATTCAAGCCGCGAGCCGGCAACCTTTGCATTGGCCAATCCAAGCGCAATCCGCGCGCGCTCAAGCCAGTCGATTCGCCGCGCGCGCGATTCGACCATCAGCACCTCGCACTCGGGCCGAAGCGCGGCGATCACCAACCCGGGAAAGCCTGCCCCGGTCCCGAGATCGAGCCAGGGCGAACATGTTTCACGTGGAACATGCGGTAGAAGCTGCGCCGAATCGGCAATATGCCGCTGCCAGACTTGGGCGAGACTCGCGGCGGCAACGAGGTTTTGCTGCTGGTTCTCCTCGCGCAGCATCGCGACCAGGAGATCGAGCCGATCGCGCGCGGCCACATCCCATTCGGGCAGTTCCGCCAACCAGCGCTGCGCCTCGGCTTCGCTCGCGATCATGCCGCCCGCCGCCGGGCGTGAACCAGCAGTGCGGCCAGCGCAGCGGGCGTAATACCGGGAATCCGCCCCGCCGCCGCCAGCGTGGCCGGCCGGGTCTTGCTGAGCCGTTCGACCATCTCGTTCGAAAGTCCGGCGATCGCGGCATAGGGGAAGTCATCCCCCAGGGGCAGCGCTTCGCTCGCCTTCAGATCGCGCAGTTCGCTGTCTTGCCGCGATAGGTAGGGCGCGTAAGCGGCATCCTCAGCGACTTCTGCCGCCAGGTCGGCGTCGGTCAGCACTTTCGGATCAAGCCAGGGAGCCAGCGAATCGAGCTCCACCCCGCCAAACCGCAACCACTCGCGGAGCGGCTGCCGCCCGCTGTCGCTACGTACGGGCAAGCCGGCCTGTGCCAAGTCATTGCCGCCCACCTCGCGCTCCAGTTCCACGTGAAGCCGGGCCTTGGCTTCCTCGCGCCGGGCGAACCACTCTGCCCGCTGAGCAGAGACACAGCCCGCTGCCAGCCCGAACGGCGTGAGCCGGGTCGACGCATTGTTGGCGCGCAGCCTCAGCCGGTATTCGGCGCGGGCGGTGAGCATCCGATAGGGTTCGGAAACGCCGTGCAGCGTCAGATCATCGATCATCACCGCGATATAGCTATTGGCACGATCCAGCGCGGCCGGCTCACGCCCCAACACCGCTGAGGCCGCGTGCATCCCGGCCAACAGCCCCTGCGCCGCAGCTTCCTCATAACCGGTCGTGCCGTTGATCTGCCCGGCGCAGTACAACCCTGGCATATCGCGCAGCTCCAGGCTGGGTCGAAGCGCGCGCGGGTCGATATGGTCATATTCCACCGCATAACCCGGCACCGCCATCTCGACGCGCTCAAGACCGTCCATGGTCCGCAGCATCGCGAGCTGGACATCGGCAGGAAGCGAGGTGCTGATCCCATTGGGATAAACCAGCAGCGTGTCGAGCCCTTCCGGCTCGAGGAATACCTGATGGCCGTCGCGATCGGCAAAGCGGTGGATCTTGTCCTCGATCGAGGGGCAATAGCGCGGACCAGATGCTCCGATTGCGCCGGAGAACAACGGAGAGCGGTGGAGGTTCGCGCGGATCACATCGTGGCTGCGATGATTGGTCCGGGTAATCGCGCAGAACACCTGCGGCAAAGCCCGGCCCGCGCCGATTGCCGACATTTGCCAGTAATCGGCATCCGAAGGCTGCTCAGGCAGACCCGCCCAAGCGATCGTCCGGCCATCGAGCCGCGGCGGCGTTCCGGTCTTGAGCCGGGCCATTGGCAGCGCGGCCTCACGCAGCTGCGCCGCGAGCCGCTGCGCCGAAGCCTCGCCGATCCGCCCACCGACCAGCCGCTCCTCGCCGCGAAACAGCGTGCCGCCCAGAAAGGTGCCGGTACAGAGCACTACGGCATTGGCGTTCAACGCTGTGTCATCAGCCAGATCGATCCCACTGACGCGCCCGCCGGTAAGCCGCAGCGCTGCTGCCTCACCTTGAACCAAGGTCAGATCGCCTTGCTGCGCCAACAGACTCTGCACCGCAGCCTTGAACCGTTTGCGGTCAGCTTGCACGCGCGGCCCCTGCACCGCAGAGCCCTTCGAGCGATTGAGCATGCGGTAGTGGATTGCCCCCGCATCGGCCGCGCGGGCGATGATCCCGTCGAGCGCATCGACCTCACGCACCAAATGCCCCTTGCCCAGCCCGCCGATGGCCGGGTTGCAACTCATCGCGCCAATCGCATCGAGATCAAAGCTGACCAAGGCGACCCGCGCGCCCATCCGCGCCGCGACTGCCGCCGCTTCGACTCCGGCATGTCCGCCGCCGACCACAATGATGTCGAAGTCCTGCATCGCGCCGCCCATAGCGGAGCCGTGTTTCACGTGGAACAGGGTTTATTTCCCAATACAGAACCGCCCAAACAGGGCATCGAGCATATCCTCGGTCGTCGTCCGACCCAGCAATGAGTCAAAACTGATCCGCGCCAACCGCAGCGCCTCCGCGATCAGCAGCGGATCGGCTTCCTCCTCTGCCGCACCCAACGCGCGCGCTGCTTCGGCCAGCAGGTCATGTTGACGCGCATTAAGCGCGGCCTCGCCCGGCTTGGGCATGGCCAGCCGCGCCGTCTGCACGAGGTCCTCGATCAGTTCCTCGATCCCCTGCCCGCTAAAGGCAGAGACCCAGTGCCGCGCTTGCCGCTTGGCCGGATGGCCCGGACGATCGCATTGCGCCGCAATCTCCCACGCTCCGCTTGGCCCCTGTCCCTCCGGCCCGAGCCAGAGCACCAGATCGGCCCGGTCAAGCGCCTCAAGCGCACGCTCAATTCCGATGGCTTCGACGACATCGTCGGTCGCATCGTGCAGACCGGCGGTGTCCGCGAACAGGAAGGGGATCCCGGCATAGGCCACCGGCCGGGTCAAGACATCGCGGGTGGTCCCGGCAATCGGAGTCGCGATGGCCGCATCAGATTGGACCAACGTATTGAATAGAGTGCTTTTTCCAGCATTGGGAGGGCCTGCCACGACTATCCGGAACCCCTCACGCAAGGCCTCGGCACGAGGCCGCGCGAGCCAGTCGGCCAGTTCGGTCTTCAGCTGCGCAATCTTCAGCCGGAAATCTGCGGGTAGCACCGCAACATCATCTTCATCGGCGAAGTCCAGCACGGCTTCCACCGCCGCCGAAAGGCCGAGCAGCGCCTCGCGCCAGTGGCCAACCTGCGCCGAAAACTGGCCGCCAGCCATCGCCAGCGCCGATTGCCGTTGCAGTTCGGTTTCGGCGGAGAGCAGATCGGCCAGTCCTTCGGCTTCGGCCAGATCGATCTTGCCATTGGCAAAGGCTCGCCGGGTGAACTCCCCCGGCTCGGCGGCGCGAAGGCCCGGCAAACCTGCCAGCGCCACCATTACCGCCGCCACCACCGCGCGGCCGCCGTGGAGATGCAGCTCGGCGGTGTCTTCGCCGGTCGCGGTCTGCGGGCCCGGCAGCCACAGCACCAAAGCACGATCAAGCAGGTTGCCAGCTGCGTCCCGCAAGGAAGCCGAAACCGCCCCCCGCGGCGGTGGCAGACGCTGGGCGAGTGCAACCAGTGCCGCCCCGGCTTGCGGTCCACTGATTCGGATAACGGCGATCGCCGCCGGAGGCGCGCCGCTCGAAAGGGCAAAGATCGTGTCAGACATTGGCCGTGCTTGGCGGCAGTCAATCGCCCTTCTTCTTGGCTCCTGCAGAGAAGGCCGCACTATTTTCCATGAAAGACTTGAACAGGTTCATCCCCACCTGCCCCATCGGCGCGAGACCCTTGGCGAACTCCTGCAACTGTTCGACATTGGTCGCACCCTTCATCGCCTTGCCGATCGCGTCGACGTAGAACTCATTGGCCTTGCCCACATCGGGCAGGCCCAGAAAGGTGCGCGCCTCTTCCGGGGTGCAATCGATCTCGACATGGACTTTCATGTTCTTCTCCTTGACTGGCCGTCCAGTCCGTCCTGGCTCAAGGCTGGCACAGCGGCTTGGCAAAGTCCACGCCGCGCGCCATGGATAAAAGTATATCCCCCTGAGGAGTGCGTCATGACCGAAACTCTGCGAATCCCGACACTCGATGCCAATGCCAGCTTTCCTGCCTATGTCGCCCGGCCAGAGGGCACGGCAAAAGCCGCAATCATCGTCATTCCGGAGATTTTCGGGGTCAATCCGGGCATTCGCCAGAAATGCGATAGCTGGGCCGCGCAGGGCTATCTGGCGGTCGCGCCCGACCTGTTCTGGCGGTTCGCGCCGGGGGTGGAGCTCGATCCCGATGTCGAGGCTGAGCTCAACGAGGCGTTTGGCTACTTCCAGCGCTACGACCCTACTGACGGGGTGTTCGATATCGAGGCCACGATCCACTGGATTCGCCGCGAACAAGGGGTCAGCAAGGTCGGCTGCGTCGGCTACTGCCTCGGTGGGCGGCTCGCCTATATGGCCGCCGCGCGCACCGATATCGATGCCTCGGTCGGCTACTACGGGGTGATGATCGACCAGATGCTGGGCGAAAGCCACGCCATCGCCAATCCGCTGATGCTCCACATTCCGACCGCCGATCACTTCGTCGGGCCAGAGGCTCAGGCTGCGATCCACGCTGGGCTGGACGATCACCCGAAGGTGACGCTCCACGATTACGCCGGGCTCGATCACGGCTTCGCCGCCGAAATGGGTAATCGTCGCGACGAGGCTGGCGCGCAACTCGCCGACGGGCGAACCCTCGCATTTCTGCAGGAGAACCTGGCCTAGGTCCCGTAGCTGTCGATCGCTTGAAAGATTCGCCCGAGCGCTTCGCGGTCATCCGCGCCGATCTCGGGCCGCCAGATCTCGAACAACAGCACCACGCGTTTCCGCGATCCGGCATTCCTCGCTTCGTGCTCGATCGAATCGTCAAAGATCAGCGGAACGCCGTCCTCCCAGGTTCGCGTCTCACTGCCAACGCGCAGTGTGCAGCCAGGCGCGGTGAGAATCGGGATGTGGCAGATCAGACGCGTGTTGAGCATGCCGTGATGCGGCTGGATATGCGCGCCGGGCAGCAAGCGCGACCAATGCGCATTGGGAGAGCGGCCGGGGATCTGCGGCAGCGGCGCGTGATCGAGCGCCGCCATGGTCGCGGGGCAACGCGCGGCGTTCTCCTCCACGCGCCGGCCATCTTTCCAGAAGTGCACCGCAGACCAATCCTGCTTTTCGAGCAAAGGATTGTTCGGCGCGGGGCGGTTTGGCGTGCGGTGGACATAGGGGCTGAAGCCCTCGCCCAGTTCCAGCATTGCCTCCAGCTCGGCCTGCATGGCAGGAAGCAGCGCGAACATCTCGGCAAACCATGGGAAGTCATCGGGATCGAAGAACCGCCGTTGCGGCAGCCCCGGATAATAGAAAGTCGCTGGCTGTTGCAGATAAAGCTCGCGCTCGCCGGTCAGCAGCTCAACCGCTTCCCGCATCACTGGTGAGAGATCGCTGCCCAGCGCCGCCTTGAGATGATCGGTAAAGCCGCGGCCTGCCTCGACCGAAAAGCGCCCAGCATGATCGTGCAACGCCGCCAGCGCTGGTGGCACCCTGCCTTCGACCGCGGCCTGGTTACGCGCCGCTTCGTAGTAAGTCGTCGCCGCCCGCGCGTCGCCGGCCTGCTCGCGTAGCCAGCCACGCATCAGCAGCGCGCCGACATCGCGGTGATTGAGCAGCAGCTGCTGATCGAGCGCTGCTTCGGCAGCGTCATTCTGTCCAAGCGCCTGCTCGGCATTGGCCAGCGCGATCCAGGGGAATTCCGATCGCGGCGCGAATGCAGCCGCCTCGCGCAGCAAGGCCGCCGCCCGCACCATATCGCGCGCCTGCAACGCCGCCATACCGGCCTCGATCATCGCGCGATAGTCGTTGCTCATTGGCGCGGCATAGGTAGGCTGGGTCATCTGAGCAAGCCAAGGAGCCGCTGCAAATGTCTTTCCACCCCGGTCTTGCCAAATGGCATGCCTATATTGGCAACGAAACACCCGAAGCGCTCGATGCCATGCTGGCCGACGATGCCGTGTTCCACTCGCCGGTGGTCCACACCCCGCAGCAGGGCAAGGCTATCGTCGCCAAGTACCTGCTTTCAGCCGCCAAAGTGCTCAATGGCGACAAGTTCGCCTACGTGCGCGAGCTGGTCGATGGCGATGAAGTTCTGCTCGAATTCGTGACCGAGCTCGACGGAATCAAAGTCAACGGCATCGACCTGATTCGCTTCAACGCCGAGGGCAAGATCGCGGACTTCAAGGTGATGGTGCGCCCGCTGAAGGCTATCAACAAGGTCTGGGAGATGATGGCGGCGCAGTTGGGTGCAGGCGGATCGACATAAGTTGATCCATGCTCTATTCTCTGGCCCATGACCAAGCGGATCATTGTCTACTGCGATGAGTCTGCCAAGAAGGGTGCTCACTTTTCAAATTTCTACGGAGCATCAATTGTAAAGTCTGAGGACGTTTCGGAGATCGAGAATCACCTCAATAGATTGGTTAGTGAATGCGGACTAACTTGTGAGGTGAAGTGGAACAATATTTCTCCAAGCACTTTCGAACGATTCATAGCTATCATTGATGCATATTTTGATTTTGTGATCGAACAAAAAATAAAGTTTCGCTGTCTATTTACACAGAATATGTGGGTTCCAGTTGGACTTACGCAAGAACAACACAAAAACGCATATTTCTTACTTTACTATCAATTTATCAAAAATGGGCTTGGGTTGTCGTTCTACCGTCACGAGTTCGGCACACGCGATCTTCAGCTAATTTTCGATCAGTTCCCAAGAAACAGCGAACAAATTTCTGATTTTAAATCTTTTTTATCACGGCTGAATCCAAGAACCCTGGTTCCGAACGGTCTCGCGCTAAAGCCCGAGAACATAGGCGAAGCGAATTCACACGCACACATCATACTTCAGTGTACCGATGTGATCTTAGGTTCGATGAACTTTCGCCTAAACGATCTGCATCGCGCCAAGCCGCCCGGCAAAGCTAGACGAGGTAGGAAAACAGTCGCAAAGGAGAGCGTCTACCGACACATTTCACGGCGTATTCGTGAAATTTATCCACATTTCAACATTGGCATCAGCACTGGCTTGAAGGGCAATCGCGCCAATCGCTGGCTCCATCCGTATCGCCATTGGCTCTTCATTCCTCGACTACGAGAATATGATAAGTCTAAGGGGAAAAAGCAAAAAGCCCTGCACGAGCTATGAGCCAGATGACTCGTGCAACAGGATAACCTGAAGCTTCGCGCCGTGCAGAGCATTTTTAACATAGTCGGTCTTGACTCTGTGTCAAGAATCGGACTCAGAAATCTAGCGACTCGAACAGATCGAAAACCTATTCGCGGTAAACGAGTCAGAAGAACGCTTTGAGAACAAGTTCCAATCGCGTTTTCAAACTAGCCAATGGCAGATCAATCACTTCGTAGCCGTAGCGCCGCCAGGCCGCCGTTACCGCTTCGTCGCTCGCCACTGCGCCTTGCCAATCCTGTATACGTTCGTTGTCCTGCTCGTAAATGTCGGCCCAAGCGGGCGCTCGAAAGACTGGGCCAGAATAGCGAAGGGTTCGGCAAGCGCGATCGACCTCGGCAGGTACCGGCAGACCCGAAACATCGAGGAAACCGACGACATCGGGAAAGCCCCGATCGAACAGGACTGGTGCCCTTGCCCCGGAATGGCGCTCCCACTCGCGGCGATGCGCCTCCAGCATGGTTTCGGCAAAGCCCAATGGGTCATGCTCACGCAGTTCCATCCCGCCCGGCTGCTTGAGCAGCTCGCGCGCGACCTCGGGAGAGGTGGCCAATCCCGCCGCCGCCGCGGCTTCCAGCAAAGTGGTCTTTCCTGCCCCTGGCGCGCCAGTCAGAACCGAGTGCCGAGGTGCTGACGCACTCACGCAGACCCGATCCGCAAGCCGCCACCTGCGGACCATTCGGCCTCGCCAGGTGGTTCCCACAAGCCTTCCATGAAATCGAACATGCCGCGGTCGACAGTCATGGCGAAGGTCTCGCCGCGCGATGCGTTGCGCGCTTCGACGCGCCGCCAGCGTTCCTCAGCGGGAACATCCACGAAGTGAACCACCGCGCTCAGCCCAGCCTCCCTTGCCAACGTGCGGAACTTGTCGCGGTGGGCCCTGGTGGTGAAGCCCAGATCGAGCACCACCGCCACGCCGCGCGCCGCCGCCTGCTGCGCCATGGTGAAAATCTGCGCCTCGCAGCGGTTTACCCGTTCCATTGTCCAGGCAAATTCGATTGGCTGCGGGCTGTCCGGCCAGAATAGCGCCATCATCCATTCGTCGATCGAGAACCGCAGCGCGCCCAGCTCGTCGGCCAGGGCGCGCGCATAGGTGGTTTTGCCGGCCCCGGTGCAGCCAACGACGAGAACCAGGTTGGCTGCCATCGGTGCTTACTGGTTCATCGTCGCGAAGAAGTCTTCGTTGGTCTTCGAATCCTTCATCTTGTCGAGCAGGAA
>CAZVMC010000012.1:2161-35379 GCA_964628635.1 uncultured Novosphingobium sp. | reverse complement strand
GCGATGGGCGGTTTGCGTCCGATCGTCGAATTCATGACCTTCAACTTCGCCATGCAGGCGATCGACCACGTCATCAATTCGGCCGCCAAGACCAATTACATGTCGGGCGGGCAGATGCGCTGCCCGGTGGTGTTCCGCGGCCCCAACGGCGCGGCCAGCCGGGTCGGCGCCCAGCACAGCCAGAACTTCGGGGCCTGGTATGCCAGCGTCCCCGGGCTGATCGTGATCGCGCCCTATGACGCCTCGGACGCCAAGGGCCTGCTCAAGGCGGCGATCCGCAGCGAGGACCCGGTGGTCTTCCTCGAGAACGAGCTGGTCTATGGCCGCAGCTTCGAACTGCCCGAGCTGGACGACCATGTCCTGCCGATCGGCAAGGCGCGGATCATGCGCGAGGGCAAGGACGTGACGATCGTTTCCTACTCGATCGGCGTTGGCCTGGCGCTGGAAGCGGCAGAGACGCTCGCGGGTGAGGGGATCGATGCCGAGGTGATCGATCTCAGAACCCTGCGTCCGCTGGACAAGGCAACCGTTTTGGCTTCGCTCGCCAAGACCAATCGGTTGATTGTGGCGGAGGAGGGCTGGCCGACCTGCTCGATCGCGTCTGAAATCCAGGCGATCTGCATGGAGGACGGCTTCGACGATCTGGATGCACCCGTCCTCAAGGTCTGCAATGAGGACGTTCCGCTGCCTTACGCGGCCAATCTCGAAAAGCTGGCGCTGATCGATGCGGCGCGCATTGTCGCGGCGGCGAAGCAGGTCTGCGGTTAGTTCTGCGCGGAGGGTCGTGGTTGATTAAGCGCCGGAACTGCTAGCGCCACCGCCGCCACCGCCGCCACCGCCGCCACCGCCGCCACCGCCGCCACCGCCGCCGGAGCCGCTTCCCGAGCCGCCGCTGGCGAAGCCGTCAAAGGTTGAGCAACTCGCTGAGACTGAAGCGGCTTTGCGCTTGTAGATCTTTGACAGGTCGCGCTTGTCGCGCACAACAAAAGCCGATGTCGCGCGAATTTGTCCGGGGTTCAGCCAGGGCAAGTTGATCAGCGGTTGATAGTTGTAATAGACCTCGACAAAGATCACCGCAGCGTCTTTGCTAGCCTGCACTTCCTGTCCGGTGGGGCCGATGCCGTCGGGCATGTCATCGCCCTCCACACCGTATTCGGAGACTTTGTTGAGCGTCCCCTTGCAGCGCTGCCAACGGATGAACTGATCGCCATCATCGCGCGGGCCGCCACCTCCCGCACAGCCACCACCGCTGCAGCCAACGCTGTCATCCCAGGCTTCAAGGCTGCTGACAATCACCCGGCCATGCTGGTAGAGATCAAGCCGTTCACCGCCCTGGATTCCCGCACCGATCAGCAAGTCAGTAATGTCTTCTTCGAACAGCTTGCGGTTCATCAGCGTTGTGGTGTCGCCGATGCGCGATCCGTTATCGGCAATATGAACCGCGAGCTGACCGATCTTCATGTTGACCAGCGCAAAGTTCGCGGTTTCGACCCCCCACAGGCCGGCAGTGAGCAGGAACGGCGCGCCCAGCGCGAATTCGACCATGGCCACGCCCGAGCGATTGCGCCGCAGCGCGCGGATTTTGCTGAACATGCTCATGTGCAATTTCCTGTCGCGGTGCTGTCGCCTGCCTGCAGGTCATAGGGCTGGTTGCGCAGCACCGTTTGCGATTGCATGGTGAAAGTGTCGGTCTGACCCGGGATGAACTGGGCGATCGGAAACAGGCGCCGATAGGTGACGGTTACCGTGTAAAGCACGGCATCGCGCGCGCCTCCTTGTCCGGCCACACCTTGGTCGACGTCCCAGGCGCCGTTGCCATTGGCATCCTCGTAGGGTTCGCCATTGTTGCAGATGTCATCGCCATCGCTGTCGACGAAGTCCTCTGGCTTACCCACGTCAGAAAAGTTGGTGTAGGCAGTACGGGTGAATTGGAGCGTCGCGTAGGGCGAAATGCCGTGGACCGCGCGGGTGACAATCGCATCGAGCCCGTCGGCATTGGATGCTGCACCCTCAATCGTCGATCCGCGCGCGGCTTGCTGGATCGCGCCGTTGAGCATTGAGGCGGTGTACATGTTGTGGCCAAGGTCAAATATGCCCATGACCATGGCCATCAGCACTGGTGAGAGCAGGGCAAACTCCACCGCGGTGACGCCCTCGGCATCCTTGACCAGACGAGGCAGGCGGGCGCGCATCATCGTGACACCCGCAGGTCACCAATCGAAGCAGCAATCCGGCTAAAGATCTCGTTGAGTTCCGATGTGTCATCGGCTTCGAACGATTTGCCGGGGCCAGCGCACTCGGTCATGATTGGATTGAGCGTTGTACCGAAGCCGATCACCCAGACGGTGATGTTGCGCTTTTTGACCTCTTTGCAGGCTACCGCAAAGCGCTCTTCGACCGTTTCAGTCAGGCTTAGTGCCGAACCCTCAGACCAACGGCGCTGATCGAGGGGTTCGACCCCATAGGTCGAATAGGACAGGTCGAGCGGAGCAGTTTCACCATCGGTCAGGAAGATCATGTGACGTGCGGTGGGCTTGCCATCCACGTCAGCATTGTCCGCCGCAAACAGCCCGGTGGGGGAAAGCAAGCGGCCACCCCAGATCATGCCGATATCGTGATAGGTCGATCCGTCGGCTTGCAGCGAGTTTACATAGGTCGCCACTTCCGATGCCGTCATTTCGCCCAGTCGTCGGGCCGGTGCAGGGCAAGCTGACAAACCGGCCCAGGACGGATTCACGTAGTCATCATTGGTGGTGACATCCGCAGGCGTGAACGAGCCGGTGCCGTCCCAGCGCATCGAGCGCGCGAAGACGATGTTGGGATACATCGGACGCCACTGGGTATCTTCGTCGGCCGTCGGTACCAGGTCGATGTCCAGATCAAGCGCCCGCGAGAAATCGACGTTGTCATAGTCATTGATTTCGTAGGTGCTACGCTCTTCGATGCAACCGTTCGATTGGGTGCGCCAGTTGCTGACATCCTGCGGAATCCGGCGATAGAGCCAGGCTTCGGTGTTTGATTGGGTTGGTTCGGTCACCCAATCGAATGTTGCGATATACGCAGTGGCCGTCGAGCGGTTGACGCTGCAGGTGCTTCCGCTCAGCGTGGTCGAATATTGCGTGCCATCATACTGCGTGCGGTAGTGTTGAATTGTGCGTGTGCCAGCCGGCGGTCCGGCAAACGGTTCGGTATCAGTGCCAAGCAGCACTTTGTTCGATTCGGTCAGCGTGTTCGACGGAGTCGGGTTGTCGCAGCTGTACCAGGCCGGATCGGTCTGCCAGCGGCCCGGCGTCGTCACGGTTGCGCCGTCGGAATTGGTAGTCGAGCTCGGCGGGATCCAGTATGTATTCGGCGGATGATAGGTGGCGGTGTAGGTGCTTTGCACCGTCCACGGGGTCCAGTTTCCGCTGACATACTGCCAGTTGGCGGCATAGCTGCGCGTGCCGGTGGTTGTGCCGGTGACGATCCGTTCGCGTGATTGGTAGCCCCAGTTGGTCACCACCCAATCGTCTTCGAGCAGCCCGCCCACGTTGACGTTGGTCGAATAGGGCACGAAGCCATAGCGCACACGCGTGCCAGCACCCTTGCTGCCTTCGACCTGAGCGTGGAAGGCGGTAACGACATCCCGCAGCGCCTCAATCCGCGGCTCGCTGTCGCCGGGGTTGGTCTGGGCCATCGATCCGGTGGTATCGAGCACGAACATGATGTCGGTGTTGGAAAAGTTGAGTTTGGCTTCGCAGGCGACCTCGACCGGGACTTCGGTGAAGCCGAAGATCGTCATGATCGTGGTCGGTACTTCGACCGAGGCGACTCCGCTGATTGCGTAGTCGTCTTCGAGCGTCATGGTGAAGGTGCGGTCTTCGGTGCCATAGGCGCCGGCCAGGAAGTTCACGTTGAAGAATTGATTGCCCACGGTCGCAACGTCGGCGGGGATGTTGCCATCGGTGACTACCGCGGAACCAAGCCGCTTGCGCGCGGCGAGCACGCCCGCGTCGCAGGCCTGCTGCAGCCGTGCTTGCGAGAGGTAGGAGCGGCTCATGTCGATCCCGCCGCCGACCATGGCAAGCAGCGGCAGCAGCGCGGCGGCGATCATGGCAATGGTATTGCCGGCGGTGTCGCGCGCCAGCCGCGCCAGCAACCCGGCTAGCCGATTTCCCGCAATCTGATTGGCCTTCTGGCGCATGCCGCTCGCAATCCCTCTGGCGATTCCACCTCGGCATAGCTTGCCGCGCGTAACAGCAAGCCCAACAGGCATGGTTAATTCTTTCAGAAATTGACGTTTTGCTCGCCGTCGCAGCAGCTCAGATCACGAAGACGGGGCGCGTAAAGGTCAGCGGAATCTCGCCGACATTGATCATCCCCAGAAAGGAGGGGACCCGGTATTGGACTGTCAGGGTCATCTCGGTGGCACCGGGAACGCGCTGCACCGTGGCGTTTGCGCAGGTGACGGTCAGACGGGCCGGGATCAGCCCATAAGGCGCGCGGGTGCCGATCGCGATCGCCCGGGTGCGGACATCGGTAGCGGCAATGGTCGTGCCCTTTTGGCGCTCGACCGAGGCATAGCGCGCCGCTTCGGCGGCGACGCTGCGCAGCGCGTTGTAGTTCTGCATCGCCACGCCGATCTGGAACACGCCGAGCAGCATGGTGATCAACACCGGAGCAAGGATGGCGAATTCAACCACCACCGAGCCACCCGTGTCGCCGCGCAAGGACTTCAGCAAACGCATCAGCTTTGCCCGATCATGACATAGCGGGTGACGCGGTAGTTGATATTGCCGCCGATCCCGAAGTCCGCGTAGGTCGGCCGGTAGATGTCGGTGATGTTGATGCGCACGAAGTTCGACACCGTCGCCGTGCCGCAGCTGGTGTTGCTGGTGACATAGTTGGCGGTATTGCCGCAGCGGTATTCCAGCACCACGGTAACATCGGTGTCGGTCAGCCCGGTCGAGCTCTTGATGATGTTGCGCAGCGTTGTCAGCTCGGCAGTCGTGTCTGGCGGATTGGCCAGGGCGATTGCCGAAGCCTCTGATGCTGCCGTCTGCAGTTCGCTCTCACGCGCAAACATGCGGCTTGCGTCGTAGGAGCCAAGGCTCAGCACCAGCAGCATCGGCGTGACCATCGCGGTCTCGACCAGCATCGCGCCGCAACTGTCGCTGCGAAGCTTGTTCAGGAAGGGACGGAACTTGGCGATCATGGTCAGACTACCAGCCTGACGGTCGGCGCCGAACCCGCCGTTGTGGTTGTGGTCGTGGTCGTTTCACGCAGGATCGGCACATTGGCGCCGCTCGTCTGGCAGAAGCTGCTCATGTCGATCGTCCCGGTGAAGGTCAGTCGGCTGGCAATCAGCATCATGCAGCGCCCGGATACCGAGGCCGTCCCGTTGAACCACAAATGCCGGTTGGGCATGTACATGGCACCATTAAGGATGCTGACCGAGTTCCCGTTCCACTTGATTTCGGACGTTTCCAGCGGGTCCCAGAACAGCATGCCGGCCAGCTTTGAAGCGTCGGCAGCGGTATAGCCATAGGTACCGGTCAGGGTTGAAGCTGTGATCCCCGAAAGGGTGATGTAGCTGTTCGAATTGATGTTAGCGATGTCGGTCGAGCTGGTGAAGACGAACAGCACGTCGGTGCCGGACACCGTCTGGTTGGAGCTGAAGTCCATCGTGCCGTTGATGACATAGATGCCCGGGGCAAAGCGGGTTTCACACCCGATTGAGATGTTTCCGTAAGTACCGGGCTGCGGGCGGGCGATGCCATCGCTTCCGGCCACGGCAGGAGTGATCGTGGTGGCAGTTGGGGCGATCGTGGTCCACGTCGTCGTCGTAGGCACACGCCAGACTGTCTTGTTGCCATTACCGCTAACTGCCGTGCCGGCACCGGTCGTCGGCCCGGCTTGGGTCGGTCCGCTCGCCGTGTAGGGCGAAGTCGTGCGGGTAACCGCCGTGGTGACGCCGGGGTTGTTGTCCGAGTCGGCCAGATAGCCTGCTCCCGTATAGGAAATGGTCGTCCCGCCAGTCGCGCTTGAGCCACGGACATAGGTATAGGTAATCTTGGTCCGGACTGTCTGATTGGCATTGTAGTTCGTAACTGCTGGCGTGCCTGCGGTCACCGCCGGACAGCTATAGGTCCGCGCGATATTGTTGCCGGTCGGCGTCGCGAGTGAGCCGAACGGATTGGTCATCCCGGACTGGTTCGGGCGCATGTTGGCTGCGTTCTGACCGATAATGTTGTTGAGTAGAGTGGCTTCGATCCCACCGGCTGCGGCCAATGAGCCGAACAGCGCGTTGGGGTTGCCGTTCTCGCGGATAGCGGCGTTGGCATCGCTCGACATGGTCGCGCCGCCGCAGGCCACCGTGCCCGATGCCGTACCGCCGATCAGCAAGGCACCGTTGGCGGTCGGGTGGAGCGCGATCATGCAAGCGGTCACGCCTTGCACCGTCGTGGTCGTGCTGGTCCCGGTTGTCCCGGCGGCAAAACTTGCGGTTGCGGCAACCGAAACCGTAACCCCTTGGCCGATGACGAGATCGGTGAAGGGCAAGGTCTTGGTCGCCGATGATGTGACCCGCACAGCATTGTTGGTGCCGCCGTTGTAGTTCACCGTCGTTACCGTGGGGGTGGTATCGAAGGTGCCTGCAACCTGCATGTTGGCATTGTATTCCTGCAGCGCCCGCGCCGAATAGCTGCCTGCCGTAGTCGTGTTTGTCTTGGCCCAGGCCCCGGCCAATGCTGCCTGATCGACTGCGAACTGCAGCTCTCGCTTTCACGTGTAGTACTGCGCCGTATCGACCGCGAGGCCCGAGGCGCCGATCAGCGCAGGCATACCGGCGGCGACCAGGATGGCCGCGTTCCCGCTGGTATTGTCCTTGAGGCTACGGAGCCTCCGCCGGATCGAATCGAGCATGTTGCCCCCACTAGAATGCAATTCCACGTGGACCTGCCCATAAGCGATTGTGATAACCGGACTTCTTAGGTTTGTGGTTAAGGAGGCGTTACGGTTTGGACGGTCTTGATTGACAAGCTCTGGGCAAGCGGGTGGGTAGAAGCGATGGAATTCGCCGACCTTCAGCACAGCTTGCCGCCCCCGCAGCGACTGGCTTTGGTCTATGCGCCAGCGACATCGCGGGTGGCAACGCTGGGCCTGCTCGCATTGGATCACCGGCTTGCATCGGTGGTGCGGGCGGCGCGCGAGCCGCTACTGGCCCAACTGAAGCTGGCCTGGTGGCGCGACCGGCTGGGTGCGGAACCAAGTAGTTGGCCGCATGGCGAACCGCTTTTGGCCGCATTGAGTGCCTGGGGCTGCGAGGCTCAGGCTCTTGGCGGTTTGATCGATGGCTGGGAGGCGATCCTGCTGGGAGAAGATCCTGAGGCACTGATTGCCGGAAGGGCCCAAGCTTGCGCTGGTCTCGCTGCAGTAGTCGGCGCGCCAGCGGCACATGCTGCCGCTAGCGAGGCCGGACGGCTGTGGAGTGAGTTTGAGCTTGGCGTTCACTCACCGCAAAATCGAGCAATCCCTATTTTGCCCAAGGCCTTGCGGGCTCTGCCAGTTCTCATCAAGCTTGTTCAAAGTCCCCAACGATCGTCTTGGTTGCGGGTTGTTTCCGCCATGCGAATTGGCTTGTTCGGGCGTTAGCTTGATACTACCCATGGCATGTAGTTCAGGCGGGTGTTTTGCAACATGAACCGAATAGTGCTGGGAGCTGTCGCTGCGTTGTTATTGGTCGGGGCAGGGCTGTTCTGGTGGCAGGGCCGCGCCGCAACCGAAATCGGTGCACCGCCCCCAGATCCGGCGATAGAAGAGGAAGTGGCAGAACCCGGCGCGCTTCCAACCGCCGACATTCGCGGCAAACGCGGCCCGGCGCCTCCCGAAGCCAGCGAAGCGACGCGCGAGCAGCGCCGCTTCGCCCGGCTTGACCGCGATGCCGACGGCCGAATTACCCGGGTTGAAATGCTCTCCACCCGCACGGCTGCTTTTCGCAAGCTCGATGTCGACGGGAATAACTTGCTGACCTTCGAGGAATGGGCGGTAGCGACCGGCAATCGCTTCAAGGGTGCGGATCGCAACGGCGATCAGTGGCTTACCCGCGAGGAGTTTGCGACCACCAAGCCCAAGGACAAACCCAAACCGCGCTGCCGGTGCTGACCGCCGGAGCCAGCACCGGGCGCGTGGGAGTTAGAAGTGGAAGTTCAATCCCAGCCGCACGAGGTGGAGCCGCAGATCCTGTGTCATCGTTTCGGTATAGACCGGTGATGTGAACGTGCTGCCGGCGTTGTAGGCGTTGACGTAGGTGACCGATCCCTGATCGGTGTAGTTGTAGCTCAGCCGGGCCGAGACGTTGGGCGAGAACTTGTGTTCGATCCCGCCGCCAACGATGAACCCGTCGGTCGTCTCGGTCAGTCGACCGCTCTTGCTATAGCCGCCGTTCGAGGTTTGATCGGCTCCGTAATCAGCTCGGGTTAGCGCCCAGCCGCCTTCGACGTAGAACAACGTGTTACCTGATGCCGCTCCCAGCTTGGCCTTTAACGCCATGGTCCATTTCGGATCGATCCGGTTGGTAAAGGTGTAGCCCAAAGCCGGTAGACCGGTCGGTGAGAACGGTCCGCGGGTGATGACGCTATCGCCGCTGTAGGCAGTTGCTTCCGCTTCGATCCCGAGTACCGCGCCGCCACTCGAATAGTTATAGCCAATTTGGCCGCCGAAATTGACGTTGTCGAGCGATTGGCTGGTGGCGAAGTTATTGACCACCGCGTCGCGGGTTGCCTGGCTTTCGCCCGCCCAGGCGCCGGTGAGCACGGTTGTCGTATCGGACTTGGCATTCTGATAGCCGATGTTCACGCCGACATAGGCTCCAGTCCAGTCGGCTTCACTATCTTGAGCGAAAGCAGGGCTGGTAGCTGCCAGCATGGTGCCGGTCAGCAGGATCGAGAGAGTACGCATAGGTCCTCCCTTTGGGTTGGTGCGACCCCAATGCGCGCCTTCTGGACTCACGGCGCTACCCAAACTTGTAGCGAAACGACGAAGTCGCTCGGCTCACCGGACCTGCAATCGATTTTCGTCGCGCAACCATTTTGCCATGTCGATTTTCGCGCGCGCGGTGTAAGCTTCTTTGCGCTGTTTCTTCTTCACATCGGCATCCGGCATCGGAAACAGCCCGAAGTTGACGTTCATCGGCTGATACGTCTCCGCCTCGGCATCGCCGGTGATGTGGGAAAGCAGCGCCCCGAGCGCCGTAGTGCGGGGCGGGGCTGTCCATTCGGTTCCCGCCAGTTCCGCCGCCGTCATCATGCCCGCCAACAGACCAACCGCAGCACTTTCGACATAGCCCTCGCACCCGGTAATTTGCCCGGCAAAGCGCAGGTGCGGCGCAGATTTCAGGCGTAGCTGGCGATCGAGCAGCACCGGTGAATGGATGAAGGTGTTGCGGTGCATGCCGCCGAGCCGCGCGAACTCGGCCTTCTCCAGACCGGGAATGGTGCGGAACAGTTCCACCTGTGCACCGTGCTTCATCTTGGTCTGGAAGCCGACCATGTTCCACAGCGTGCCGAGTTTGTTGTCCTGCCGCAATTGCACCACCGCATAGGCCCAGCGCCCATTTGGATGCTCGGCCGTAGCCCAATGCGGATTGTCGAGGCCCACGGGCTTCATCGGTCCGAACCGCAAGGTTTCAACTCCGCGCTCGGCCATGACTTCGATCGGCATGCAGCCTTCGAAATAGGGCGTGCCTTCCCACTCTTTCGCCTCAGCCTTCTCCGCCGCCATCAGCCCGGCGTGGAAGGCAAGGTACTGCTCCTTGGTCATCGGACAGTTGATGTAGTCCTTGCCGCCCTTATCCCACCGCGCGGCCATCCAGCAGATGTCCATGTCAATGGAGTCGCGGTGAATGATCGGCGCGATCGCATCGAAAAACGCGAGTCGCTCGCTGCCAGTCGCTGAGCCGATACTCTCGGCCAGCGCGGCGGCGGTGAGCGGACCGGTGGCGACGATGGTCAGACCAGCTGTGGGCAACGCGTCGATCCGTTCACGCACGATTTCGAGCGTGGGTAGGGCGGCAAGGCGCTTTTCGACTTCTGCAGAAAAGACCTCCCGGTCCACCGCCAACGCCGAACCGGCCGGTACTTTCGCCACTTCCGCCGCAGTCATCACCAGCGAATCGAGCTGGCGCATCTCATGATGGATCAGCCCGACCGCGTTCTTCTCGTGATCGTCGGACCGGAACGAATTCGAACAAACCAGCTCGGCGAGGCCGGTGCCCTGATGTGCCGGGGTCATATCCCCGCCACCGCGCATTTCAGAAAGGCGCACTTTCAGCCCGCGCCGCGCAAGCTGCCACGCCGCCTCGCTCCCCGCGAGCCCGCCGCCGATGATGTGAACGTCATATGTCATGGGCGCAGCGCCTAGCGCTTGCAATCCGGCGGTGACAAGGCAAACCGGTAAGGCGGAGCGAGGGGATCCATGCTGAACCAGACAAATCAGGCGCTGTCGCTCCGCCTCTGGAGTTTCACTGTGCTTTTGGGCGGGGCCTATTGGCTTGGTGCTTTTGCGCGATCAGGGATAGCCTTCCATGCGCTCGCCGAGCTTCCGCTCGCCGTCACCATCCCGTGGAAGGGGGCGTGCACACTGGGCCTGGCTTTGTCGGTTTACGTTTCCGGGCAAGACCAAGCCCGCCGCTGGCTGGCCTTGGCGCTGACCATCAGCGCAGTCGCCGACATGGTTCTGCCGACCGGCGCTATGGTTGCGTCCGGTATCTTGTTCTTGATCTCGCACGTGATGGCGATCACGGTCTTTTGGCGCAATCGTGCGGCGCAGCTTTCGGGTTTGCGGGCTGGCATCGCGATCGCCATCCCCCTTGCCAGCTTCGGGCTTTCGCTGCTGGCGATCCGGGGGACGGAGGAGCCGTTCTTTTTCGCGTTGTACCCGTTGTTGTCGGGCATCATGGCGGCAACGGCCGTCATCTCGCGCTTCCCGCTTTGGCTGTGCGGATTGGGGGCTACGGTATTTATCTGCTCGGACGTGCTGGTGGTAGCCTGGGTGGGCGTGCTTGAGCGTGATCCGTGGTACGGTTTTCTCACCTGGCTGAGCTATTTTGCCGGCTATGCCATGCTGGCGCGTGGCGCGGCTATCGGTGCAGATCAACCCAATTAGAATAAGGACCGAGCAACCATGCCCCAGCGCGCCCTGATTGAAAAACGCCCATGGCTGCTGCTCAGCCTGCTGGCGGGCATCAGCTATTTCCTTGTCCGGGATTCGGCGGTTCCCGGGCTTTATTTGATGGCATGGAAGGGGACGGGGGTTGCGCTGCTCGCCGTTTACGCATTGGCGCGGCATCGGGGTGCGGATTCGCGGCAGATTGCGGCGGTGATGGCGTTCGGAGCGCTGGGCGATGTGCTGATCGAGCTGATGCTGGAGGCGGGGGCAGTGGCCTTCCTGATCGGCCACCTGATCGCGATCCAGCTCTACTGGCGGCACCGCCGCGCGGTCCTGCCGTTCAGCCAGAAGGCTGCGGCGCTGGCGATGCTGCTGCTGATCCCGTTGATCTCGTTCCAGTTGCCGACTGACCGCAGCGCCGCGCCGGGTGTGGCGCTCTACGCGACCGGGCTTGCGGCGATGACCGCCGCCGCCTGGACCAGCAGCTTCTCGCGCTACCGCGTAGGGGTCGGCGCGGTGATGTTCGCGGTGTCGGACCTGCTGATCTTCGCCCGTATTGGTCCGTTGGCCGAGAGTGCGATCCCTGGCTTGTTGATCTGGCCGCTGTACTATTTCGGACAGTTCCTGATCTGCACTGGGGTAGTGGGGGAACTCAGGAACCGCTCCATGCAGCAATAGTCGTGCGGTGGAGCTCGCGGCGATAGCCTTGATAACCCCCCGTAGCCTTGTGCAGGACCGAACGGTTGTCCCACATGGTCAGCATCCCCGGCTCCCAGCGGTGGCGGTAAACGAAGCGATCATCGCCTTGCCACTGCGCGAGTTCCATCAGGAGTGGAATCGCTTCGGCGTCCGCCATGCCCTCGATCCCGACAATGTAACCTAGTGTTGAATAGAACCCGCGTCGGCCGGTTTCGGGATGGGCCGGGATCAGTGGATGCGTCTGCGTGGCCAAGGCCGCCTCGCTGGGCCGGATATCCATGCTGCGCCCGGTGTCGCGTGCGCCATAAGTGCCGTCGGGGGCATAAGGCAGGCGGGCCGAGTGAATCGCTACAAGATCGCCGATTTCGGCTTTGCGCGTGGCGGGCAGCGTTTCCCACGCCATATGCTGGTTGGCAAAAAGCGTGTCGCCACCGTGCGGCGGGATATCGACCGCATTGAGGCAGGTCCCCGAAGGTGGGAATCTCTGAAACGACCAGTCAGTGTGCCAGTTTTCAGCGAACAGTGGCGAAGTCTCGGCAGCTTCACGCCGGATTGCCGCGATGTGCTGACGGCCTGCGATCGGCGCGAAGAACGGATCCTCACCAAAGTTGCCGAAGCACAGCGTGAACCGCTCAAGCGCGTCGTCGTCAAGGAACTGGTCGGGAAAGGCGAGGACATGGTGCTCAAGCCAGGCTGCGCGAATCTGCGCGACAACAGCCGGGTCCAGTTGTTGCTTCAGATCGACCCCAGTCACGCGCGCGCCGCACGCTTGGCCTGAGGGTTCGATCCGCAGCGTCATAAGTCTTCGGTTTCGGTAGTAGGATCGGCGGGTGGTGACGGGGATGATGCCGCGGATTCTTCGTCGGCTTCATTGTCCTCGCTCTCGGCTAGCCGAACCGCCGAAACCACATGCTCCTGATCGGCGACGTGGAACAGTCGCACCCCCGCGCTGCCGCGCCCGATCACGCGCAGGCTTTCCAGCGGTAGCCGGATCAACTTCGCTTGATCGGTCACCAGCATCAGTTGATCGGCCTGAACCGCTGGGAAGCTCGCCACCACCGGGCCGTTGCGGCCGATGTTGTCGATGTTGGTGATCCCCTGACCGCCGCGCCCGGTGCGGCGATATTCATAGGCCGAGCTCAATTTGCCATAACCATTGGCGCAGACAGTAAGGATGAACTGCTCACGCTCGGCCAGTTCGGCCATGCGTTCGGGTGAGAGCGTCGGCTCGCCGTCCTTCTCACCCTTCCACGGCGCGAACTTGACGTATTGCTCGCGCTCTTCGCTGCTGGTGCCAACGCGATGGAGGATCGAGAGGCTGATCACTTCGTCCCCCGGCGCCAGCTTCATCGCCCGCACCCCGGTGGAGGCGCGGCTCTGGAATTCGCGGATATCGTCGGCGGCGAAGCGGATGGCTTTGCCGCTGCGGCTAGCGAGCAGCACATCATCATCGGCAGTCAGCAGTTCGACCCCGATCAGTCGGTCGTCGGCATCCTCGCCTTCGAACTTCATCGCGATCTTGCCGTTCGATGGCACGTTGGCGAAGGCATCCATCGAGTTCCGGCGGGCATAACCCTTGGCCGTCGCGAAAACGACGCTCAGCCCGCCCCATTCCGCCTCATCCTCGGGCAGGGGCAGCATGGTCTGGATCGTCTCGTCCTTGTCGAGCGCCGGGAGCAGGTTGACCATCGGCCGCCCGCGCGTGGTCGGCCCGCCTTCGGGCAGCTTCCAGACCTTGAGCCGGTACACCTTGCCCGCGGTCGAGAAGAACAGCACCGGGGTGTGGGTGCTGGTGACGAACATGTTGGTAACAACGTCTTCGTCTTTGGTCGCCATCCCGGCGCGGCCCTTGCCGCCGCGGTTCTGGGCGCGGAAGGTGCTCAAAGGCGTGCGCTTGATGTAGCCGTCCATGGTGACGGTCACGACCATGTCGTCGCGCTCGATCAGGTCTTCGTCTTCGATGCCGTCTGCCGCAGCAGTGATTTCGGACTTGCGCGGCGTGGCATAGGCATCGCGGATCGCGACCAGTTCATCGCGCATAACGCCATAGAGCTTGGCGCGATCGGCCAGGATCGAGAGGTATTCCTCGATCGCCAGCGAAAGCTCCTTCAGCTCGTCGCCAATCTCGTCTCGGCCAAGCGCGGTGAGGCGGTGAAGTCGCAGGTCGAGGATCGCTTTCACCTGCGCTTCGGACAAGCGATAGGTGCCGCCATCTTGTTCGGCGCTGGGCTCGATCGCTTCGACCAACCGGATATACTGCGCGATCTCGCCAATCGGCCATTCGCGTGCCAGCAAGGCTTCGCGTGCGGCGGCCGGGTTCGGGGAGCCGCGGATGATCCGCACCACTTCATCCAGGTTGGTCACCGCGACGACCAGCCCGAGCAAGATATGTGCCCGGTCACGCGCCTTGTTCAGTTCGTACTTGGTGCGGCGCGTGATCACTTCCTCACGGAAAGTGACGAATGCGGCGATGATATCGCGCAGCGCGAAGACCTCTGGCCGGCCGCCGCGGATCGCCAGCATGTTCGCCGGGAAGTTCGATTGCGCCGGGGTGTTGCGCCACAGCTGGTTCAGCACGACCTCAGGGGTGGCATCGCGCTTCAGATCGATGACGACCCGCACGCCGAAGCGGTTCGATTCGTCGCGGATGTCGGAGATGCCTTCGATCCGCTTGTCCTTGGCGGCTTCGGCAATCTTTTCGACCAGACCATTCTTGCCGACCTGAAACGGGATCGACGTGAGCACAATCGAACGCCGATCGCCGCGCCCTTCCTCAATCTCGTGCCTGCAGCGCATGATGATGCTGCCGCGACCCGTGGTATAAGCCGAACGCGCTCCGTGGGTGCCGAGGATCAGCGGGCCGGTCGGAAAGTCCGGCGCGGGGATGAATTCGATCAACTCTTCCGAGGTGATCGCCGGATTTTCCATATAGGCCAGGCAGCCGTCGATGACTTCGCCCAGATTGTGCGGCGGTATGTTGGTAGCCATGCCCACCGCGATGCCGCCCGCGCCGTTGACCAGCAGGTTGGGGAACCGCGCCGGCAAGACCGAAGGCTCTTGCCGCGAACCGTCGTAGTTGTCCTGAAAATCGACCGTGTCTTTGTCGAGATCGTCAAGCAGCGCATTGGCGACCTTGGCCAGCCGCGCTTCGGTGTAGCGCATCGAGGCTGGCGGATCGGGGTCCATCGAGCCGAAGTTGCCCTGTCCATCGATCAAGGGCAGCCGCATCGACCAATCCTGCGTCATCCGGGCGAGGGCATCGTAGATCGCGCTGTCGCCGTGCGGGTGATAGTTGCCCATCACGTCGCCGACGATCTTGGCGCTCTTGCGGTAGGGCCGACCGGCAACGAAGCCGCCTTCCTGGCTAGCGAACAGGATCCGGCGATGAACCGGTTTCAACCCGTCGCGCACATCGGGCAAGGCGCGCGCCACGATCACGCTCATCGCGTAATCGAGGTATGAGGTCTTCATCTCATCGACGATGTCGATCCGCTGGAATTCGCCGCTCGGCCCGGACTGCGGACCAGTGGGTTCTGCATCTTCGTTTTCGGGGATGTCGTTATCGTCGCTCACGCGCAGGTTCAGTCAGTTGCTTCAGGGAAAATCGGTCTTCAGGTCCTAGGACAAACCCCCGGACAAGGCCACCTCGGCACGACTGGAGGGCCAGCTTTTCCACATGTCTGGCAGCATTTCTGAACGCACGGCGCGGCGCACATTCAATCGCTGTTCAGCCCCCGCTGCCTAGAGCGCGCGGCGGTTGCCAAACCCCCGCTTTGGGGCCTATGCACCGGCGCAGTTTGTTACCTTTCGGCGCCCAGCAAGCGTCGTTCGATTTGGGAGCCTACACATGATCCGCAGTTGGGTGTTTTCTCGTTCATCGGTTGCTTTCGCGATGGCCGCTGCCATGGCGGCAGGAGCCGTGGTGACCGCACCGGTGGCCACCGCCAAGGAAAAGCCTGCCGCAGCAGCCGCAGCGAACTCGAAGGAATTCGCGGCCGCTGCCAAGGACCTGCAAGCGACGATCGCTGCTGCGCAGCCAGCAATCCAGCGCTTTACGGCGGCAACCGGGGCTGAGCGCGATGCTGCGCTGGCGGCACTCCGGACCCAGATGGCTGCTGCACCTGGCCAGCTCGCGACTGCGGAAGCTGCAATCAAGACTCCGGGAGACAAGCTGCTCGCCGGCAAGTGGGCCGTGATGATCGGCTCGATCATGGGTGACACCAAGCTGCAGCAGCGCGGCTACGCTGGTCAGGTCGAAAGCGGCGTGGCTCCAGCGGCCGAAGTCGCCGGATTGAAGTTCCGCTATGGATCGATCGCCTACATCAACAAGGATTATCCGACCGCGATCGCTACGCTGACTCCGCTGGTTGCTGAAGGTTTCAGCGATGAAACCGCTGCAGAAATGCTGGCCGATTCCTATGCCAAGTCGGGTCAGGCCGCGCAGGGTCTGGCTTCGCTTCGCAGTGCCATTGATGCCCGTAAGGCGGCTGGCCAGCCCGTTCCGGCCGCTTGGGCGGATCGCGGAGTGCAAATCGCTTTTGACGCAAAACTCAATACCGACGCAATGGACTGGGCGATCATGCGCCTCGGTGTCAATCCGACCCAGTTCAACTGGATCAGCGCCGTGCAGATCGTCCGTGAAGTCAACAATTACGGCGAGACCGAAGGGATCGACCTGTCGCGTTTGCTCCAGAAAGTCGGCGTGCTCGGGATCAAGAGCCCGCAGGTAGAGCGGGAATATGTCGAATACCTCCAGGCCGCCGTCGGCAAGGTCGGCGTGCTCTATCCGGGCGAGGCCAAGCGCGTGGCCGAACAAGGCATTGCGCTGGGGGTTCTTCAATCATCAGATACCTTTGTCAGCACGGCGCTCACGGATGCCAAAGCGCGACTCGGTCCGGATCTGGCCTCGCTGCCTGGTTATGCGAAGGAAGCCCGCCTGCCAGCAACTTCGGGGCGCGATATCCAGAAGACCGCTGACGTGTTCCTGAGCTATGAGAAGTACGCTGAGGCGGAAGAGTTCTACCGGCTCGCGGTTGCCAAGCCAGGCACCGATCTGCCGCTCGCCCGGCTGCGCCTGGGCATAGCGCAAATGGCGCAAGGCAAGGCTGCCGAGGCCCAGGCGAGCTTCGCCGCCGTCGAAGGTAAAATGAAACCTGTTGCGCAACTCTGGGCGGCGTTTGCCAGCGGGGCCACGCTTAAGCCCTGATTTTCGATTACTTCGCACAAACGGAAAAGGCGGTCGGCATCGGCCGCCTTTTCCAGTTCAGGCGACCGCGACGAATTCTCCGCTGACTTCGTCGATCACGTGCAGCACTCCGTCGGAAATGGCGAAGAACGCGCCGCGCAGCTTCAGTTCGTCGGCAGCTTCTTTACTGGCAATCCATGGAAACGAGCGCAGGTTCGCGATGCTAACCTGAACGGCGGCCAGTTCCATTGCGCGCTGGGCAGCGTCCCCGCGATCGCCGTGGGTAGCAACAACCTTGGCTTGCGCTTCGTCGAGAAGGGCAATCCAGTTGGCAATGAACCCGCCTTCGCCCGGGACCGCCCCGGCCAGTTCGCGGGTGAGCGCCGCGTTGCACCCACCGCACATGCCGTGGCCCAAGACCACGATCTGCCGCACCTTTAGGACTTGAACTGCAAATTCAAGCGCCGCTGATACGCCATGCCGCCCAGCGGTTGTCTCGAACGGCGGAACAAGCGCGGCTACATTGCGGACCACAAAAATCTCGCCGGGATCGACATCGAAAATCTGCGCCGGATCTACCCGGCTGTCCGAACAGGCGATGACCAGCAACTTGGGTGACTGGCCTTCGCTCGCAAGCCGGTTGAAGCGCTCACGTTGCTGCAGATAGGCGCCCTTGCGAAAGCGCCGATAGCCTTCGATCAGTTGCGCAAATTCGGGCATCAGAACCGCTCGCCGCGGATAACTTCGACATCCCACATGGTCAGCAGCAGCCCGTGGCTGGTCAGCACCGGGGCAAGAGCCTCGGCCAATGCTGTAGCCTTCTCGGCAGAGGCAATGGTGAGCACCAGCGCCTTGTCCGCCCCGGTCACCCGCTCTTCATGCCACCGCCCGTCGCGTCCGCTTCCGGCGGTAACGGGCAGTACGGTCCAGCCGGTGATTCCCGCCGCGTCGATCGCGGCGGTGACGCGCCGCACCAACGGGCCGTCGGCCAGGATTTCGATGCGTTTGCGGATAACGGTTTCAATCATCTGCCCAGTCCTAACCCAGCATCCGCGCGGCCGCCGCGATCAGGCCGATGTTGATCAGAATGTTGAACGGGAACGTGACCGACAGCGACATCGAGAGGTAAATACCCGGATCGGCCTGGGGCAGCGCCAGGCGCATAGCAGCCGGCACGGCGATATAGCTGGCGCTGGCGCAGAGCACGGCGAAGGCCGCGAGACTGCCCGCCTCCAGCCCGACCAGATGCCCGGCCATCAGCCCCAGCATGCCGTTCACCAGCGGGAACAGGATCGCCAACACCACCAGCCGCAGGTTGAGCGCCTTGGTATCCATCAGCCGCCGCGCCGCGATCAGCCCCATGTCGAGCAGGAACAGGCAGAGCACCCCTTTGAAGCCGCTTTCGAACAGCGGCTGCACTTCCTTGTACCCATCCGGCCCGGCGATCATCCCGATCGCGAAGCTGCCCAGCAGGAGGACCACCGAAGCATTGAGGAACACCTCGCGCAGCATCTCGCCGGAACCTTGCGCGACTTCGACCGCGCCGCGTCGCGCAAGGAGCAGGCCAGAAAGGATCGCAGGCGTTTCCATCACGGCCAGGACTGCAACCATATATCCCGCGACGGGCAATCCGCCGCCGCCTAGAATTTCGTTGGCGGTGACGAAGGTCACGACGCTGACCGAACCATAGTGCGCCGCGACTGCCCCGGCATTGACCTGATCCAGCCGGGCAACGGTGCGCAGCACGGCATAGGCCCCAAAGGGCAGGGCGAAACTTGCGGCAAGACCCAGCGCCAAGGCCGCTGCCACTTCGCCATTGATGCCCGACTTGGCTACCGCGACCCCGCCCTTGAGGCCGATTGCGGCCATCAGATAGAGCGACATGCCCTTGGCGATCGCTTCAGGAATGGAGAGGTCCGACCGGACCAAAGCCGCCAGCAGCCCCAGCAGGAAAAACAGGATGACCGGCGATGTGAAAGTGGATAGCGCCGCAGTGTCCATGGGCATGGCTGCTAGTGGCATTGGCAAGACCGTGCAAGACTACTAGAGCGCGTAGCCATGAACGATCTGAGTTCCGCACCGAGTGCAGTCCCTGCAGGGGAGAGGCGTGAACGCCAGCGCAAGCCTGACTGGATTCGCGTCAAGGCACCCACCAGCAAGGGCTATGGCGAAACGCGCCAGCTGATGCGCGATCTCAATCTCAATACCGTCTGCGAAGAGGCGGCTTGCCCAAACATCGGCGAGTGCTGGACCAAGAAGCACGCCACGGTGATGATTCTGGGCGATGTCTGCACCCGGGCTTGCGCGTTCTGCAACGTCAAGACCGGGATGCCGCGCACGGTCGATCCGCTTGAGCCGGAACACGTGGCGATCGCTGCCGCCAAGCTGGGGCTGGAGCACATCGTCATCACTTCGGTCGATCGCGACGACCTACCCGATGGCGGGGCAGGGCAGTTCGTCAAAGTGATCGAGGCGCTAAGGCGGACCACGCCGGGGACGACGATCGAAATTCTCACGCCCGACTTTCGCGGCAAGATGCGTGAGGCGGTTGAGGCTATCGTTGCTGCTGGGCCAGACGTTTATAATCACAACCTCGAAACCGTCCCGCGGCTTTACCCGACGATTCGTCCGGGCGCGCGCTATTACGCATCGCTGCGGTTGCTTGAGGAGGTCAAGCGGCACAATCCGCTGATTTTCACCAAGAGCGGGGTCATGCTCGGGCTGGGCGAAGAACGGCTCGAGGTGCATCAGGTGATGGACGATATGCGCGTTGCCGGGGTCGATTTCCTGACCATGGGGCAATATCTGCAGCCGACACCGAAGCACACCAAGGTGATCGATTTCGTGACCCCGCAGGCTTTCGATGCCTATGGCGCGATTGCCAGGGCCAAGGGTTTCCTGCAGGTCGCGTCATCGCCGCTGACGCGCTCAAGCTACCACGCTGGGGATGATTTCAAAGCGATGCGCGCAACCCGCGAGGCGCAACTCGCCAAGGCGCGCTAGTGCCAGGTATCCGCGAGGTCCGCCGCCTGCCGTGGTCGGCTGAGCAGATGTTCGATCTGGTGGCTGATGTCGGCAAATATGCCGAATTCCTGCCGTGGGTCGTTGCCACGCGGGTCAAATCGGACATCGAGAGCGAGATGATCGCTGACATGCTGGTCGGCTTCAACGCGCTGCGCGAGAAGTTTACCTCGCGCGTGCTCAAGCACCGCCCCGATCATATCGAGGTGATTTATCTCGACGGGCCGATGCGCGATCTCGACAATGTCTGGCAGTTCCGCAGCCTTCCCGATGGCGGTTGCGAGGTCGATTTTCTGGTGGAATTCACTTTCCGCAACGCGCTGTTCGAGAAGCTGGCCGGGCAGTATTTCGATCGCGCTTTCCGCAAAATGGTTGGCGCGTTTGAGAAGCGCGCGGAGGAGCTTTACGGCAACAGCAGTTCGAGTGCGATCAGCGTTGCCTGAGCGCGAATTTCGGCGCGGGTCGTGCCATCGAGCTGGCGTTCTTCGGCGAGATGCTCTTCCTCGCCGCGTATTGCCCGGGCAAAGACAACCAATCCCACCGGCTTCTGATCGCTGCCACCATCTGGTCCAGCAATGCCGCTGATCGCCACAGCAACATCGGCCCCGCTATGCTTGAGCGCACCTTGCGCCATCGCCCAAGCCGAAGCGATGGAAACCGCGCCGAACGTGTCGAGGATTGCGTCGGAAACCCCCAGCAGCTCGTGCTTGGCCGCATTGGAGTAGGTAACAAAGCCGCGATCAAGCACAGCCGATGATCCCGGGACTTCGGTCAGGGCGGCACAGACCAGCCCGCCCGTGCAGCTTTCAGCCAGCGCGACCGTGCGCCCGGCCTTGCGGTTGGCCGCAATGACCGCTTCGGCAAGCTTGGCGATATCCTTGGGAAGTACCGAGTTCATGACAGAAGACCCTCAGTTGCGCAGCAAGGTTGCAGCGGCCTGCGCGGCGATTCCCTCACCGCGACCGGCAAATCCCAGCCGTTCGGTGGTAGTGGCCTTCACGCTGACCGCCGATAGGTCTGTTCCCAGCAATTCAGCGAGGCGCGCGCGCATGGCGGCGCGGTGCGGGCCAATCTTGGGGGCCTCGCAGATCAACGTCACATCGACATTGCCGATCGCGTAGCCTGCCTTGGCTGCGAGACTTAACGCATGGGTCAGGAAACGATCAGACGAAGCCCCGCGCCACAGCGGATCGCTCGGCGGGAAATGCGTGCCGATATCGCCTTCGGCGATCGCGCCGAGGATGGCATCGACCAGCGCGTGGATCGCCACATCGGCATCGCTGTGTCCGGCAAGGCCATGGCTATGCTCGATCCGGACGCCGCAGAGCCAAAGCTCTTCACCCGGTGCCAGACGGTGGACATCGAAACCGGTCCCGACGCGGACCTGGGGGAGGGCGGTGAAGTCGCTGGAATAGGTTAGCTTGTGCAAGCGCTCGTCTCCTTCGACCAAACGGACTTCGAGCCCTGCGGCGAATGCGACCTGCGCATCATCGCCTGCCGCAGCTTCGATCGACCAAGCACGATGCGCCGCAAGTATTTCAGCAAACCGGAAGGCCTGCGGGGTCTGGACCCGGCGGAGTGCTTCGCGGTTGGCAGGTTCGCCCATCGCATCGCCCTTGGCGACCGCCAGACTGTCCACCACCGGCAGAACCGGTATCGCGCCCGGAGCTTCGGCCAATGCCACGACAAGCCGTTCGATCACATCGCCTGGTAAATCGGGCCGCGCCGCATCGTGGATCAGCACCAGCGCCGGTGATTCGGCGGCCAAAACCTCTAGCGCCAGTCTGACCGAATCCTGCCGTGTCGATCCTCCAGTGACGCAGCGTAGACCGTTCAAGCCTGCAAGCGAAGCGGTGGCGAGTTCATCGGCCCCTTCGGGAATCGCCACCACAATCGGTGCCACCCCCGCTGCCATCAGCGCTTCGGCTGAGTGCCGCAGCACTGGCTTTCCTCGCCACTGTGCAAACTGTTTCGGCACCGGCTGGTTCGCACGAAGCCCAGCTCCGGCAGCGACGATCACGGCAGCGGTTCGGGGCGGGACAGGCAACGACATCGTATTCGCGCGCTAGAGACTTGCGGCCAGCGGGGCAATTCCCTATGCGCTGCCCAAATTTTAGGCAGTTCCATGACGCTTCCCGTTCCGCCCACGCTCAAGCCGATCGAGATCGGCCCCAACCGGATTGATTGTCCGGTGATCCTCGCCCCGATGACCGGGGTGACCGACCTGCCGTTCCGGCGGATGGTGCGGCGCTTCGGGTCGGGGCTCAACGTCACCGAGATGATCGCCAGCCCCGCTGCGATCCGTGAGACGCGGCAATCGGTGCAGAAGGCGCTGTGGGATGCGGCGGAAGAACCGGTTTCGATGCAGCTGGTCGGCTGCACGCCGCATGAGATGGCCGAGGCGGCCAAGCTGGTTGAGGATCGCGGCGCGGCGATTGTCGATATCAACATGGGCTGCCCGGTCCGCAAGGTGACCAGCGGCGATGCGGGCTCGGCACTGATGCGCGATCTGCCGCTGGCAACCTCGCTGATTGAGGCGACGGTCAAGGCGGTCAAGGTGCCGGTCACCGTCAAGATGCGGATGGGTTGGTGCCACGACAGCCTCAACGCCCCAGAATTGGCGCGCCGGGCCGAGGATCTGGGGGCCAAAATGGTCACGGTCCACGGGCGCACCCGCAACCAGATGTACAAGGGACGTGCCGACTGGGCCTTCGTGCGCAAGGTTAAGGACGCGGTGTCGATCCCCGTGATCGTCAATGGCGATATCCTCGGGATCGATGACACGGCGACCGCGCTGGCTCAGTCCGGCGCCGATGGGGTGATGATCGGGCGGGGCGCCTATGGTAAGCCGTGGCTGCTGGCCCAGGTGATGCACTGGGTGAAGACTGGCCAGCAACTGCCTGAACCTTCACTGCAAATGCAATTCGATGTAATCCTAGAACACTATCGCTGGATGCTCGATCTCTATGGCGAAGACACCGGGGTAAAGATGGCCCGAAAGCACTTGGGCTGGTACACGCGCGGGCTGCCGGGATCAGCTTCGTTCCGCAACATGGTCAACTTTGTTGACGATGGCGAAGAAGTGATCCGCCAGTTGCACCAGTTCTATGAACCGTTCCTTGAGCGCCAGGCCGCCTGATGCCTGGCAGTGACGTCCAGCGTCTCCTGGTGAGTCTGCCGCTGGCCGTCGTGTTGCTCGCGCCCGACCAGACGATCTCCAGTGTCAATCCGGCCGCCGAGCAACTGTTTGGCCAAAGCCAACGGCGGCTGATCGGGCGACCATTGGGTGAGGTGGTGCATTTCATCGAGGATCGCGTGAACGCGCGGCTGAGCGATCCGGAGGCGCAGCTTTCAGCACGTGCCGCAGTGGTTGAACTGGCGGGGCAAGGGCGGCGACGGCTTGACGTCACGCTGGCGCCGTTGCTCGATGAACCGGGCTGGCAGGTACTGACTCTACACGACATCGGCGGGGTCCACTCGCTTGGCGATGATGCCACGGTGGGCGACGAAACCATGCTGCGCGCGCCTGCGATCCTGGCCCACGAGATCAAGAACCCGCTGGCCGGCATTCGCGGCGCAGCCCAGTTGCTCGGGCGAAAGCTCGATGCGAAGGACCGGGCGCTGACTGGCCTGATCGCGGATGAAGTTGATCGTATCGCTGGGTTGATTGACCAGATGCAAACACTCAGCCGCCGCAGCACCGAGCCTGTTGCACCCTGCAATCTCCACGTTGCTTTGCGGCGTGCTCGAGCCGTAATCGAGGCTGCCGGAAATGCCCCGCAGATTGTCGAGGAGTTCGATCCCTCGCTGCCGCCCGTGCTTGGCAATATCGATTCCTTGGTACAGGTTACGATCAACCTGCTGGCCAATGCCCGCGATGCCTGCGCAGCTGCCGCGCAGCCACTCATCGTCATCCGCACACGCTTTGCCAGCGGTTTGCAATTTCATCACGGCGAAAGCGGCGAGCCGGTGCGACTGCCGATCGAGCTCAGGATCAGCGACAATGGCCCCGGAATCGATCCGGCGATGCGCGAACATGTGTTTGAGCCTTTCGTAACCAGCAAGAAATCAGGCCAGGGTCTGGGTCTTGCGCTGGTTAGGCGGTTGATGCGCGATATGAACGGGCGGATCGCGCACGATCGCGATGAAGTCGCCGGCATGACCCACTTTCGCGCGCATCTGCCAATGGCGGCGGCCCCCGCCAACATACAGGAGCAAGCCGCATGACGATCCTGCTGGTCGAAGATGATCCCTCGATCGCGATCGTGATCACCGCAGCGCTTGAGGCTGAAGGTTTTGCGGTTGCGCATTGCGATTCGATTGTTAAGCGCAATCAATTGCTTGCGAGCCAGAGCTTCAGTGCGCTGGTAACCGATGTCATGCTGACCGACGGCGATGGGATCGAATCGCTCGGGCAAGTTCGGTCAGTCGCGCCCGACTTGCCGATCATTGTGCTGTCCGCGCAGAACACCCTCGATACTGCCGTACGCGCAAGCGATACCGGCGCTTTCGAATATTTCCCCAAGCCCTTCGATATCGATGAGCTGGCACGCACCGTGCGGCAGGCGGTCGGTGCATCGGCGGCGCGAAGCGGAGATGAGGGACCGGTTGAGGCTGGCCTGCCGCTGGTCGGCCGGTCAGCGCCGATGCAGGCTGTCTACCGGATGATCACCCGGGTTCTGCGCAACGATCTTACAGTGCTTGTGCTGGGTGAGAGCGGCACCGGCAAGGAGCTGGTGGCTGAGGCGATCCACCAACTTGGCCAGCGCAAGGCCGGGCCGTTTGTTGCGGTAAACACCGCCGCGATCCCCGCCGAACTGATCGAAAGCGAACTTTTCGGGCATGAGAAGGGCGCTTTCACCGGCGCTGTCGCGCGGCATATCGGCAAGTTCGAGCAGGCGGGCGGCGGCACGCTGTTCCTCGATGAAATCGGTGACATGCCGATGCAGGCGCAAACCCGGCTGCTCCGCGCGCTGCAATCGGGTTCGGTGAGGCGGGTTGGCGGGCGTGAGGAAGTCAAAGTCGATGTCCGCATCATCGCCGCGACCAATCGCGATCTGGAACCCATGATCGCCGCTGGGACGTTTCGGGAAGACTTGTATTACCGGCTCAATGTGGTGCCGATCACCTTGCCGCCGCTGCGCGAGCGCGCTGATGACGTGCCAGCCCTTGCACGCCATTTTCTGCAACTGGCTGGGCTGGAAGGGCTCCCACGGCGGCAATTGACCGATGCAGGGGCCAGCGTCCTTGCCGCCATGCCGTGGCGCGGCAACGTGCGCGAGTTGAGGAATTTCATCTACCGGCTCGCACTTTTGGCGCGTGATGATCGGATCGATGGTGATGCGATCGCGCAGTTTCAGGAGCAGCACGAACGCAAAGCGGCCCCGCCGCATGACGATGCCAGCGCGCTGGAAATCGCGGTTCCAGCCTGGCTTGGCGCCAACGCACCGGCGACCGGCGAGGTATACGATTTAGCCCTGGCTGCCTTCGAGCGCCCGCTCTTCGCTGAGGTTTTAAGGCAGACTGGTGGCAATCAGCTGCGCGCCGCGCAAGTTCTGGGAATCAATCGCAACACGCTGCGCAAGCGCCTGAACGATCTGGCGATCGACCCGGAGGCTTGGTCTCGCAGCCGATAGCGCGTAGTTCGCCGCAAAGTTCTTGCAAAGCTGCAACAGTAGTGTTGTAACTTCGCAACGATGGTGCAAGCTGGTGCCCGCAGATGGCCACGCTGGTGGCGCCGTGCCCAGGTTTCGGCACGGCGGGCGAACTTTTTTGCGCTGATGGAAGCCGCCTGCGTGATCGCCTTTTCGATCATGACGCTGGTGACCTGGTATACCGTCTCCTCGCAAGCCGCGCGCGACAAGCTGCTGCCGACCAATCTTACCGCAGGCTTGTTGATTGGGACACTCGTTCCGGCGCTTGGATTGCTGGTTTTGCTGGGTCGCCGCCTGGCCTTGCAGCGCGCCGCCGAACACGCCGGAGCCGGGGGAGGAACCTTGCATGTCCGCCTCGTGTTCCTGTTCTCGATGATCTCGGCCGTGCCGACGCTGCTGGTGGTGATCTTTGCCTCGTTCCTGTTCCAGTCCGGCGTAGAGTTCTGGTTTTCGGACAATTCGCGCGGGTTGCTCAACAATGCCAAGCGGCTTGCGGACGGCTATTCCGAGCAACTCCAGCGCGACATGGAGTATGAATCGCTGGCAATGGCCGGGGACCTGCGCGACTTCCTGAGTCAGGAGCCAATCTCAAGCCCGGCATTCCCCGACTACTACCTGTACCAGGTGACACACCGGAAGCTGAGCGAATCCACGATCTTACAGAAGGCTGCAGACGGAACCTTGCGCAAAGCGGCCTTCGCGCGCGGCGAAAACCCGCTGTCCGAGCAGGTATCCACCGATGTGGTGCGCAAGCTTGACAGTGGTGAGGCGATCGTCGTCAATTCCAACGCCAACCGCATCCAGGCTGTTACGCCGATCGACCGGCGGGCCGGGATCTATCTCTATACCGCACGAACCTCTGACCTGTTGTCGGGCCAATCAGCACAGAACATCGTTGCTGCCTATGATGTGCTGACCAAGCGCGCACGTGTTCTGCAACTGCGCTTCAACATCGCGCTGTTTGTTGCGAGCCTGGCGATTGTGGGGCTGGCGGTTTGGTTCGCGCTGAGGTTTGCGGACCGACAGGTCAAACCGCTTTACGATCTGGTCGCTGCGGCCCGTGAGGTGGGCAGCGGCAACTTTGCGCTGCGCGTAGAAGGCCGCACTGGAGCCGACGAGATCGGCCTGCTCAACCGCGCTTTCAACCGCATGACGGGCCAGCTTGAAAAGCAGACGCAGGATCTGGTCGGGGCCAACCAGCAGCTCGATGAACGCCGCGCATTTATCGAAGCCGTCGTCGAATCGATTACCGCCGGGATCATCTCGCTCAATCGAAAAGGCGAGATCCGGCTGATGAACAGCTCGGCGCAAAAGCTGTTGCTCGATCGCGATGCGCCTTCGCCTGAGGGCCGCAAACTAGCGGATTTCGCGCCGCAGATTGCCGCGCTGATCGAGAGCGACCGTGACAATGGAATCGTGCAGTATTCCAAGGGCAACGATCTGCTGACGCTCGCGGTCAAGGCGACGCGGGCCAAGGCCGGCTACGTTATCACGTTCGAGGATATCACCCGTCAGCTGCTCGATCAGCGGCAGGCAGCCTGGTCCGACGTGGCGCGGCGGATCGCGCACGAAATCAAGAACCCGCTCACTCCGATCCAGCTCGCCACCGAGCGCCTCAGCCGGCGTTACGGGAAGCAGATCACCAGCGATCCCGAGCTGTTTGCGGAGCTGACCAGCACGATCATTCGCCAGGTCGGTGATCTGCGCAAAATGGTCGATGAATTCTCGTCCTTCGCGCGGATTCCAAAGCCAGTGTTCCGCGGCGAGGATCCGGTCGATCTCGCCCGTCAAGCGCTGTTTCTGCAGGAAGTCGCGCGGCCTGATATCAATTTCGATTTCGTCAGCGATCCCGATGTCGGGGTAATTGCTTGCGACCGGCACCAGTTCGGCCAAGCCATGACCAACCTGCTCAAGAACGCGGTTGAAGCGGTCGAGAGCCGTCAGAAAAGTGCCGAGGCCGATTTCCGCGGGCAGATCACGGTGACCCTGCGCAGCAGCACGGAGGACGTGACCTTGGCTGTGGCCGATAACGGCATCGGGCTTCCGCAAGATCGCGAACGGATCGTAGAACCCTATGTCACGACGCGAGAAAAGGGGACCGGGCTGGGCCTCGCGATCGTCAACAAGATTGTAGAAGAACACGGCGGCGAGATGACCTTCGCCGCCAATGAAAACGGGGGCACCGTGGTCACCCTGCGTTTTGCGCGCGATCCGCTATCGGGGGAGCTCCCTCCGATAGCGGCCGAGTGAATACAAGGACTTAAAAGATGGCTCTCGATATCCTGATCGTCGACGATGAACGCGATATTCGCGATCTGGTCGCGGGCGTGCTGAGCGATGAGGGCTACGAGTGCCGGACGGCCGGAGACAGCACAACGGCCCTGGAAATGATCGATCAACGCCGGCCCACGCTCGTGCTGCTCGACGTCTGGCTGCACGGTAGCCCGATGGACGGGCTTGAAGTGCTGGACGCGATCAAGAGCCGTGAACCAGAGCTACCAGTGATCATTTTCTCCGGACATGGTAATATCGATACCGCCGTCTCGGCGATCGGGCGCGGGGCGATGGATTTCATCGAGAAGCCGTTCGAGGCCGAGCGGCTCCTGCTGCTGGTTGCCCGTGCAACCGAAACCGAACGGCTGCGGCGCGAGAATGCGCGGCTGCGCGAAGGCTTCGTGGTCGCAGATGAGTTCACCGGCAACAGCAGTGCCATCAACAGCGTGCGCGCGACACTCAAGCGTGTTGCCAACACCGGAAGCCGTTTGCTAATTTCGGGTCCGGCAGGTTCTGGCAAAGAAGTCGCAGCCCGGCTGCTCCATTCGTGGAGCGGGCGCTCGGGCCATGCCTTCGTCACCGTCAATTCGGCGCGGATCACGCCCGAGCGGTTTGAGCAGGAACTGTTCGGCGAGGAGGCGGGGGGCAAGCTGGTGCGCGCCGGGCTGCTCGAAATGGCCGATGGCGGAACGCTTTATCTTGATGAGGTGGCAGACATGCCGCTTTCCACCCAGGCACGGATCCTGCGCGTACTGACCGAACAAGCCTTTGTGCGGGTCGGCGGCAACCGGCAGATCCGGGTGGATGTGCGCGTGGTATCCTCAACCGCGCGCAATCTGGAGCGCGAAATCGCCGAGCGCCGGTTCCGTGAAGACCTGTTCTACCGGCTCAACGTGGTGCCGGTGAACATCCCTTCGCTGAGCGACCGGCGTGAGGATATTCCCGCTTTGGCGGTCCACTTCTTCGCGCGCTTTGCTGCCGATCAGGGGGTGCCGCCACCAGAGGTTTCAACCGAAGCCATGGCAGCGCTCCAGAGTTATGAATGGCCGGGCAATGTCCGCCAGCTGCGCAATGTGGTGGAACGGACGATCATCCTGACCCCGCGCGAACAACTCGCCCGGATCGACGCCGAAATGTTGCCGGCAGAAGTGCTCAACGGGAAAATCAGCGGCGACAGTGGCCTTTCGACGCTGATGGGGGTCCCCTTGCGCGAGGCGCGGGAGAGCTTTGAGCGGGAGTACCTGAAGGTCCAGATCCGGCGCTTTTCGGGGAACATTTCCAAGACTGCCAGCTTTATCGGGATGGAACGGTCAGCGCTGCACCGCAAGCTCAAGCTGCTGGGGATGGTCGATCGGCGGGAGGATGAGCTGGATGAGGGATAGACGGAGCCGATTTGCCGTTTACCTTGCCCACGCACCGCGTTAGCATATGCAGCAATTGAACGGCCGGGTTTGCTCAGGCGACCTGACCAGATTGCGGACCGCATTGGCGGCCGCCAAAAAAAAGGAGACCGCATATGTCCGCAAAAACCCTTTCGCCGCGTACAATCCCGGCCAAGGCTCAACCTTCAACCAGCGATGACACGGCCCCGGATGGACCAGTGGGAAGCGCTGGTTCGGGCAAGGGCCAGAATCTCCAGGACCAGTTCCTTAACTTCCTCCGCAAGAACAAGACTCCGGTCACGATGTTTCTGGTCAAGGGCGTCAAGCTGCAGGGAATTGTCACATGGTTTGACAATTTCTCAATCCTGCTGCGCCGTGACGGTCAATCGCAGCTGGTTTACAAGCACGCGGTCTCAACAATCATGCCCAGCCAGCCGGTCGATGCGCGCCAATTTGGCGGAGCGGTCGAAGGTGGCAAGAAGGCGAGGCTGTTACAGGACGTATTTCTTGCCAGCCTGCGCAAAGAGGGCGTTCAGGTCACCATGTTCCTGGTCAACGGGGTTATGCTGCAGGGGCGCGTCGCAGCCTATGACCTGTTCTGCATGATGCTTGAGCGTGAAGGCTATGTGCAACTGGCCTACAAGCACGCCGTCTCGACCATCCAGCCGGTTACCCCGGTTGACCTTACCGGCGACTGGGACGGTGAGGAAAGCGCGGCAGACTGAGCTTTCTTGATGACAATCGCGAGGATGTGACCCGCGGTGCGCGGGCTGTCGTCGTCTGTCCGCAGTTCCGGAGCAGGGGAGGGGGCGGCTCCGATCCGGAGGCGCGGCTTGAGGAAGCCAAGGGGCTGGCTCTCGCAATTGGGCTCCAGATCGTCGATGCATTCACAATTCCGATCCGCGACGCGCGGGCGGGTACGCTGTTCGGTGAAGGGCAGATCGCCAACATCGACATCGCCTGCAACCAGAACGATGCTGAGCTGGTGATCGTCGATGGCTCGCTCTCGGCGATCCAGCAGCGCAACCTTGAGGACAAGCTTAAGCGCAAAGTCATCGACCGCACCGGGTTGATCCTCGAGATATTCGGTGAACGCGCGGCGACTGCCGAAGGGCGTTTGCAGGTTGAGCTAGCGCACCTTGACTATCAGGCCGGACGACTCGTGCGGTCTTGGACTCACCTTGAGCGGCAACGCGGCGGCTTCGGCTTTCTGGGCGGCCCCGGGGAGACCCAAATCGAGGCCGACCGCCGCATGATTCGCGATCGGATGGCCAAGCTGCGCAAGGAACTCGATCAAGTGCGGCGGACCCGCGGGCTGCATAGGAGCCGTCGTGAAAAGGCTCCTTGGCCGGTCGTCGCGCTGGTGGGCTATACCAATGCCGGCAAATCGACGCTGTTCAACCGCCTGACCGGGGCAGGGGTGATGGCAGAAGACCTGCTCTTCGCCACGCTCGACCCGACAATGCGCGCAGTGCGGTTGCCGGGGCTGGACAAGGCGATCCTGTCAGACACAGTCGGGTTCATATCGGACCTGCCGACGCAGTTGGTCGCGGCTTTTCGTGCGACGCTGGAAGAGGTCACGGCAGCCGATGTGATCGTCCACGTGCGCGATTTCGCCAATCCTGACAATGCCGAACAGAAAGCCCAAGTGCTGCACGTTTTGGCTGGCCTGGAGATCCTGCCGGAGGAGGGTGGTGAACCGACAATTCCGATCATCGAGGCGTGGAACAAGTGGGACTTGCTGGGCGACGAACGCATCGCCCAATTGCGCGCGGTGATCGCCGCGCGGCCTGATGAAATGATCGTGCCGATCTCGGCGGTAACGGGGATGGGCTGCTATGCCCTGCTCGAGCAGGTGAGCGCGGTGCTGACAGCGGGCGCTAAGCTGCATACTTTTGTCTTGCCGGTGCGCGAGGGCCAGCGAATTGCCTGGCTACACGCCAATGGTGAGGTGTTGAATGAGGCAGCTGCGGGAGAAGACGAACGGGGGCCACTGCGTCGGATTGAAGTTCGGCTTGATCAGCGCGAGTTAGGGCGTTTCTCGCGGCTCTAGGGTTTTGACCGCCTGCCAAAGCTCTTCTTGTTGGTCCAGGGAAAGCGCGGAAAATTGCTGATCCTGTTTTGCGGCCAGCTCTTCCATTGCCCTGAACCGGCGCTCGAACTTGGTGTTGGCTGCACGCAAGGCTTCCTCGGCATTGATCCCATAGGACCGCACAAGATTTACGGCGGCGAACAGCAGGTCGCCGGCTTCTTCTTCACGGTGCCGAGTATCGTTTGCAGCCTGAAGTTCTGAAATCTCCTCGTGCAGTTTGGCCGCAGGACCTTCCGGATCGGGCCAGTCAAACCCGACACGCGCCGCCCGCTTTTGGAGCTTCTCTGCTCTCAGCAAGGCCGGCAGAGACAAGGCGACCCCGTCAATTGCCGAACTGGCGCCCTTGGCCAAGCGCTCCTCAGCTTTGATCCGTTCCCAGCGTTCGTCGCGTGCGCTGCCGTCATTTGTCGCATCGCCAAAAATGTGCGGATGGCGGTTGATCAGCTTTTCGGCAATTCCGGCGGCAACGTCGTCAAAGTCAAACAGTCCCGCTTCTTCGGCTATGCGTGCCTGAAAGACGACCTGAAACAGGAGATCGCCTAGCTCATCGAGTATGGCTGCATTGTCTCCGCGGGCGACAGCGTCGGCGACTTCGTAGGCTTCCTCGATCGTGTGTGGCACGATTGTTTCGAAACTCTGCGCGCGATCCCATTCGCAACCTGAAACGGGGTCGCGGAGTTGCTGCATCAGGGCGAGGAGGCGGTCGGTCGCAAGGGTCATTCTATAATGATAATATATATTATGTTAAATTCAATCCGAGGCGACGGTCGTTTCACCCACCGAAGCGGCTCGCCACAAAAGCGACGAACCCGAAGATAGCGACCCACATCAAGGCATACTTGATCGTCTTCTCGCGACCCAGGTTGTGCGACCGCAACGATTGCATGTTCAGATAGAGATAGCCCAACATCGCTACGATCGAGACGATCAGCGCCGTGGTCGACATGCTGGAGCTCATGGACGCAATTCCATTCCATCAAACCCGACACTGACATGCGCCGGCACTTCCTGACACAAAGTCGCATAATCCATCGACTTGTCCAGATGGCTTAGCACACCGTGCCCGGCACGTGCGGCTTCGATGAGCTCAAGCGACATGGACAGATGTGCATGGGTTGGATGCGGTTCGCGCCGAAGACAATCGGTCACCAACAGGTCGACCCCATCAAACAATGACACCATTTCGGCCGTTATCGCACTAAAATCCGTGGCATAGCCGATGGACTTGCCATCGCAGTCGAAGCGAAATGCCGTGCTTTGCGCAGGACCGTGAGGCATTTGGCAATGTCGTACACCAAAACCTACCGCCATTCGTAGCCGGTCAAGCGTTTCAAGCGTAACGATTGTCGGGTAACCGAACTGCCCGGCAAAGACGTAGTCGAACCGCGCGCGAAGGCGCCGCGCGGTTTCACTGGCCGCATAGCCTGGGATAGGCCCAGCACGGCCATACCGTAGCGGACGCAGATCATCGATTCCGTGGGCGTGATCGGCATGATCGTGGGTCCAGAACACGGCATCCAGACGATCGATGTCATTGGCGAGCAATTGTTGCCGCAGGTCGGTTGAAGTGTCGATCAGGATGCGACTGCCCGCATCGCTTTCGAGCAGCAAGGACACGCGCGTGCGGCGGTTCCTTGGTTCTTTGGGATCGCACAGGCCCCAGTCGTTGCCGATCCGCGGGACCCCAGTTGAAGTACCCGAACCGAGCAGGATCGCCTTCACACCGCCGCCTTGGTGAACAGGCGGCGGAAATTGGCGGTGGTGGT
>CAZVMC010000012.1:0-2061 GCA_964628635.1 uncultured Novosphingobium sp. | reverse complement strand
GGCGGCTTCACCCAGATCGGCATGGCCATCGGCTTCGTGCGGGTGGATCCCGACCGAAGCCCAGATATCTGCTTCGCGCTCGGCGGTGCCGATCACTTGATCCCATTCGCGTTGGCGGGTCGAGATCGAGAGGAAGCCCCCTACCCCCGCCTCCCGGGCGCGCGCCAGCACGCCCTGCTGATCTTCGACCAAGCCCTTGTACTCCAGGTGACAATGCGAATCGATCAGCATCAGGCTGCCTCTTCGGCGGGGAGCTCGAGCCGCGGGAACAGGCCAACTGGTTGTTCGAGTTGGAACCCACCTTCAGCCAGCGGCGAGTACCAGTGAGTCAGGATCGCGGCGTAACTGCGCAGCTCCGGCGCGATCCCCATCGCATCGAGCAGCTTGTCAGCGCTGGCGGGAATCATTGGCTTGATCGCTACCGCCAACTGTCCGATTGCAATGTAGAGCGTCGCCAAAACAGTTTGCATCCGCGCCGGATCGGTCTTTTTGAGCGCCCAAGGGGCCTGGGCATCGATATAGGCGTTGCAAGCAAAGACCGCTGCCATCCAGGACTCGATCCCCTGGCTGAGTGCGAGTGCTTCGAAAGCCTGGGGCATGTCCTGCGACGTTACCCGGCCGACTAGTTCGAAAAGCGCCTGATCCTCCGTGGTATGTCCCGATATTTCCGGCAGATATCTATCACAGTTCTTATAAATCTGAGATAAGGTCCGCTGCGCCAGATTGCCGAAGCTGTTCGCCAGTTCGGCGTTGCAGCGGGTGACAATCGCTTCGGCCGAATAAGAGCCATCGCTGCCAAAGCTGACTTCGCGCAGCAGGAAGTAGCGCAGCTGGTCAACTCCGAAACGCTCCGCCAGCTCAAGCGGATCGACCACGTTGCCAATCGACTTCGACATCTTCTCGCCGCGATGCAGCAAGAAGCCGTGTCCGAAGATTGCTTTGGGCAATGGCAATCCCGCGCTTTGCAGGAAGGCCGGCCAGTAGACAGCGTGGAAACGCACGATATCCTTGCCAATCAAATGCAGGCTGGCGGGCCAAAACCGGCTGAAATCGCCTGCCCGCTCGGGAAAGCCGATGCCAGTCAAGTAAGTAGTCAAGGCATCGACCCAGACGTACATGACATGGCCCGGGCTATTGGGCACTGGCACGCCCCAGTCAAAACTGGTCCGCGAAACGGAGAGATCGCGCAAGTCGTTGCCTTTGAGAAAGGCCAGAATTTCGTTGCGGCGGCTTTCGGGTTCGAGAAAGCCGGGGGTCGAATTGAGCTCGATCAGAAAGTCGCGATACTTTGAAAGCCGGAAGAACCAGGTTTCCTCGGCCGTCCATTCGACCGGGGTTCCCTGCGGAGAAAGCCGGACCCCGCCCTCCCCTTCGCTCAGCTCGCTTTCGTCGTAGTAGGCCTCGTCACGTACCGAGTACCAACCTTCGTAGCGATCGAGGTAGAGATCGCCGCTGGCGGCCATGGCTTCCCAGATTGCCACGCTGGCCGCGTGATGCTGCGGTTCTGTCGTGCGCCGGAATGCGTCATATTGCACATTCAAACTATCGCACATCGCGCGGAAATGGTTTGACATTTCGGTCGCGAAATCGAGCGTGTCACGGCCTGCTGCGCGCGCGGTCTGAGCCATTTTGAGGCCATGCTCGTCGGTTCCTGTGACCAGGCGCACATCGCGCCCCTGCATCCGCTGGAACCGGGCGATCGCATCGGCGGCAATCGCTTCATAGGCGTGGCCGATGTGGGGTTTGCCGTTGGGATAGGCGATGGCGGTGGTGATGTAATAAGGATCGCCCATGGCGGCGCGGGGTCTTTCTCTTGCGGTCAAGCCGCCGCTTTAGGCAGCGCGGCGGAGGCCAGCAAGCCGCCAATTTCCATCACCAGCAAGCCCGGGTCGAAATTGAAGGTCGCGATCTGGCTGCTAAGGCGCACCAGATCGCCATGCGTTTCAATGATCCGGGCTTGGCGAGCGCGATCAGACTGAGGCAGTTCGGCGGCCAGTACGGCGCGGGCTAAGTCGGCACAGGCCTGTTGCCGTTCGCGGTCAGGCCGTGCGCCAATCTCTG
>CAZVMC010000011.1:15597-36650 GCA_964628635.1 uncultured Novosphingobium sp. | reverse complement strand
TCGGCATCGATCAGATGCCACTTCTTTTCCACCTCGGCCGGTTTGATCGACCGGGTGACCTTGCTGAGCGCCTTCATGGCTTGAATTCCTTAGGGTCAAACGTCTGCACACCAGGCAATGATGGTGCACAAGAAGGCGCGCCTTTGTTGGAATGGACGGCTTAAGTCAAGCGATTCGGCGGGTTATGCGAGAGGTAAAATAATACCGCGATGGAGCGGGGCGCGGTAATCAGGGTCCGGTCGACTCCGAAAAGGTCCATTCCTCGCGGCTTATCCGGACGGTTCCGCCAAGTTCGCTCACCACCTCACGCCAGACCTTGGCCGGCAGTCCGTCCGCGCGGCGCGGACCAGCGGTCACGATCGATGTGACGGTTCCGGTAGTGCCGTCAGGCAGCGCAAGAATCTGCCGGTCGCGGCGCTGTGGCTCGCGCGGATTGAACAGGTCCACAGGCCAAGGCACGGACGCGCCTTTCGCAGCCAAGCCAGTCAGAAACGCCTCTGTTTCGCTGCTTTCTTTCGCGTTCAATCCGGTCTGGGCGATGATCCTGCGAGCGGTGAGACCGCCTTCGGCAAGGTCGGGACTGGGTGGAGGCGGGCCAAGCCGCATTATCCCGCCCGCGTCGAGACTGATTGGAAGGGTGGTGTTGTCAACCCGTGCGCGCTCGAGGCGGGCCAAGGGTTCAAGCTGTGGTGGGGCGTCAACCGAGCTGCCGATCTGCCTTCCCTGGACCAAAAATCCTTCGCCAGCCGGACTGATTGACACCAGATAGCTGCGACGAACCACAATCTGCTTGCCATCGTGCAAGTTGCGCCAGACGGTGCGGGTGATGATCAGCGGGGTGCTTGGCGGATGAAAGGGCGCTTTGGCTGCCGCTGCGTTATCGAAGCCAGTATCGCCGGCTGCCAACGCAGGAATTGCCACACCCATCGCCAGCAAGGCAAACGCGGCGCGCATTAGCGGAGATTCAGGAGACAGCGTTGCATTGCGCGGGTTCTGCGCTGGCCAAACCGTTTGCGTCAAGTCGGACTGCGTCGTCCCAGCACATGCGCACCCCAGACGGCCGCCGCAACGAGGAGCGCGCCGGTCAGCTGATGCAAAACCGCCAGCCACAGCGCCACGCCCGACCAGACGGTTGCGATCCCCAGAAGGATCTGTGTCCCGAACGCAGAGTGGATTGCAATCGAAGCAGGCCGGATACCCGCTTTGCGCAGCTTACGCCCCATCATGATCAGCAAGGCAACCACCACCCAAGCCCACCAGCGATGGATGAAATGGGTCAGGTAGGGATCGGAAATGAAGGCGTGGCCCAATCCCTTGGTCCATTCGATCCCGTCTGGCACCAACTGCCCCTGCATTCCCGGCCAAGCCTGCCAGTTGAACCAGCCGCCCCCGGCGACATAGCCGGCGCGCAACCCGGCAACCAGTGCACCATAGAATAGCTGCACCAGCAAAGCCGCAAGCGCGATCCCGGCAAAGCGGGTCAGCCGCGCAGCTGGCTCGCCCCGCGCCAGCGCCCGCAGATCGAGCGCGGTCCAGGTGAGCGCGCCCAGCGTGACCAGCGCGGTCAGCAGATGGGCAGCAAGCCGATAATGCGCGACCTTTACGTCAGCATCGGCATCCAGCCCGGAAGAAACCATCCACCAACCGATGAAGCCCTGAAACCCACCCAGCGCCAGCAGGCCCAGCAGCCGTAGTTTGTAACCAGCCGGAATCTGACGTTTGATCCAGAACCAGGCCAGCGGCAGCGCAAAGGCCAAGCCAATCACCCGGGCAATCAGGCGGTGAAACCACTCCCAGAAATAAATGAACTTGAAATCGGCCAGCGTCATCCCGGCCGGGCCGTTCATCTGGGTATATTGCGGGATCTGTTGGTAGCGTGCGAATTCCGCCTGCCACTGTGCCTCGCTGAGCGGGGGCAGCGCGCCTGTCACCGGCTTCCACTCAGTGATCGACAAGCCCGACTCGGTCAGCCGGGTGATTCCGCCGACTGCGACGATGGCGACAACCAGTGCGGCGACGAACCAGAGCCACCGCGAAATGGTGAGCGGGCGGGGGGAATCAACGGCGGCTTCCGGGGGGGTTGTCATGGCGCGCGCCCTGCGCCGGAGTCTGAAAAAGCGCAAGTGCCCCTTGGGCCACGCTTGATTGATGTTACATCGTAACATACATGGGGTCGGCCATGGGCAATGACCTGTTCTCGATTCGCGGGCGGATGGACCGTTTTGGCGTGCTGCTCTCCGGGCTGTGCGCGTTGCACTGTCTTGCCTCGATCCTGTTGGTCGGTGTGCTCGGGCTCGGCGGGCAGGTGCTGCTTGAGCCCAACATCCATCGGGTTGGACTGGGTTTGGCAATCATCGTCGCGGTCTTCACTTTGGCCATTGGCGCAGTGCGGCACGGCAACCTTGCCCCGCTGGGGATTGGTGCGGCAGGGATCGCACTGATGGGGGCCGCGCTGATGGCCCCGCACGGCCTGATTGAGGCGGCGCTAACCATCGGCGGCGTGCTGTTGGTCGCGACGGCGCACCTGCGCAACTTGCGTCAGAATTCCTGATCGCTATCTGCGGTCGGCGATGACCGACCAGCTTGCCCTGACCATCAACGGTGAACCACACCGCGCCGCGCCCGGCTCGATTGCCGATCTGGTGCGCGGTCTGGAGCTCAATCCGGCCAAGGTCGCGGTTGAGCGCAATGGCGAAATTGTCCCGCGCTCGACACTGGGCGATGTGGCCTTGGCCGACGGAGACGTGCTGGAGATTGTCCATTTTGTGGGAGGCGGCTGAGATGGAACCAGACACTTGGACCGTCGCTGGACGCACCTTCACCTCGCGCCTGATCGTCGGCACGGGCAAATACAAGGATTTTGCCGAGAACGCGGCAGCCTTGGCCGCAAGCGGGGCAGAGATTGTCACTGTTGCCGTGCGCCGGGTCAACGTGTCTGATCCCAAGGCGCCGATGCTGACCGATTTTATCGACCCCAAGAAGGTCGTCTATCTACCCAACACCGCCGGGTGCTTCACCGCTGAGGACGCAATCCGCACGCTGCGCCTGGCGCGTGAAGCGGGCGGCTGGGATCTGGTCAAGCTCGAGGTTCTGGGCGAAGCGCGCACGCTATACCCCGATATGCGCGAAACACTGAAGGCCACCGAGGTTCTTGCCAACGAGGGCTTCCTGCCGATGGTCTACTGTGTCGACGATCCGATTGCGGCCAAACAACTGGAAAGCGCCGGTGCGGTCGCGGTGATGCCGCTGGGCGCGCCGATTGGCTCGGGGCTGGGAATCCAGAACCGGGTGACGATCCGGCTGATCGTCGAAGGCGCGAGCGTGCCGGTCTTGGTCGATGCTGGTGTCGGTACCGCCAGCGACGCAGCGGTAGCGATGGAGCTCGGCTGCGATGGGGTGCTGATGAACACCGCTATCGCCGAGGCCAAAGACCCGGTCCGCATGGCCCGTGCGATGAAGCTCGCGGTCGAGGCCGGCCGTCATGCCTACCTCGCTGGCCGGATGGCGACGCGGAAATACGCTGATCCCTCTAGCCCGCTCGCAGGGCTGATTTGAGCGCTATGCTTAACGCGATGCTAACCATTTTCTGGTGATCTCGCCTCCATCACAGGGGGCAAGACCATGGCCAATACCACCGCCGCATCGCTGACCATCGCCGAACTGCGCGAATTCGCCAGTTTCACGGCCTGCGAGCAGCGCTATATCAAGCGCAGCCTCGATGTCGGTCTGGGACGGCAGGACGCCTTCAAGCTGTGGGCGCGCGACGCGAGCGAGACCGCATCGATCCGCAGCCAGTATGTGGTCTATCAGGATTTGAAGGGCCTGCGCGGGGCCGTGCCAAGTGAAACCGGGTTCGAAAGCCTTGAAGCCTATATGGGCAAGCTGATGCGCGTTGCCGCCTTCGACCTGGCGCAAGAGCGGATCGAGAGCTTCTCGGCCTTCCGGTTCCTCTACGAGCGGCTGCTCGGTGCCGAAGTGCGGCCGTTTCTCCCGAGCGCTTTCTGTGCGGCAAGCGCGCTGCCGCAGATCCGCCCCGATCGGCGCAAGCACCTGCTGCAGTCGATCAGCGAAGCCGCCGCGACGGCGCCCGGCTGGTCGGCGCGCGAACCGAGCTTCTATCCGGAGTGGGTTGAGAAGGAGGCGGCGTAACCTATTTGGCTCCGCTTCTGCCGACGGGCAGACTAATGCTCGTAACTCCATTTAAACCATTCGGGCGCAATTCTCCCTGCGGGCAACGCCGGGGAACAGTGCGTGACAAGTCTAGCCGTTGACGGCCTGAGCGAAGAGGATTTTCGCCGGTCGATTGAAAATCGTCTGCGTGAAGGCAAGCCGGAGCAGGCGATCGAGCGCTTGCGCCGCTTGATCAAGCCTTTCGCCGGTGCCGGCCGAATTCTGCCCGAACGGTTCAACACGATCAGCGCCGAGGACCTTGAATTGATCGGCTGGGACCGGCTCGCCGAATCGATTCTCGCTCACGAAAAGCCCGAACGCCCAATCACCGCGCTGTCGATCGCATTCGGCTGGCCCGGCGAGGATCTGCCCACGCCCGATCCCGAAGGGCGGCTCACGCCCTACCTCGAAACCGGTTACTTCACCGACGATTCGTTTCCTTTCTCGCAAAGCGATCGCGACGATCTGCTTGAAGGCTATTCCTACCACGGCTGCACCTGGGCTTCGGACCACGAGGCGACCGATACCGCGCTGACCCTTGCCGGGGCAGACGATTTGCACGGCGCGCTAGCCTCGCTCGAAGCCCGATTGCTGGCCAGCGACGACCCCTCCGAAGAGGAAATGCTGGCCGGATCGCTGGGGGCCTGCCTGCTCTCGGTGCTGCTCTACCAGGCTGTCGAAATGCGGATCGCGCGCGATGGGCTGCCGCGCCCGCTATGTGTCACAGCGGGGAGCAACGGGGTCTATCCATATTTCGACGCGCCGGTCGCAGGCTTTCCCGAGGAAGCGCGCCTCGCTGCCGAGGCCGAGGCGGATGAGCTGGAAGCGCGCAATGCCGTTCCTGCGCCGCGCTTCTCCAGCCTGCTGGTGGTCGGTATCCCCCGCGCCAAGAAGCGCGCGGTTCTGGTGCTCGAAGAAACCGAGACCGAAACCGCCGACCGGATCGCCAAGCTGCGCGGGCTCAATCACGCGGAGCCGCCGCCCGAACCTGCGCCCGAGACCTATTTGCCCGAAGTCACCCCGGAATTGGCTGCCGCCAGCCCGCTGCTCACCAAGAAAAACCCGGGCCACGCCTGGGATTTTCGCGACATGCTGGGGCCGCGCGAATCGGACGGGGCAGACGGCACTTGGCCGCCGCAGAGCGAATCGGTCGATCATTTGCTTGACGATCTCTGGACCGCGCCGCCGGAAACGGAAGCGGCAAAAGCGGCTTTGGAAACGCCCACCGACTTGCCTGATCAAGTCCATGAACAAGCGGAAGCAGGCTGGCCGGAACTGCCTGACCTGCCGATTGACCGCTCCTTCCGCAAAGCGCCGGTCGATCTGTCCAGCGCGGCATTGGCACCGCCCAGCGCCGATGCAACCCAGCAGGTTGCGGCCACTCCGACCGATTTCGCGGAGCCGCTTGCCGATGCCCCATGGCCCGACGAATCGCGCGAGCCCAACAGCGCCGAGCCACCCGCCGATGCTCCGCGTTACATCCCCGGCACCGACGAAGTCGCCGAACCCGGCTTCACCTCGCTCGGTCCGAGCGTGCAGGATCAGCTGGCTGAGCTGATTGGCTCGGCACCAACCCAAGCCGAACCTGTCGCGCTGGCCGAACTCGAACCCGCCGATCCCACCACCTATACCGGCCCCTTCTGGCCAGCGGGCGCCGGATGGTTCGATGATGAGGCTGAGGAAGCGGTGGCAGAAGTCAGATCCGAACCGGTTCCAACCGGTTTCTGGGCGCGGCTGCGGGGATGGATGCGGCGCTGATTTTCGCTCAAGGCAGTGTGATTTGCACCTTGCCGATGATCCGGTCCCGCCGCACGAGCCCGAGGCCGCGATAACCATTGGCGGGGAAGCGGCTGTCCATCGAATTGTCGCGGTTGTCGCCCAGCACGAAGTAGTGATTCGGCGGTAACTGCGTCTCAGGGGTGTTGTCCTGCGGCGATTCGCGCAGATTCAGTATGCGGTGCGGATGAGCTTCGCCGGGCAGCTGTTCCTGCAACACCTCCGCAACGCCACTACGGGTGTCGCGCGTCTGCTGCGTGCCGATCCGTCGCTGCGGAACCGGCTGGCCGTTTATTGCAACAACGCCATTTGCCAGCGCGATCCGATCCCCGGGAAGCGCGACTATCCGCACCAAAAAAACAGTCTCCCGAACCGTCACCAAGACAACATCGCCCCGCCCAAGCGGCCCCGAATCGCCCAGGCGCGCAATGATCTGGTCGCCTTCGACAAAACCGGGTTCCATCGAAGCAGAGCTGACGCGATAGGTCCGCTGGTCCGGGCTGCCCTGCGCGAAGGCAGCAGCAGCGGCGAAGGCGGTCGCGCAGACCGTCAGCGCACCGATCCGCCAGTCGAGCCTCACCCCCGGTAAAGCCCGTCCAGCCGCTCCCCATAGCGCTCCTTCAACTTGTGGCGGCGGATCTTGAGGCTGGGGGTCATTTCCTCGTTCTCGATCGAGAACGCCTCATCCGCAAAAGCGAACTGGCGGACCTTTTCGATCACGCTGAGGTCCTTGTTGACCCGGTCGAGCGCGGCGCGGACGGCGCTTTTGAAGGCGGGGAGGCTTTGCAGCGCTTTGAGATCGAACTTCTCGCCATTGGCGCGCGACCATTCGAGTGCCCATTCGGGGTCGGGAACGACCAGCCCGACCAGATAGGGCCGCTTGTCGCCGATCACCATCGCCTGGGCGATCTCGGGCTGGAGCGTGAGCATGCCTTCGACCTTTTGCGGGCTGACATTGTCGCCCTTGTCGTTGACGATCATGTCCTTCTTGCGGTCGGTGATCACGATCCGCCCGGCCTCATCGATATGGCCGATATCGCCGGTGTGGAGCCAGCCGGCATTGGGACCATCGGGCGGGATCACCCGGGCGGTCTCGCCTGTGTTGCGCCAGTAACCCTTCATCACCAGCTCGCCGCGCACCAGAATCTCGCCGTCTTCGGCGATCCGCACTTCAACGCCGTCAAGCGCCGGACCGACGGTGTCCATCTTGAGCCCCGCGCGCGGGCGGTTGCAGCTGATCACCGGACCGGCCTCGGTCTGGCCATAGCCTTGCAGCATGGTCAGGCCCATCGCATCGAAGAACACGCCCACTTCGGGATTGAGCGGGGCCCCGCCCGAGACCATCGCCTTGATCCGCCCGCCGAACTTGGCGCGAATCTTGGGGCGCAGCGCCTTGTCGATCAGCAGGTTCATCGGCTTGTCGCGCAGCCGGCTCTGGCCCTGCGCCTTGAGCGCGCCGATCCCCATCGCCCGCTCCATCAGGTAATTGGCGATTTTGCCCTGCTTTTCGATCTGCTTCATGATCCGGGTGCGCAGCACTTCGAACAGCCGCGGGACCACCACCATGATCGTCGGGCGGACCTCTTCGATATTGCTCGCGAGCTTTTCCAGCCCTTCGGAATAATAGATCTGCGCGCCGACCGAGATCGGCAGGACCTGCCCGCCGGTGTGCTCATAAGCATGGCTCAGCGGCAGGAAGCTGAGGAACACTTCATCGTCGATCCCGAAATCTTCGTCGAGCAGCTTGGCCGCGCCATAGGCGTTGCACAGCATCGCCCCGTGGTGCTGCATCACGCCTCTGGGGGCTCCGCCGGTGCCGCTGGTATAGATCAGGCAGGCGGTGTCATCGCGGTTGATCTTGGCAATCCGCGCTTCAACCGCCGCTCGCGCCGCTGCCGCATCGCCTGCGGCAACTGCGCCCCAGTCATGGTACTCGAACGATCCGGCCTGGGCGATCCCCAGCGATTCGATTCCGATCACATGCGCGGCTTTGTCGGTCTGGAGCACGGCGGGCAGCACCGCCTTGGCCAGCTTCTCATCCGCGACAATGACGGCCCGCGCGCCGGAGTTTTCCAGCACGTGGGCATGATCGCGCGACGTATTGGTGACATAGGCCGGCACGGTGATGCCGCCCGCCGCCATGATCGCAAAGTCGGCGATCAGCCATTCGGGGCGATTCTCGCTGACCAGCATCACCCGGTCACCGTCCTTCAGGCCCAGCTTGCGCAGTCCTTCAGCGAGGAGACAGACCTGCCGCGCCACTTCGGCCCAGCTCAGTGACTGCCAGGTGCCGGCCTTCTTGGCCGACAGGAACGGCGCCTCGCCCTTGGCGTCGGCGCGCTTCAGAAACAGTTCGACCAGATTGCGGCTGGTCTTGACGTCTTCGATTTGCATCCTCGCACTGCCCCTTTTGCAGCGTTTGTCCCCGTCGGACTTCATGGGGGAGTTTTTTCGCGAAGGCTAGGGTGAGCTACTCGCTCACCGCCCGTCCATCGCTGCGGGGGTCAGCTGCGCCGACCAGCACGCCGCCCACCACTTCAACCGCGTTGGCCTTGAAGCTGGCTTCGCGCAGGCGGACGTCCTTGTGCCCCAGCGCCAGCAGCAGCGGCACGAATCCCTGATGCGCGCTGCCCTGCTCGAGAAACACCACGTCGCCGCCCGGCGCAAAGATCACCGGCAGCGCGATCGCGTCCTGCGCGGACAAATCCCAGTCGATCACGCCGATGATCGCCTTGAGTACCTGCGCCGGGATCGTCGTCCCCCCCGCCGCGCCGATCGCCAGCCGCAGCTTGCCATCGGGCGCATAGACCAGCGTCGGACTCATCGATGAGCGCGGACGTTTGCCGCCTTCGACCCGGTTGGCGACCGGCACTCCGTCGCGGCTCGGCACGATGCTGAGATCGGTCAGCTCGTTGTTGAGATAATAGCCGTTGACCATCAGGCCTGAGCCGAAAGCGCTCTCAATGGTGGAGGTTAGCGTCGCCGACTGGCCCCATTTGTCGATCGCGACAAAGTGCGATGTGCCGCTTTCCGGCGTGTGCAGCCCGTCGGCGAGTGCCACTTTGACCCCAACGGGATTGCCCGGAGCGACGCCAGGCATCGCGCGTTCGGGCGCGACCAGCCGGGCGCGGCTGGCCAGATAGTCGGGCGCCAGCAGACCCGCGACGGGCACTTGCACGAAGTCCGGATCGGCCAGATAGCGCTCGCGGTCGGCGTAGGCCAGGCGTTGGGCCTCGGCAATCAGGTGCCAGGCTTGCGGGTTGTCCTTGCCCAGGCTGCGCAGATCAAACTTTTCGAGGATACCCAGAGTACCGAATACCGTGGTCGCGCCCGAACTGGGCGGCCCCATCCCGCACAGCTTGTAGCGGCGATAGGTAACGCAGACTGGCGGGCGCTCCTTTGCGTCGTAGGCGGCGATGTCGCCGGTGGTCATCGCCGCCGGATTGCGCGGTGCGGTGCTGACCGCGCTGGCGATCGCGGCGGCATTGGGGCCGACGTAGAACGAAGCCGCGCCGCGTTTGGCTAGGCCTTCCAGAAAACTGGCCAGCGCCGGATTGCGGATCGTGGTGCCGACCGGCAGTGGGGTAGCGCCATCCGGCCCGTAATAGATCGCGCGGCCTTGCGGGGTGAGTGCGGCGGTGACTTTGAAGCGGTTGAGGAAGGCCACGTTGCGCTCAGTCTGGCTCCAACCGTCGCGCGCCAGCCGGATCGCCGGATCGAACAGCGCGGCCCAAGGGAGCTTGCCGTGCTTGGCATGGGCCTCAGCCATCAGCCGCAGGTTGCCGGGTACGCCCACGCTCTTGCCGCCGGGGATCGCCTGCATCACCGACATCGGCTTGCCATCGACGAAGAACCACTCCGGTCCGGCGGCCATCGGCGCAGTCTCGCGCCCGTCCAGACTGTCGACATTGCCCTTGCCGTCATCGACCAGCAGGAACCCGCCGCCGCCGATACCGCTGCTCTGCGGCTCGACCACGGTCAGCGCCAGCAGCGTGGCGAGCGCGGCATCGGTGGCGCTGCCGCCCTTGCGCAGAATCTCCGCCCCCGCTTCGGCTGCGCGCGGGTCGGCCGCGCTGACCATGCCTTTGGGGTAGACCGGTGCAGCGCTCTGCGCGGGGATGGTGGCGCAGCTGCTGAGCAGCAGCGGCGCGGCGAACACGGCGAGGAGTTTGAGCTTCATGGCGGCGAAGCTATTCGCTTCCCACCGCTTCGGCAATGCTGCTGAAGCCGTCGCGGCGCATCAGGCGTTCGAGTCCGCGCGTGATCCGCCGTGCCAGACCCGGCCCTTCATAAACCATCGCGCTGTAGAGCTGCACCAGGTTCGCCCCGGCGCGGATCCGCGCCCAGGCGTCTTCGGCGCTGGCGATGCCGCCAACGCCGATCAGGGGCATCATGCCTTGGCTCACGGTGTGGAAATCGCGCAGCCGTTGCTGGGCGAGGTCGCGCAGGGGTGAACCGGACAGGCCGCCCGATTCGTTGGCGTGGCTGGACCTGAGCGGGGGACGGGTGATCGTGGTGTTGGAAACGATGATCGCCGCGATCCCATGCTTGATTGCGGCTTCGACAATCCGCGCGGGCGCGGCTTCGTCCAGATCTGGGGCGACTTTGAGGAAGACTGGCGGATCGCCGTCACTGTGGTGGGACTGGATCGCACCCAGCAGTTCCGACAGCTCCTTGTCACCTTGCAAATCACGCAGGCCCGGAGTGTTGGGCGAACTGATGTTGACTGTGATATAGTCGGCCACGCCTGAAAACGCCGTGATGCCCTGAAGGTAATCACCAACCCGGTAGGCCGAGTCCTTGTTAGCGCCGACATTGACTCCGACGATTCCCCGGCGAGCTTGCCTCCCCCGATCGTTGCGCTTCACCAGCCGGAGGAAGGCCGCTTCGTGCCCGGCATTGTTGAAGCCCATCCGGTTGATCACCGCGCGGTCCTCGATCAATCGAAACAGACGCGGTTTGGGGTTTCCGGCCTGCGGCAATGGCGTGACCGTGCCGATTTCGGTAAAGCCGAAACCAAGCCCCAGCACCGCGTCGGGCACTTCGGCATCCTTGTCGAATCCCGGAGCCATGCCCAACGGATTGGGGAATTTCAGCCCGGCCACTTCGGTGGCCAGGTTGCCAGCTTTGGCGGGTCCGCCATGCGGCATCAGCTTGAGCGATTCGATTGTCAGCCGATGCGCGCGCTCGGCATCGAGCTGAAACAGGGCGGGGCGGAGCAGCGGATAAATCATCGTGCGCGCCCTATGGCACCGCGATTCCGCGCTGTCGACGCGGCGGCAGGTTTGCCCCCGAATCTGCTTCTGACATTGCTGTCATGTGGCAATCCGCACAATTTCAGGCCGCTATCTGTCGATTCCATACAATCTCCGCCCCGCGACTCGGCATAATAGGGTGCTGCGACCCGAAGGGCTCGTTGTCTCGTACAGCGGGTTCTCACTTAACAGCGGCTCTCCAGGTTTCGGCTTGGAGGGCCGCTTTTTTATCGGCAATTGCTATCTGCAACAGTGCGGACTAGGGAAACCGGAACGAATCGTTCCGATTTAGGAGTCCGCCCGCGCATGCGCCTGTCCAGCATGGCCGATTATGCCGTTGTCGCGATGAGCGCCGCCGCGCGCCATTGTGGTTCCGCACGCGTATCGGCGGCTGATCTGGCCGCTGAAACCGGGCTGCCTGTGCCGACCGTGCAAAAGCTGGTGAGCAAGCTGACGGCGGCCGGCTTGCTGCGTTCGGCGCGCGGGGTCGGCGGCGGGCTAAAGCTCGCGCGACCGGCGGCGGCGATTACCCTGGCCGATATTGTCGAAGCAGTTGAAGGCCCGATCGCGCTGACCGCCTGCGTGGAAACCGGGCGGCACGATTGCGGGCTTGAGGCCAGTTGCTCGGTCCGTCCGCACTGGCCGATCGTCAACGCAGCAATGCGCGGGGCTTTGGCCGAAGTGCCGCTGACGCGCTTGGCGGAGGCGGCGCAATGACCGATGCCACCGTCAAAGACCAGGCCGCGCGAGACGCGGCTGCCAAGGTCGCCGATTACGAACACGGCTGGTCAGCCGAGATCGATACCGAGTTCGCGCCAAAGGGCCTGAGCGAGGATACCGTCCGCTTCATCAGCGCCAAGAAGAATGAGCCCGAATGGATGCTCGACTGGCGGCTCAAGGCATTTCGCCAGTGGCAGACCATGCCGATGCCGGATTGGGCCAAGCTGAACATCCCGCCGATCGATTACCAGGACGCCTATTACTACGCCGCGCCCAAGGCGAAGCCCAAGCTGTCCAGCCTCGACGAGGTCGATCCCGAGATTCTCGAGGTCTACAAGAAGCTCGGCATCCCGCTCGAGGAGCAGAAGGTCCTCGCCGGGGTTGAGGGCGCGCGCAAGGTGGCGGTCGATGCGGTGTTTGACAGCGTCAGCGTCGCCACCACCTTCCGCGAGGAGCTCAAGAAGGCCGGGGTGATCTTCCTCTCGATCTCCGAGGCGATCCGCGAATATCCCGAGCTGGTGAAGCAGTGGCTGGGCAAGGTCGTGCCGGTGCGCGACAATTTCTTCGCTGCCTTGAACTGCGCGGTCTTTTCCGACGGAACGTTTGTCTACATCCCCGAGGGTGTGCGCTGCCCGATGGAGCTTTCCACCTATTTCCGGATCAACGCCGAAAACACCGGACAGTTCGAACGCACGCTGATCGTGGCCGACAAAGGCGCTTACGTCAGCTACCTTGAAGGCTGCACCGCGCCGATGCGCGACGAGAACCAGCTGCACGCCGCGGTGGTCGAACTGGTCGCGCTCGACGACGCCGAGATCAAGTATTCGACCGTGCAGAACTGGTACCCCGGCGATGCCGAGGGCAAGGGCGGGATCTACAACTTCGTCACCAAGCGCGCGCTCTGCCAGGGCAAGCGCAGCAAGGTCAGCTGGACCCAGGTCGAAACCGGCTCGGCCGTCACCTGGAAGTATCCCTCCTGCGTCCTCAACGGTGAGGATTCGGTGGGCGAGTTCTACTCGGTCGCGGTCACCAACAATTACCAGCAGGCCGATACCGGCACCAAGATGATCCACAATGGCAAGGGCACCCGCTCGACCATCGTCAGCAAGGGCATCTCGGCGGGCAAGAGCCAGAACACCTATCGCGGGCTGGTCCGCGTCGCCCCCCAGGCCGAAGGCGTGCGCAATTTCACCCAGTGCGATTCGCTGCTGCTTGGCAGGGACTGCGGCGCGCACACCGTACCCTATATCGAGGTGAAAAACCCAAGCGCGCAGATCGAGCACGAGGCGACCACTTCGAAAATCTCGGACGACCAGCTGTTCTACGCGATGCAGCGCGGGCTGGATCAGGAGGCAGCGGTGGCGCTGATCGTCAACGGCTTCGCCAAGGAAGTGCTGCAACAGCTGCCGATGGAATTCGCGGTCGAGGCGCAGAAGCTGCTGGGGATTTCGCTTGAGGGGAGCGTGGGGTGAAGTGGACGAGCAATCAGTTACTGTCTGAAGCCAAGTCCGCAATTGAGGAGCTTCGGGAATGGATTGACGGCGGCCGCGGCGCGCCGCCGGAATACGTTTCAAGAGAGCAGTTGTTAGGATGTCTCAAGACAATGTTCGAGATCGAATTGAACCTTCGAGCAGGCAGATTGCCCGAGAAGGCGTTCCGGAACTCGGGTATGGGTCGGATGATAGTAGACGGATGGCCAAGTGACTTTTCGCTCGGAAACAAGCTGCTTGAAATTGAGCAGGCCTATAGGAATCTCAACGGGCAGTCTTGCGATGCCTAAGCATCTCACCTTCTTCGCTGCCCCCCCCTTCCGTCGCCCCGCGCTTGACACGGGGCTAGGCTTTTCTTCGTGCGGGAGGGCGAAAGGCAGCCAAGCCCCGCATCAAGTGCGGGGCGACGAAGCTTTCTGGGTAGCGCAATGACCAAGAAAACCCTCACCGTCCGCCCGCTTGACGAGCGCGAAGCCCCTGAACTGCAAAAGCGCGGGCGGGGCTGGGCGATTTCGGACAAGCGGCTCGATCGTGTCCACGATCAGGCCCGGCGCAACAAGATGGCGCCGACCGAAGCGCAGAAAGTGCTGGGCGCGAAGCTCAATGAGCAGGAGCTGGGCAAGTTCAAGCTGACCCGCCAGCAGGTGATCGGCTCGGCGATCCTCGATTTCGCCTGCAACCCACTCAAGATCGCGGTCTCGATTGACGAGGGCGGTGATCCCGCGCTGGTCGCCCGGCGCGACAAGAGTCTGGAGGCGGTCGGCGTAAAGCTGCTGCGCTTTCCGGCGGAGCGCGTGCTGGCCGAAACCGACACAGTAGTCGCGGAGATCATCGCGGCGATGAAAGCCAGCTATGTCGAACGCGGACAGGCTCGCCGCCAGCACTATCAGTCACGCGGAGAGCGGCGATGATCCGGTTTGCCGCCTCGGCAATCGCTCTCGCGTTGTTGGCTGCGCCAGCGCTGGCGAATGATCCGTCGCCCTATGACCTCGCGCTCAGCCGGCTGAGGGCCTGTGTCGTCTCTGGCGCAGCGGGCGCGCCGACCACCGACCTGCGCGCGGCGCTGATTGCGGTCCGCTCACTCTGCGCGCCGCAGATCAACCGCGCCTATGCTGCTTCCGACGCAAAGGTTGCCCGCGAACACCCCGGAACCCCTACCGCCAAACTGCGCAACTTGCGTGAGGATGCCCGACGCAGAATCGACCGCGATCTGGCGGTCCTTGTGGCGGCCCAGACAGGACTGTCCCAGTGATGCTGACCATCGAGAACCTTCACGCCACCGTGGCCGACAAGCCAATCCTCAAGGGCCTGTCGCTGACCATCAACGCGGGCGAAGTCCACGCGATCATGGGCCCGAACGGCGCAGGCAAATCGACCCTTTCCTATGTGCTGGGCGGCCGCCCCGGCTATGAAGTGACCGGCGGTTCGGTCGACTTCACCGGACAGGACCTGCTCGAGCTGGAGCCGCACGAGCGCGCCGCCGCCGGGCTGTTCCTGGGCTTCCAGTATCCGGTCGAAATTCCCGGTGTTTCGTTCGTTCAGTTCCTGCGCGAAAGCCTCAACGCCCAGCGCAAGAGCCGGGGCGAGGAGCCGCTGTCGGGCGGTGAGTTCCTCAAGCTCGCGCGCGAAAAGGCGGCGCTGCTGAAGCTCGACATGGAAATGCTCAAGCGCCCGGTGAACGTCGGCTTCTCGGGCGGAGAAAAGAAGCGTGCCGAGATGGTGCAGATGGGGATTCTCGGGCCGAAACTGGCGGTGCTCGACGAAACCGATTCCGGCCTCGATATCGATGCGCTGCGCGTGGTGGGCGACGGGATCAATGCAGTGATGCGCGGGCCGGACAAGGCGGTGCTGCTGATCACACACTATCAGCGGCTGCTCGACTACGTGAAGCCAGACTTTGTCCACGTGCTGGCGGGCGGGCGGATCGTGAAAACCGGCGGACCGGAGCTGGCGCTCCTGCTGGAAGAACACGGCTACGAGGCGGTGGCAGCGTGATTGTAGCCGCGCTCTCAATGCTGGCCCCTGCGGCCGCCCCGCCTCCTCCGGACACGGCCGAGCAGCAGATCGTCGTGATCGGCGAAAAGCTGAAGGGCTGGCGCGGTGCGGCCAAGAAGCGCGATGGCAAGTGGGTCTGTGAGACCAAACGCTCGACTGGTGATCTTGCAATCGACCGGATCGGTTGTGATGCCATGATCAGTTGCTTTGGCGGGCTTGAAGCAGAATGGCTGGCGATTGGCGGCGAGCCGGACAAGAAGCTCCGCAAGGCTCGGCTTGGTGCCTTCTACAAGGAAAAGATGACCCCCTGCGTGTTCGAACGGCGCAGCGACGGCATCGCCGAACTTGCCGCACAAAGGGCCGGGCTGTGAGCGCGCTCCCTACCCGCAAGGATGAGGCTTATCGCTACGCCGACTTGGGCGCGCTCGCGCCACTCTGGCCGGTGGAGGTGGAACGGATCGACGTTCCGGCTGGCGAAGCTTGTCAAGAGGCGATTATCAGCCTGGGTGATTCCGCAATTGTGCGCGAGTTGGCGGTAAGCGTTGCGGCAGGGGCCTCTTTTGCGCTTCATATCCTGAGTGCCGGGTCAGCCTATGGCCGGATCGCGGTGCGGGTTGAGCTTGGCGCGGGCGCGCAGTTCACGCTTGGCGCGGCGCAGCTGGCGGGTGCGGGGCAGACGCTGGAGATCGTCACCGAAGTAAATCACGCTGCGCCCGATGCCACCAGCAGCCAGACCGTGCGTTCGGTCGCGGGCAGCGGGGCGACGGTGAACTATCTCGGCAAGGTGCTGGTCGCCAAATGCGCGGACGGGACCGACGGATCGCAATCGGTGCGCGCGATGCTGCTCGACCGGACAGCGACGGCCAATGCCAAGCCCGAACTGGAAATCCACGCCGACGACGTGAAGTGCGCCCACGGCTGTGCAGTGGGTGAACTCGATGCCAATACACTGTTCTACATGGCGCAGCGCGGCATTCCGCCCGAAGTGGCCAAACGGCTGATGCTCCATGCCTTTGTCGCCGAAGCGTTCACCGGCGCAGCAGAGGAAGAAGCACTGCTTGCCTCCGTGCACCAAGCGCTGGAGGAAATGCTGTGAGCGGCCTGATCGGCAACCCCAGCCCGCGCGCGCTGTCGCGCTGGGAGGGCGAGGGCGGCGCGCCCCTGCCGGCGGCGCTGCGCGATGATTTTCCGGGACTGGCGGGCGGCTGGCACTATCTCGATACCGCTGCCACCGCACAGAAGCCGCAGCAGGTGATCGATGCCGTGGCCAAAGCCCTGGGCGCGGACTACGCCACGGTTCACCGCGGGGTCTATGCCCGTTCGGCCGAGATGACCCTGGCCTATGAAGCAGCGCGGCGGCGGGTCGCCGCTTTCATCGGCGGGCGCGAGGATGAGGTGGTCTTCGTGCGCGGCGCGACCGAAGCGATCAATCTGGTCGCTTATTCGTACCCCAAGAAGGGCCGCGTACTGCTTTCGGTGTTGGAGCATCATTCGAACATCGTGCCGTGGCAGCTGGCCGGCTGGCAGGTCGATGTCTGCCCGCTGACCGCCGATGGGTGCATCGATCTGGATGCGGCTGAGGCGATGCTCACGCCCGAGCATACCATGGTCGCGTTTGCCCATGTTTCCAACGTGCTGGGCTCGACGCTCGATTGCCGCCGCGCCGCCGAATTGGCGCACCGCGTCGGCGCGAAGCTGTTGCTCGATGGCTGTCAGGCCGCGCCGCGCCTGCCGGTCGATGTCGCGGCGCTGGGCTGCGACTTCTACGCCTTCTCCGGCCACAAGCTTTATGGCCCAACCGGAATCGGCGCATTGTGGGCGCGGGCCGAGCTGCTGGCGGAAATGCCGCCCTGGCAAGGCGGCGGATCGATGATCGACCGGGTGACGTTTGAGCGCACCACCTATGCCCCGCCGCCGCAGCGGTTCGAGGCGGGAACACCCGAAATTGCCGAGGCGATCGGGCTGGCGGCGGCTTGTGACTATGTCGACGGGATCGGGCTTGCCCGGATCCACCCGCACGAAGCGGCGCTGGTTAATCAGTTGCGCGAAGAATTGCGGCGGATGAACGACATTACGCTGTTCGGGCCGGAGGAAAGCGCGGGAATCGTCTCCTTCGCGATGGAGGGGGTGCACCCGCACGATCTCGGCACCATATTGGATGAGGCAAGCGGCGACTTTGGCCGCGTCGCAATTCGGGCCGGGCACCATTGCGCCCAGCCGCTGATGGACCATCTCGGCGTGGCAGCGACGGCGCGGGCCAGCTTCGGGCTCTATTCGGATGAAAGCGATATTGCCGCGCTGCTGCGCGGAATCGAGCGGACACGGAGGATTTTTCGGTGAACGAGCAGACCAGGTTCACGATTGAGGAGGTCACCGAAGTGGCCCCTCCGCCGCGCGCGAGCGTGGAGGAATCGGCCGCCGACAAGCTTGAACGCAAGCGTGACTATCTCGAGGGCTTCCTCGCCGCCAAGCCGCAGGATGTCGCTCCCGGCGAGCCCGGGGGTGAGCTCTACGACGGCGTGATCGCCGCGCTCAAAGACATTTACGATCCTGAAATCCCGGTGAATATCTACGATCTGGGGCTGATCTATGGGGTCGAAGTGGTCGAGGATTGCGATGTGAAGGTGACGATGACGCTCACCACGCCGCATTGTCCCGTCGCCGAATCGATGCCGGGCGAGGTTGAGCTGCGGGTCGGCGCGGTGCCGGGGGTGCGCGATGCCGAAGTCGTGCTGGTCTGGGATCCGCCATGGGATCCTGCGAAGATGAGCGACGAGGCCCGGCTCGAACTGGGAATGCTGTGATGACCACCAAGACCCGCACCCGCCCCGCCGCCGTGATCCTTACCGCCAATGCTGAGGCGCGGATTGCCGCGCTGATGGCCAAGGCGCCCGCCGATGCGATCGGAGTCAAACTCTCAACCCCGCGGCGCGGCTGCTCGGGGCTGGCCTATTCGGTCGACTATGTGAGCGAGGCCAACGCTTTCGACGAACGGATCGAAACGCCGGGCGGCACTTTCTTCATCGACGGGGCATCGGTGCTCTACCTGATCGGCAGCACGATGGACTGGCAGGAAGACGATTTCGCCGCCGGCTTCGTGTTCGAGAACCCAAACGCCAAAGGCGCCTGCGGCTGCGGGGAGAGCTTTACGGTTTAGGAACGAAGGTCCCGCCGGTCTCCTCATCGATGAAGGCGATCAGTCCTTTTTCATAGTCATCAAGGTCTTCATCCGCATCGAGTTTGTCGCGCAGCCAGTCGGCCTCGGCGGGCTCGAGCACGGCGGCGGCTTCGGCTTCATCGTCCCAGGCTTCGACCCCGGCATCCGGTGCATTGTCGCCGAGCAGGCTACCGAAGGCACCTTCGAGATCCGGCTTGGAGCTGAACATCCGCCCCAGAAAGCCGCCGATTCCGGCGCCTTCGGTGGCCATGAAGCGCTCCAATTCCCCAGCGCGTTCGCTGGTCAGCGGCTCGTGCCCGCCAAAGCCAAGCAGGAAATTGGCCACGCCCTGGACAAACAGCGTCTGCCATTCGGGCGCATTGGTATCGTAGAGCGTTGCATCCTTGATTCGGAACAACATTTCGGCTTCAGCCTTGCTGACACTGGCCGGGCGATCGCCGCCAGCGGCAAAGATCATCCGGCGCAGCAGTGCGCATTCGGCAGCGTTGATCCCGGCACTGTCCAGCTCGCCATGGCGGGTCGGACCTTCGCCATTGAGCACCGCATCCTCGATCTGTTTCAGGGCGTAGTCCTTGAGGCTCTGCGGCACGGAGAGCGCCTTTTCGAGCACTCGCACCAGCAGTTCCAGCTCCACCAGGCTGTTCACCTTGCCATCAGCATCGATCCGCTGGACCAGCTCATCGGCCATGTCCTGATCGACATAACCCTGCGGCTCGACCGTATTGACCACAAATTCGCTAAGCGCCTCAACAAAGAAATCGCGCCATTCCTGGCTCGGCGAGGGGATTGCATCATTGGCGACGAACAGCGCTTCGGCCTCTTCCGGCTCCATCTTGCCGTCGGCCCAGCCGGCGCGGCGCAGCGCCAGAATCTCTTCGGCCGCGATCGTCCCGTCAGCCGCAGCCTGTGCGGCAATGTCCCCGAAATGCATGCTCATGGTGCAATTGGCCCCCGATTGTTGCGAGGGCGGTATCGCCGAATATCCCTAATTTTTGTTTACGGTAAGTCTTTGGTAGGGTGCGATCGGGTCATCCGACCCTCCCTTGCGGCACCGGCCCACTCCCCCGCCCGACCACCCATAACCTATGGGTCACCATTTGGGTGGTCGGGCGGGGGAGCGGGCCGGTGCGGATCCGCCTTATGGCGGACTAACGACGCAAAGCCGCGATGCAGGCCGCGCGATCCACATCGCGTCCGTCACTTGGGCGGCGAGCATCGACATAAGTGGCCTGGGGTTCGGCTCCGGCGCTCTTGGGATAGAGATAAACATCGAGCACGCAAGCCGCGCCAACCCATTGGAGCTTGCGCGCATCGCCTTCCCACACGTCCAGCCGGGCCGGGCCGAACTGGCGGAGCAAGTCAGCGCGGGGTGCACCGATCACGCCTTCGGTGCCGGGCAGGGCCTGAACTGCAGCAGGCGGCGTGCGGCGGACCGGGGTGCGGACCGGCACCGGCGCACTGGCGGCCGGTGCTGTTGTGGTTGCCGCGGAACTGGCGCAACCGGCCAGCAGCGGCAAGGGTAGCAGAAGCGCGAGCATTCTAGGCGACATGGCGGGGGGTATCCTTGCGGTGGATCAGATGAGTGGCTGCTGCCGCGCCGAGCAGCGGCGCGAGCAGATTGACGAACGGCACAGCGAGCATGCCAGTCACCGCCCCGCCCAGTGCGAGCCGCTCCCACTTGGCGAGCGGCGCAGCGGCGGCGGGATCGTGGCGGTGGCGCAACCAGACCATGTCTTGCAGCTCGCGTCCGAGAAGCACGGCATTGACCAACACAAATACCAATGGCGCGCCGACCCCGGTGATCAGCAGCACCAGCGCGATTGGCAGGGCAAGCAGGTTGAACAGCACTGCGCGGCCCGCGCCATTGAGGCCATTGGCCAGCTCCTCACGGAATCCAAGCTTGCGCGCTCGCTCAGCGGCGGTGGGGTAGTATTTGGCCTCCACCGCATGGACGACTTCATCGGCAAAGAACTGCAGCACCAACAGCGCCACGACCCGCCACAGCAGCCAAGCGCCGACCATCACCAGCACCAGCGCGGCCAGATCTGAATAGTCCGCCAGCGCGGGCCAGGAGCTGAGCAACCGGTCAATCCCGTACCAACCGGCGGTTCCGAGAACCGCAAAGGCGAACAGCGTGACAATCAGGCTTTTGATCAGCACCCGCAGAACGCGCGGTTCCGTCAGCTGTTTGAGGGCAAGAGCGAAAGCGGCCAGCATCGCGCCGCCGAATCGCCCGCCCGGCATGCGCTGTCAACGGCGGGCATTCTTAGGCGCTGGGCCACCCGGTGCCGCCAGCACCTTGCCCCAGACCGCTGGCACGGCTAGGCGCGCGAGCTTGTCAGATCAGACCAGCCGAGGAATCCCCATGTCTCAGCCCACCACCGATGTCATCGCGATCGGCAATGCCATCGTCGATGTGATGGCTCCGTGCCGTGATGAACTGATCGATGAGCTGGGCCTTACTCGCGG
>CAZVMC010000011.1:0-15497 GCA_964628635.1 uncultured Novosphingobium sp. | reverse complement strand
ATGTGATGGCTCCGTGCCGTGATGAACTGATCGATGAGCTGGGCCTTACTCGCGGTGGGATGACACTGGTCGACGAGGATCAGGCCCATGCGCTCTACCAGGCGATGGGCCCGGCTAAGGAGATCTCCGGCGGATCGGCCGCCAATACTCTGGCTGGGCTGGCCGCGCTTGGCTCGCGCTGCGGCTTTATCGGTCAGGTGGCCCAGGATCAGCTGGGCGAGGTCTTCGCGCATGATATTCGCGCAGGGGGTATCGCCTTCGATACTCCGGCACGACCTGGCCAGCCTAGCACCGCGCGCTGCCTGATTTTCGTCACACCCGATGGCCAACGGACGATGAACACGTTTCTCGGTGCCTCGCAGTTCCTGCCTGCTCCGGCGCTGGACGAGGCGGCGATTGCGGCAGCCAAGGTACTCTACCTAGAAGGTTACCTGTGGGATCCCGAAGAGCCGCGCGCCGCGATGCGGCGGGCAATTGCGGCGGCGCGTTCGGCGGGTCGCGAGGTGGCTTTCACGCTTTCCGATGCCTTTGTGATCGCGCGCCACGGCGATGATTTCCGCGCGCTGCTGGCAGCGGGAGAGATCGACATCTTGTTCGCCAACCATGTCGAACTGGCCGCGCTGACCGGGACCGAGGACTTCGAAGCGGGGATCGCCCAGCTCGCCCCGCAGGTGCCGGTCCTGGTGGTGACTCGCGGACCCGAAGGGGCGGTTGCGCTGCGTAGCGGCGAACGGGCGGAGGTTCCGGCCGAGCCGATTGCCAAGGTGGTTGATACTACCGGGGCAGGCGATCTGTTCGCGGCGGGTTTCCTCCACGGCCACGTCAATGGGCGGCCGCTTGGTGAGTGCTTGACCATGGGGGCGATTTGCGCGGCAGAGATCATCTCGCATTATGGCGCGCGGCCCGAGGCGGACCTCAAACAGCTGGTCCAGGCCCGCCTCGGCTAAGTGTCTGAGGTGAATCGTGAATCGATTCGATTCCCACAGACTTATCCACTAACTTATCGCTGAAAGCCGATTCGCAGGACGCTGATCTTGTGGACGGGTTGGGAAGCTGGGGGTCGTTGGGATGGGCGTGGTTACTCCGATTGGCGGGTTCGCGGGGCGGCGCGATCTCAGCATCGATGGCGAACATCCTGCAGTCATTGTGGCCGATATCGCCGGACGGACTAAGCCAGCCGCAAAAATCATCACGGTTGCGAATGAGAAAGGCGGGGTCGGCAAATCGACGCTGGCCTTCCATCTCTCTGTGGCGCTGGCCGACTGCGGCTACAAGGTGCTCAGCGTCGATCTGGACCGGCGGCAACAGACCCTCACCCGCGCGCTGACCAGTCGCGATGGTACCGCGCGGCGGCTTGGTGTCCGCTTGCCCCTGCCGCGCCACTTGCTGCTCCAGCACCAAAGCGGCGCGATGCTTTGTCAGGAAATCGCCCGCCAGGGGTGGGATTGCGATGTGGTGGTGATCGATGCCCCCGGCTTCGATAGTGGCATTGCCCGCCGCGCGATTGCGCTGGCCAACCTGCTGATTACTCCAGTCAACTGTTCGTTTGTCGATCTCGATCTGCTGGCGCGCCTCGATAGCGCCAGCCGCAGATATGCCGGCCCGGGCTGTTTTGCCGCGATGGTTGAGGAACTTCGCACCGCCCGCGTCTCGGCTGGCTTGCCGGCGCTGGACTGGCTGGTCTTGCAGAACCGCAAGCGCCGCGATTCCAGCATGAATCAGGCCCAAATCGACCGGGCGCTGGCCCGTGTTTCCCCGAAATTGGGATTCAGGCTGGGGTCCGGGCTGAGCGAGCGCGTGGCCTACCGCGAGCTCTTTCCAATGGGCCTAACGCATATCGATCTGCACCGCCTTCCTTCGCTGCCGCGTACGCGCGGACAAGCGCGAGCAGAAGTGATGGCCTTGCTTGATGATCTCGAATTGGATTTGCAGCGCGATGCCTCGTTGCCGCTGTTGCAGGACGATGTCAGTTCGCTTGCCCTATAGGATCAAATCAAAACCAAATTGGGACTAGCGCCTGCCTAACCTTCCCATTTGGGTTCACGCAGAATCGGCGACTGACCGCGCAGAAAATCGCGCGGCAGGTGTCCGGTCAAGGCCTTGAAGTCCCGAATGAAGTGCGATTGATCGGCATAGCCGCACTCCAGCGCGAGTTCGGTCCACGAGGCTTGCGGCTCGAGTTCCTTGCGGTGCACCGCCTGCCCGATCCGGCAGATCCGCGCGTATAGCTTTGGATTGAGTCCAGTCAGTGCCTGAAACCGTCGTTGAAACTGGCGCAACGACAGGCCAGCCTCGTCCGCCAGCTCCTGCACGCTGATGATCCCGCGGGCATGGCGAAGATGATTGGCGGCGCGGGTTACCGCATCAGACCCGCGCTTGCCTTTGGCCAAGCCGCTCAGCCAGGCGTCGACCGGCTCAACCATCCCGGCAAAGTCTGGTGTCGCGCGAAGCTGTTCGAGCAGCCCACCAGGCAGTTCGATTGCGCGGAAACTGTCAACCAAGGTGATCGGATCGATGCCGAATAGCTGGGTCGCGGCGGCTGGCTGCAATCGGGCCGAAAAGGTCCGCAGGTCGCCCGGGATCTCCATGTTGTAGCGATAGTGCGTCAACGGGCCGAACAGCCCGACTACCGGTGCCTCCTTGCGGACCCCGCTTTCGATATCGAGCATGGTGTGCCGGCCCGACAGGATGATCTGGACAAAGCAATTAGGCCGAGCCGGAATGACTCGCCGCGAAATCGCTGATTCTGCCAGAAAATCGCCGCCAACGTAGCCGATCAGCCAAGGCGCCAGCGCCGGTTGACCGGTCTCGACCAGCGTAATCTTCACGGTACGACACTCCTCACGCCGAGCTGCGACGATTGTTTCGTTTCTAAGCTTTAGCGCGACCGTTTCGCGCGCCTTCGCCCGTCCCGACGAAAAAATCAATCGGCGTTTTGCTGTTCGCCCTGCTGTTCGCGGGCGATTTCGCGCCAACCGATATCGCTGCGCCAGAAGCTGTCGGCGAAATCGATCCGCGAAATCGCCGCATAGGCCCTTTGACGCGCTTCGTTCACGCTAGCGCCGCGCGCCGTCACATTGAGCACGCGCCCGCCACTGGCGCACAGCTGATCGCCAATCTGCGCGGTACCGGCGTGAAAGACCTTGACCTCTGACGTCTCTGTCCTGGTGATCCCCTTTATGATCCCGCCCTTCTTTGGCGCATCCGGATAGCCACTCGCGGCGATCACCACGGTCAGGGCCACATCGGGCGACAGGCGCGGCGCAGGCCGCGTGCCCAGCCGGTTCTCAGCGCAGGCCAGCAGCAGTTCACCGAGATCGTCTTCAAGCCGCAGCATCAGCACTTGGCATTCCGGATCGCCGAAACGGGCGTTGTATTCGATTAGCTTGACCCCGCTGCGGGTCAGCATCAGCCCGGCATAAAGCACCCCGGAATAGGGCATGCCTTCCGCCGCCATGCCGCGCACCGACGGCGCAACAATCCGCTCAATCGCCTCTGCCTCCAACAGCGGGGTCAGCACCCGCGCCGGGCTGTAGGCCCCCATTCCGCCGGTGTTCGGCCCCGTATCGCCATCACCAACCCGCTTGTGGTCCTGCGCTGAACCGATCGGAACCAGCGTGTGCCCATCGGTCAGCACGAACAAGCTGGCCTCTTCGCCTTCGAGGAATTCCTCGATAACCGCCTCGGCGCCGGCTGCACCGAATTTGCCGGAGAAGATCTCAGTGATCGCCGCTTCGGCTTCGGCGCGCGTCATGGCAACGGTAACGCCCTTGCCCGCCGCCAGCCCGTCGGCCTTGATGACAACCGGGATGGAGAAACCGTCCAGCGCCGCCAGCGCCTCTGCCGCGCTGGTAACCCGTTTGTAGGCCGCCGTGGGAATGCCGTGCCGGTCGCACAGTTCCTTGGTGAAAGCCTTGCTGCCTTCGAGCTGAGCTGCGGCTTTGCTGGGTCCAAAAACGGCGATCCCGGCTGCGCGCAGGCTGTCAGCCAGTCCATCGACCAGCGGCGCCTCCGGACCAATCACCACCAGTCCGATCCGGACTTCATCGCAAAACGCGACCACCGCTCCATGGTCCGTTGCCTCGAGCGCGACGAGTTCGGCATGTTCGGCGATGCCCGGGTTGCCGGGGCTGGCAAACAGCTTGTCGCCCGGATTTTGCAGCAGGCGGGATTGCGCCAGCTTCCAAGCCAAAGCATGCTCACGCCCACCCGATCCCAGCAGCAGGATGTTCATGCCCGATTCCCCGTCTTCCGATGATCCCGCAGCCCTAGCCGCAGCGCGTGGCGGCGACAACGCCCCCATGGCCAATGATGCGCCGCTTTCGGTCAGCGAAATCTCCGCTGCGCTCAAGCGCACGGTCGAAGATCGGTTTGCCTATGTGCGGATCCGGGGTGAGCTTTCGGGCGTAAAAAGGGCGGCTTCGGGCCATCTCTACCTAGCGCTCAAGGACGAAAACGCGCGGCTTGACGGGGTGATGTGGCGCGGCTCGGTCCAGCGGCTCGGCTTCCAGCCGGAGGATGGACTGGAAGTCATCGTCACCGGCAAGCTTACCACCTATCCGGGCCGCTCGAACTATCAGGTGGTGATCGAGCGGATGGAGATTGCCGGTGAGGGCGCGCTGCTGGCGCTGCTCGCCAAAACCAAGGCCCGCCTCGAAGCGGAAGGGCTGTTCGCGCCAGAGCGCAAGCGGCGAATGCCCTACCTGCCTCGGGTGATCGGCGTGGTGACCTCGCCCACCGGCGCTGTGATCCGCGACATTCTCCACCGCTTGGCCGATCGAATGCCCAGCCGCGTGCTGGTTTGGCCGGTGCTGGTTCAGGGCCAGGGTGCGGCGGCGCAAGTTGCTGCCGCCGTACGCGGGTTCTCGGTACTGCAGGATCCGGACCGGCCCGACGTGGTAATCGTGGCGCGCGGCGGAGGCTCGATCGAAGACCTCTGGGCTTTCAACGAGGAAGTGGTCGTCCGCGCGATCGCCGAAAGCTCGGTGCCGGTAATATCGGCGGTGGGGCATGAGACCGACACCACGCTGGCCGATTTCGCCGCCGATCTGCGCGCGCCGACCCCGACTGCCGCCGCTGAACTCGCAGTGCCGGTGCGCGAAGAGCTGCTCGCCCAGCTCGGCGAACTCGCTCTCAGAAAGCGCCGCGCAGTGCTGCGTCCGGTCCAGCTTGGGCGCGAGCGTCTCGCCGCGCGCGCCGAACGTCTGCCACGTCCCGACGCTCTGCTTGCGCCCTATGCCCAGCGGCTCGATGATGCCAACGAGCGTCTGCGGCGCGGTCTCGGCCAAAGCGCGCAGCGCGCGGGAGTGGCGCTGCAACGTCAGGCAGGGCGGTTGTCTTTGCCACTGCTCTCGGCCCGGCTCGCCCAGGCGCGCGGGCAACTTGACGGATTGGGCCGTGTGCTGCGTTCGCTCAATCCGGATGCGGTGCTCGAACGCGGCTATGCAAGGATCACCGCTGCCGATGGCCGCACCCTGACGAGCCGCGCGGCGGCGGCGTTGGAGCCCATGCTGGCGGTGCAGTTCCGTGATGGGGCATTGACGGTGGTCCCCGGCGAAACCGCGAGCGCCCCGCGCAGCGCGCCTCGGCCTCGCCCTGCCCCGAAACCGGACGAGTCCAGCCAGGGCAAATTGCTTTGAAACCAGCCTTCTGTTAGGCAAGCGTCCATGCTGATGTCCGCTTCCGAACGACCCGCAACGCTGTTCTACCAGCCTAATGGCTTTCGCGTGATGAGCCCCGGCAACCACGTGATCTGCGCGGTCAGCGGTGAGCGCGTGCCGCTTGAGGCGCTGCGCTATTGGAGCGTGACCCGGCAAGAGGCCTACGCCAGCGCTGCGATCGCCACCCAGCGCCTGCTCGGGGATTGATGGCGATGCGGACCTGGCCGATCTGGGGCGCTGGTGCTTGCATTCTGGCGGTTGTTGCCAGCTGCAACGCCAGCAGTCTCGTGCCGGCGGCCGCTCCGCCGCAGCCAGTCGCCTCCGCGGCCGCTCCCGCGCCGCGCCCGGCACAGCCACTTCCGTCTGCGCTTCCTCCGGCGCGGGCAACGGGCATCGTCTCGCTCACCGGTGAACTGACCCAGGGCGGCTGGGCGCTCGGGCAGGTCGCACGGGGAGAAGTTGCTGCCGGCGCCAATGCACTGACATTGGACGGAGTGCCGGTGCGGGTCGCGCCTGACGGGCGGTTCTTCATCGCCTTTGACCGCGATGCCAAAGCGGCCGCGCGGCTTTCACTCAAGACCGCGGATGGCCGCACGATCGACAAGCCGCTCAATATCAGTCCGCGGGCCTGGAATATCGAGCGCATCCCGCTCGGCCCCAAGCCGGGCACGCCGCCCGATCCAGTCTGGCTCAAGAAGCGTGAGGGTGAGCTGGCCCAGATCAATGCCGCCCGCGCGCAAGATACCGGCAGTGAGGGTTGGCGGCAGAAATTTGTCTGGCCGGTCAGGGGGCGGATTTCGGGCCGGTTCGGCTCGCAGCGGATCTACCCGGCTGGCCCGGCCGCTTACCATTCCGGGATCGACATTGCGACGGGCACCAGCGGAACGCCTTTCATGGCACCGGCCGATGGGGTGGTGATCCTGGCGGCGCAGACTTCGTTCTCGCTGGAAGGGCGACTGCTGATGATTGACCATGGAATGGGGCTCAACAGCGCCTTCCTCCACTGCTCGGCGCTCAACGTGAAGGTTGGCGATGTCGTTCGGCAGGGGCAGGTGATCGGCAAGATCGGCGCGACCGGCCGCGCGACCGGGCCGCATCTGCACTGGAGCCTAAAGTGGGGCAAAGCCAAGCTCGACCCGCTGCTCTTCACCGGGCCGATGTAGCACTGCATTGCTATCACACGCCTATGTGGTTTGTGAGTGGGTATGAATTCTCCGATATGGCTAATTCGCGAACCTCGATTTGCAGATGGCATGACAGCGCCACGGGATTAGGGGCGCAGGCATGAAAGTCGCGGTTTTCCATCCCGGTACCCAGCATTCGTGGCAAACCGCGCAGGCTTTGCAGCAGTTGGGGCGGCTGGAATGGTACGCCACCTCGATCTTTCACCAGCCCGAGCGCTGGCCCTACCGCGCCGCGCGCTATGCCCCGGCTCCGCTGGCCCGGAAAATGCGGGAAGAGTTCCGCCGGTTCGACCACCCTGCGCTCGATCCCGCGCTGGTCCGCACCAGTGGACTGGCGGAATGGCTGGAACGGATTGCTGCGCGTATGGGCCTGCACCCTTTGGCGCAGCGGATCGATGCCTATGGCAACCAGCGCTTTGGGCGGCAGATCGCCGCAGATTTGGCCGTGCGGACCCCCTTTGCGCTGTGGGGCTACAACGGCAGTTCGCTGACTGCGTTTGAGGCGGCGCGGCGGCACGGTCGTGCCTGTATTCTCGATCGCACGATTGGAGATTATCGCGCCTACAATGCGGCGATGGACGAAGTGGCTGAGCGCTATGGCGACTGGTTCCTACCCACCGAACGCCGGATCTCCGAGCAGCAGATCGCGCGTGACCAACGCGAATACGATCTCGCTGACACGATCCTGCTGGGATGTGAGGCTGCAGCACAGACGGTGCGTCCGCACACCGATCCCGCCAAGGTCCGCGTGCTCGACTATTGCTTCGACGCGGCCTTGTTCGCCAAGGCCCCCGCGCCGCAGCCGATTGCGCCGGACCGCCCGGTACGATTCCTGTTCATGGGCCTCGGCATCCCGCGCAAGGGGCTGCACCTCTTGCTCGAGGCGATTGCCCGGATTCCGCGCAGTCAGGCCGAGCTGACCATTGTGGGTGAGCTGCGCGTGCCGCCCACCATGTTCGCGCGCTATGCTGATCGGGTTCGTCATGTGCCGACAGTTGCTCGCGCCGATGTTCCCGCGATCATGGCCGCGCACGATGTGCTGGTCTTGCCGAGCTACTTCGAAGGCGCGGGACTGGTGCTCTATGAGGCGCTGGCGGCGGGCTGCGCGGTGATCCAGTCACGGCATTGCGCGCCGGTGGTTTCAGAGCGGACCGGGATCATGCTCGAGGAGCTGGATACCGACAGCATCGAAGCCGCGCTGCTCGTCGCAATCGCCGATCGCGAACGCCTTGACGGCTGGCGCAGCGCGGCCCAGGCCGAGTCAGCGCGGTTCAGCTTCGCGCGCTACCGCGACGGGATTGCGCGGCTGCTTGATGCTCTAGCGCGCTGACATGGACCGCCGCTTTCGCGCCCGCATGTTCAAACTGGCGCGGTAGGCCAGGTAGGTTGCGGAGGACACGCTGCGACGTTCGATGCCGGCGAGTATCTCCCGCACGGCATCGCGGTAGCCGGTCAGCATGGGCTTGATGCCGCCGGTGCTGGCACTGAAGCGAATCCCGCGTGCCACGCATCGGGCCAGTGCGGCCGGCAGGTGCCGGGCCGGCACTCTTTGATAGACAAACAACAGATCGTTGCGCCGACCGTAATAGTCGGGCTTGAAGTTCTTCCGGTTGGGCGGCTGCATATGATCGATGGCGGGCGCGTCGGCCACGACCGCGCGCCAGCCGTGATCGACCAACCGGATCGCCAGATCGCTTTCCTCCCCCATATAGAACAGCGCTTCGTTGTATCCCCCGGCTGCGGTTACGGCATCACGGCGTACCCCGTGCGCGCAAGCCACGAAATCGAACCGATCAAGCCTGTCTTCGGGATCGAAGGCCTGGTGCACCTTGGGTGATTGCAGGATGTTTCTGAAGGGTATTGCGGCAACCGCGACCTTCGGATCCGTAAAAGCCTCCAGCGCCTTTTCCAGCGTCGCCGGGTCAACCAGCAGGGAATCGTCATCGAGCGGGAAGACAATCGGTGTCGCGGCGCGTTCCAACCCGCGGTTGCGCTGGAAGCAGGGGCCTTTGGCCGTGTCGCTGCGGAGATAGGTTATCTCGGGATAGGCCGCGGCCAAAGCTGCTGAAACCCCGTCGGTCGAGGCATCGTCAGCAACGATGATGTGGAGCGGCAATGTTTGTCGCAAGGCATAACCAATCGCCTCAAGCAACAGCTCCCGGCGATTGTGTACGGTGAAGACGATGGTCGCCGCAGCGCGCCGGTCTGTCAGCCGTCCGTCGGGGCCATGCGAAAGGTGCGCCGCATCCGCCACCAAGCTATCGCCGCGCACTTGCGGATTGCGCTTTGACGTGGGGAAGGTTGAGCACAACGACCCGCAAGCGTTTCAGCAACATCAGTCCGATCTCGCAGGCAGTCCAAAACCTGCTTTCACCATGCTTCCACATCAAATAGGCCAGACGGCGCCGGTCTTCGAACCCGGTGAACCCCTCTTTCAATCTGCGCAGCAAGCCATGGCGGCTTCTTGCCGGGGGATCATGGCCATCACAGCAGCCGATCCATCCCGGAGCCACAACGGCATGAAATCCCGCTCGCGTAATCGACAGGCCGATATCGAGATCGCCGAAGCCATGCCAGAAATGCGGATCGAGCCCGCCCAGATCGTCAAAGACCGCTGCAGGGATCAAGGTGAAGTTGCCGGCAAAGGTATCGCAGGGCTGAAATTCGTGGGTCGGCTCGATAACATGGATGTCGGTTACGTTATTGGGGTTTCTGAGCAGAAAGCCCGAATAGGTTGTTGACTGGCGATTGTTGTCCTGTGTCGCGCCCACCAAGCAAGTCGGCGCTTCGCGGTTCAGTGCTGCCCACGCCGCGACAATCCGGATGAACGCGGCGTCATCAACTGTAACATCGTCGTTGAACAGCAAATAGGCATCGAACGGTCCATGGCTCTGTGCCTCACGGTGGGCGCTGCGCATGCCCTGATTCCAGTAAAGATTGCCGTCGCTGATCTTGACGTGGATCTGCGGAAACTCCGTCTTGATGCGCGGACCGGTCTGGTCGGGCGAGGCATCGTCGAGCAGAAAGATTTCCGCTTCGCACGCGGTCTGCGCGATCGCAGCGACAAGGGCGGCAATGTTGGCCCGGGTGATCGCATACCGGTTGTAGGTTGCTGTCAGCACAGCAATTCTGGGACTTGTCTGGACCTGGATCATCGCGCAAGCCTCAGGAAGCTGGCCGGGGCCGAAAGCCTATTTGCATTCGCGCAATGTCCGGGCAAGTGAAGACATTCACCACAAAGCCCGCCACCAGCAATGACAACACCGCCGCAATTGCTGCTCCTTCAATCCCCAGGCGCGGAACCAGCAGCAAATTGGCGACCAGCGATGTCAGCGCGCCGCACGCGGTATTGAGCATCAGCAGTCGGCCGCGGTTGGAAATGGTCACCCAAACGTTCCAGCTATGGCCCAAGGCAACCGGAATCACCGCAAGCGCGTAGATCGCCAGCACAGTGCCAGAGCGGGCATAGGCCGGACCCAGCAGGATCTGAACGATCAATGGCGAAGCTGCCGCAGCCACCACGGCCACGATCACGCTGACCGCAAGTACCACGCGGAACATCGTGCTGAGATTTGCGTGATATTCGGTCAGGTCAACCCCGGACGCACGCGAAATGACCGGCATAAAGCTGTTTGTCAGCGCAAGCGGGACGATGGTGAATGCCTGAAAGAACGGTGCGGCCACCGCATATATGCCGAGCTCATGCGCGCCGAGCAGGTTCTTGATCAGAAACTGATCAAACCGGCCATAAAACGCGATGGCAAAGGCCGATAACAAAAACGGCAGTCCGGCCCGTAGCAGTTCGCGCGCCAAGGCGGGGCAAAACGCCAATCCCTGCGATTGAGCGTCGCGCCGATACTGTCTTGCCAAGATCAGCAGGATGACCAGGAACTCAAATGCGAAGACAACTGCAAAAGCCCAGACGGGCATCGAAAAAACAATCAGAAGCACCTTGATGACCGAACAGATGAGCGAAGCCGCCACGCGGCTTTGCGCTCCAACCTTGTTCATCATTCGCGCCTGATAGAAGTAATCGAACACATCCCCGAGGGAGAATACCAATTGCAGGCTGACAATGCCGACAATGACCAGATCAATCCCCCTGACGCCGGTCAGCGCGGCAACCATGATGCACAAAAACAGCGTGAGGCAGCCAAACAGAAATCTGAGCGCCAGCACAGTGCCGATGATCTGTGCGGACTTGTCTGGGCGCTCCGCCAACCGATGCACGACGATCGAATTGAGTCCGAGCTGCGACAGCGGACCCAGCAGGGTCGTGATCGCCAAGGCGTAGGCGATTGCGGCGTAGCTGGTCGGTCCAAGGTAGCGCGCCACCCATGCACCAACGATTGCTGAAACCAGGCCCCGGATCACGCGCTCACCCGAAGCCCAGGCGGCATTGCGAAGAACAAGGCGATCCAGCAAAATTCGATCATCCCATGGCCCGGATGCTTGGGCGAACCCTGCGCAGCCGATCGGCACCTGACGCTTCCTAAGATGGCATGCCGGGTAGCGCTAGGGATTTCGCGCTTGGCGGCACCGCGCGTCAAGGCAGACCTGCCGTTCCGATCGAAACCGAGTTGATCCTCCCCACGCGGCTGCGCATAGAGTGCGGCGTAGCGTAAGGATCACACAATGCCGGGCTTCAAGGCTGTCTTGCGCAAGGCGCTCCGATCATTCGATCTCGACGTGGTTCGGCGCAGTCGACTCAGCGCGCTTGAGCTGAATGAGCGGGCCGCAGCGAATTTCGAGTTTCTGTGCGAAGTGGGCGGGGGGCGGCAGGCGGAATTGGTGTCCGCGCTGCAGCATTCGCAAGCGCAGCTGCGCCAAGACGTGTTTGTGCTCAATCAACTTGGCTTTCGGCGGGGCGGCTTCTTCGTTGAGTTCGGCGCAACCGATGGGAAGACGCTCAGCAATACCTGGTTGCTGGAAAAGCACTACGGCTGGACCGGCATTCTGGCCGAACCGGCCCACTGCTGGCGCGACCGCCTGCTGCAAGAGCGCAGTGCCGTAATCGACTTCGATTGCGTCTGGAGCGCGAGCGGCGAACAGCTCGACTTCCTTGAAACCGACTATGCCGAGCTTTCCACCCTGGTCACCCATGCAGACGGCGATTCGCACGCCCGCAGCCGAGAAGCGCGCAGATCCTACCCTGTGCGAACGGTTAGTCTCAACGATCTGCTAGCGCGGCACGCGGCGCCGCGCGAGATCGACTATCTTTCGCTCGATACCGAAGGGTCCGAGTTCGAGATTCTCAGCAACTTCGATTTCGGCAGTTACCGGGTCAAAGTGATCACCTGCGAGCACAATTACACCCCGAACCGCGACCGGCTATTCCAGCTCCTTGAAGCCCAGGGCTATTGCCGGGTCCATCCGGAACTTTCAAAATTCGATGATTGGTATGTGCGCAAAGATCAGTGACAGCGCTCGCGTCAGCGATGCTGCCCCGGCACCCACAGCACATCGCCGCTGCCCGCTGCATTGATCGCCCGGGCCAGGACGAAGAGATAGTCGGAGAGCCGGTTGAGGTAGGTCAGCGCGGCCGGATTGACTGGCTCGGCTGCGGCCAGGGCGGCGGCATCGCGTTCGGCCCGGCGGGTGATCGCGCGGGCCAGATGCACCCGCGCCGCGGCCTCGCTGCCGCCGGGCAGGATGAAGCTGGTCAGCGGAGCAAGGTTTGCGTTGAGCGCATCGATCTGTGCCTCCAGCCAGTCGGTTTGCGCGGGCACCATCCTCAGCACCATCTCGCCCGGGGCGAAATCCTCCCCCGGCGTTGCCAGATCGGCGCCCAAATCGAACAGGTCGTTCTGGACCCGCTGCAGCGTCGCGCCGTGCTCCGATCCATCCAGGGCGAGGGCGGCAAGACCAAGTGCCGAATTGGCCTCATCCACTGTGCCGATCGCGGCGAAGCGTAGATCGTGCTTGGCGCGGCGCGAGCCATCGACCAGCCCGCTGGTCCCACCGTCGCCGGTACGCGTGTAGATCTTGTTGAGCTTAACCAAAGCCTAGTCGCCGCTCGCTTTGAGCAGGATCAGCACCACCGCAATCGCCGCGCCCTGAAACAGGATCCGCCGCATCATCATCTTGCTTTGCATCAGCTGCGACTGGCTTGGCCCGGCACCTTCGGGACGCGCGAGATCATCCTTGGCAGCGCCGAGAAAGGCGGCGATGCCGCGCACCAGGCTGACCACGGTCATGATCATCAAAACGATGAGAACGGCGATGAGTAGGTAGGTCATGCGCCTCTCTCTAAACCCGCGCCCAATGAAAGACCAGCGGGGAAGCGCCGTTCGCGCAGGCTCTGCGCCAGCGCCAGTCCATCGGCTCCGGCGAGCCGCAAGTCTTTGAGTGCGGGTGAGTTCCTGCGCTTGGCCAGCTTGCTGCCATCGGCTTCGCAGAGCAGCGCGTGGTGGTGATAGCGCGGCACAGGAAGCCCAAGCAGAGCGATCAGCAGCCGGTGGATGTGGGTCGCGGCGAACAGATCGGCACCGCGCGTGACCAGGGTGATGCCTTGCGCGGCATCGTCCAGTGTCGCGGCCAGATGGTAGCTGGCGGGCGCTTCCTTGCGCACCAGCACAACGTCTCCAAATAGCTCTGGCCGCGCTGCCTGAACCCCGGCCAGATCGTCTTCCCAGCACACTGGCCCAGTTTCGGCGAGCGCCTTGGTGACATCGAGCCGCCAAGCCGCTCCTTCGGGATCAACCGCGCGGCCCCGGCAGGTGCCGGGATAGAGCGGGCCGTCGGGCCCCGTTGCGGTCGCCCGCGCCAGCACTTCGGCGCGGGTGCATTGGCATGGATAGAGCAAGCCGCGCGCCTTCAGAACTTCTGCCGCCGCCGCATAGTCCGCCAGCCGCTGCGATTGATAGGCCACCGGTCCATCCCATGCGAGGCCAAGCCACTCCAAATCGGCGAGCATCTCTGCGGCCAGCTCGGGCCGACTGCGGGTGCCGTCGATATCCTCGATCCGTAGCAGAAACTCCCCGCCGCTCTGCCGCGCCAAATCGTGCGCTACCACCGCGGCATAGGCGTGGCCTAGGTGGAGCAGCCCGTTGGGACTTGGGGCAAAACGTGTGATCGGGCGTGTCTTGGCAGTCACAGCGCGCTTGTCCTGTGGATTGCGGTTCGAGGCAAGGCTTGACGCGGCGATTCCAGCCATGCTCTTTACCGCCATGCGCTGTCACAGAACCGCAATCGCGGCTTCCTACAGGGGGCCATGCTCAAGTCGGAGCTGATCGAGCGCGCGGCCCGGTTCCGCAGCGCGGAGGAGGATCCCTCCCGGCACCTTAGCGATTGCCCGGCGCTGGTCCTGAACGCGGACTATACTCCGCTCAGCTATTATCCGCTCAGCCTCTGGCCCTGGCAAACCGCGATCAAGGCGGTGTTCCTCGAACGGGTCGATATCGTCGCCAGCTATGCGCGCGAGGTTCACTCGCCCAGCTGGACTATGCCGATCCCCAGCGTGATCGCGCTGCGGCAATATGTGAAGCCATCAGAGTTCCCGGCCTTCACCCGTTTCAACCTGTTCCTGCGCGATCGCTTCACCTGCCAGTACTGCGGCAGCCCCCAGAACCTGACCTTCGATCACGTCATCCCGCGCCGCCTGGGCGGACGCACCAGCTGGGAAAATGTCGCCACTGCCTGCGCGCCCTGCAACCTCAAGAAAGGCGGCCGCACGCCCCAGCAGGCCAAGATGCCGCTGCTGGTCGAACCGATCCGCCCAACCTGCTGGCACCTGCAAGAACGCGGCAAGGCCTTCCCGCCGAACTACCTCCACGAAACCTGGCGCGATTGGCTCTACTGGGATGTCGAGCTGGAGGCTTAGGCTGGCAGAGCCAGCTGCGCCAAGGCCGCGCCAAGTGCCAGAACCAGCGCGACCCAGACTCTGGGTCCAAGATAAACCGAAAGCTCGCGCTGGCTCGGGAAGCTGAAGGTCACCGGGATACCGAGCGCCTTGTAGGCATGGTGCTCGGCGAAGCGCGGATCGGCCACCATCCGCATCAGATCGCGGCGGCTGCGATAACGCATCAGTCCGAAGATCGACCAGCCGGGATCGCCCTCGACATTCCACGCATCGACATAAGGGCCAACCTTGCGCCCGACCATGCCGGGATGGCCGCCATTGGCAATCAGGCGGCGCACGAATGGGCCGGAATAGCGCTGCATCGCCGCTCGACCGGCGATTTCCTTTCCGGTTGCTGGATCGATCACATTGCCTGACTCTACCTTGACGAGGTTGAGCATGACGAACTCTTTGCCGTCATCCGCCTCAAGAAAGGCCCGCAAGGCTCCTGTTGCGTTGCCGCCCGAGAACCGCCCGGCCACTTCGTCGAGGAACTGATCGACCTCTGACTTAGCCAGCGGTCTGCGCCAGCCGTCGTACCACAGCCGGAACAAGAGGTAGAGCGTCAGCGCCGCGCCCCATATCCACCACGCGATCATTTGGCTGCGTTGACCTCCGGCACATAGGCAAACGGCTTGATCCCCAACTTCGGGTAAACCTCATCGGGGAAATAGACCGTTCCGCCTTGCACCACCATCGCGATGGACTTGATCGCTTTCAGGTCCTTGGTCGGATCGCCGGGGACCAGAAAGAAATCGGCGAGCTTGCCGCGCTCGATCGAGCCGAGCTGTTGGTCCTGGCCCAGATATTTCG
>CAZVMC010000010.1:0-37351 GCA_964628635.1 uncultured Novosphingobium sp. | reverse complement strand
GGTCGAGGATCGTCACGTCCGCACCCAGCCCGACCGCCATCTGCGCCGCATTGAAACCGACCACGCCGCCGCCGATCACCATCACCCGGCCCGGCATCACGCCCGGCACGCCGCCGAGCAGCACCCCGCGCCCACCGTGCGCCTTCTCTAGCGCGGTCGCCCCGGCCTGGATGCTCATCCGTCCCGCAACCTGACTCATCGGCTTGAGCAGCGGCAGGGTGTTGTTCGGCCCCGTTACCGTTTCATAAGCAATCGCCGTCACGCCCGATTTCACCAGCGCGGCGGTCTGCTCTGGATCGGGGGCGAGGTGGAGGTAGGTGTAGAGCACCTGCCCTTCGCGCAGCGTCGCGCATTCCTGTGGCTGCGGTTCCTTGACCTTGACCACCATTTCGCAGGCATCGAAAATCGTCTTGGCATCGCCCTTGATCGCCGCACCGGCGCGCTCATAGTCCTTGTCGGTCGCGCCGATCCCGAGGCCCGCGCCGCTTTCCACCCAGACTTCATTGCCATGTGCCACCAACTCGCGGGCGGATTCGGGGGTGAGACCCACGCGGTATTCGTGGTTCTTGATTTCCTTGACGGTGCCGACGCGCATGGGGGATCTCCTTCACTTAGCGATTTCAGCGAAATGGAACATTTCGCGCCTTGGAAATCACGGCAAACAACTAAGTACCGGAATCGTTACAGATGAAACCGTTTCAGGGCAAGACGATCACAGGGCCTGCCCCGCCGCGAACCCGCTCGCCCAGGCCCATTGGAAGTTGTAGCCGCCGAGCCAGCCGGTGACGTCCACCGCCTCGCCGATCGCGTGGAGACCGGGGAGCTTTTTGGCTTCCATCGTCTGGCTGGAGAGTTCAGCCGTACTGATCCCGCCAGCGGTGACTTCGGCCTTGGCAAAGCCCTCGCTACCGTTTGGAGTGAAGCGCCAGTCGGCGAGCTTGGCTTGCGCCGCGCGCAGGACCTTGTCGCTCTGGTTGCCAAGTTCTGCCGCCAGCCCAAGCCTCTCGCTCAGCCGCGCGGCGAGGCGTTCGGGCAGGTGCTCGCCGAGGGCTTTGGCCAGCGAAGTGCGCGGGCGCTGGCGCTTCGCCTCAAGCAGCCAGTCCGGGTCTGCATCGGGCAGGAATTCGAAGCCAACTTCATCACCGCGCTGCCAGTAACTGGAGACTTGCAGCACCGCCGGACCGGAAAGGCCCCGGTGCGTGAACAGCGCGGCTTCGCGAAATTGCGCCTTGTTGCATTTCGCGACGACTTCGGCGGAAACGCCGGAGAGCTCGGTGAACAGCGCGTCCTCGCCCGCCAAGGTCAGCGGCACCAGCGCGGGGCGCGGCTGAACCACCTTGAGGCCGAACTGGCGCGCGAGATCGTAAGCAAAGCCGCTCGCGCCGAGCTTGGGGATCGAAGGCCCGCCGGTGGCGACCACCAGCTTGGGCGCGCTGGCTCCGTTCACATGAAAGCGCCCATCGCGGTGCTCGACTGCGCTGGTTGGCTGGCCGAGCCGCAACTCCACTCCGCCTTTCGCGCATTCCTCCAGCAGCATGGCGACGATCTGTCTGGCCGAGCCGTCGCAGAACAGCTGGCCGAGAGTCTTTTCGTGCCAGGCGATCGAGTAGCCTTCGATCAGTTCGAGAAAGTCCGACGGCGTGTAACGCGCCAATGCGGACTTGGCGAAGTGCGGATTGCCGGAAAGGAAGCGTTCGGCCGCGGTGTGGACATTGGTGAAATTGCAGCGTCCACCGCCGGAGATCAGGATCTTGCGGCCCGGTTCGGCATTGTGATCGAGCAGCAGCACCTTGCGGCCGCGCTGCCCGGCGGTGGCGGCGCAGAACAGACCGGCGGCCCCGGCGCCGAGGATGATGGCGTCCAAATCCATTCATCCTACCCCTTTAGGGGAGGGGACCCACTGAAAGTGGGGGAGGGGCTCGTGCGGGTACTCCTGACCTAGCCTAAGAACGCAACGCCGACATGACGTCGCCCGAGCACTCGACCTTTGGAGTACTTGCGCGAGCCCTTCCACCATCCTGCGGATGGTCCCCCTTCCCTGAAGGGAAGGATGCGCGAGCCCCTCCACCAGCTTCGCTGGTCCCCCTCCCCTGAAGGGGAGGATCATCGCACCAACTCGCTCGCCAGCGCCTCAGCCACCCGGATCCCATCGACCGCCGCCGACAAGATCCCCCCGGCATAGCCCGCGCCCTCGCCCGCCGGATAAAGCCCGCGGGTGTTTACGCTTTGCAGGTCAGCCCCGCGCTTGATCCGCACCGGGCTGGAGGTTCGCGTCTCCACCCCGGTCAGCACTACGTCGGGGTGATCGTAACCGGGCATCTGCCGCCCGAACACCGGCAGCGCCTCGCGCATGGCTTCGACCGCGTATGGAGGCAGGCATTGGGCGAGGTCGGTCAGCTTCACCCCGGGCTTGTAACTCGGCTCGATGGACCCCAGTTCGCTGCTGGGCTGGCCGCTTAGAAAATCCCCCAGCTTCTGCCCCGGCGCGCGGTAATCGCCGCCCCCGGCCTGAAAGGCCAGTTCCTCCCACTTGCGCTGGAACGCCACCCCCGCCAGCGGCCCGCCCGGATAGTCGCGCGCCGGGTCGATATCGACCACCAGCCCCGAATTGGCGTTGAACTCGGCGCGCGAATACTGGCTCATCCCGTTGGTGACGACGCGGCCTTCCTCCGAAGTGGCGGCGACTACCCGCCCGCCGGGGCACATGCAGAACGAATAGACCGAGCGGCCATTGCTGGCCTTGTGCGCCAGCGCATAGGCTGCCGGGCCAAGCACCTTGTTGCCCGCGAACGGACCATAGCGCGCGGTGTCGATCCAGCCCTGCGGATGTTCGATCCGCACCCCGATGGCGAAGGGCTTGGCTTCCAGATAGACCCCGGCCTCGTGCAGCACGGCGAAAGTGTCGCGCGCCGAATGGCCGACCGCCATGATCACGTGGCTGGCGGAGAGATAATCGCCGGTCGAAAGGTGCAGGCCCTTCAGCTTGCCTTCCGCGATGTCGAACCCGTCAACTCGCGTTTCGAAGCGGTATTCGCCGCCGAGGCTCTCGATGGTTTCGCGGATCGACATGACCATCGTCACCAGCCGGAAGGTGCCGACATGCGGATGGGCTTCGGTCAGGATATCCTCGGGCGCGCCGGCCTTGACGAACTCGGTCAGCACCTTGCGGCCCAGATGGCGCGGATCCTTTATCCGGCTGTAGAGCTTGCCGTCAGAGAAGGTCCCCGCGCCGCCCTCACCGAACTGGGCGTTGCTTTCGGGGTTGAGCACCGCGCGCCGCCACAGGCCCCAGGTATCCTTGGTGCGCTCGCGCACCGCCTTGCCGCGTTCGATGATGATCGGCTTGAACCCCATCTGCGCGAGGATCAGCGCCGCCAGCAATCCGCAAGGACCCGCACCGATTACTACTGGGCGCGGGCCGCTGTAGTCCGCTGGTGCCATGACCGGGAACTTGTAAGTGGTATCGGGCGTGGGCCGAACATTCTGGTCGTCGGCAAAGCGCGCGAGCACTGCCGCCTCGTCAGCCACGGTCACATCGATATTGTAGACCAGCTTGATCGCGGCCTTCTTGCGCGCATCGTTCCCGCGGCGCACTACGCTGAAGCGCAAGAGCTCGCCCGGACCCAGCCCGAGCCGTTCGGCTATTGCCGCCTCCAGCGCTTCGGGCGCGTGATCAAGCGGCAGGGTCAGGTTGGAGAGGCGCAGCATAGCCGTTGCCCTAGGGCGATGCGCCTAAAAGGGGAAGCGGCTCGCCAAAAAGGCAGCCAAGCCACCCTGCCATTGCTATTCCCCCCGATAGCGCCCATAGGGATCAAGCTATCGTCGCCTGCGACGGGACTTCCTGCGTCCGCGCTTCTTGCTCCCTTTTCTCGCTACCATGCCCCGTCGGCACGCTGCCTGCGGGTCCACGTGTTTCGTGAAAGGAACGCATCATGCCAGTAGGCACCGTAAAATTCTTCAATACCGACAAGGGCTTCGGCTTCATTCAACCCGATGACGGCAATTCCGACGCCTTCGTCCACATCAGCGCAGTCCAGGCCGCCGGGATGGCGACCCTCGATAAGGATCAGCGCATCCAGTACGAACTGGAAACCGACAAGCGCGGCAAGACTTCGGCCGTCGCCCTCGTTTCGGTCTAAGATCATGGCCAAAGAGGAGCTTTTGACCCTCGATGGCCAGATCGACGAAATCCTGCCCGATGGGCGTTTCGGGGTAATCCTCGAAAATGACCACCGGATCATCGCTTACACTGCCGGGAAGATGCGCAAGTTCCGCATCCGCTCGGTGGTGGGCGATCAGGTCAAGGTTGAAATGACCCCCTACGATCTGAGCAAGGGCCGGATCGTGTTCCGGGAGCGCGGATCGAGCGGGCTGACTGGCCCCGTGCGCCGCAAGCGATAATAACTCGCGGCGCAAACGATAACGATCCGCGCCGCAAGCGAAAGGAACACAACATGTCGGCAACTTCGCAGTTCTACCTCGAACAGGCCGCCAAGTGTGCTCGCAGCGCCGACGATGCCGTGCTCGACAACCAGCGCGAAGTTTTCCGCCGCTCGGCCGCCGCCTGGCAGGCGATGGCCGACCGGGCGATCCGCACCGATACCGAACGTGCCAAGCGCGATGCTACCCGTAGCGAGCCGTTCGCCCCCGCCATTTCATAAGGAAACCCCGCGCATGTCCGCTGATCACGTCCGCCCCTTTCTGATCAACCGCGATGCTGCCGGAAATTTCCGCCTCACCGTGCGCGATACCCGCTACAATTCGCAAGGCTATCCGCTGGTCACCGCAGTGCTGCAGGACGATCTGTTCCCCACCGCCGCCGCCGCCAAAGCCCACGCCCGCGACCAGTTCAAGGCGGTTGCGGGGCAGTACGAGATGGGCAAGCCGGCGGCCTAGAGCGGATTCCCGTCCCGATCGCGGTAGATATCGCGGCGACCCACGTGGTTGGCGGGGCCAACGAAGCCATCGGCTTCCATCCGCTCGACCCATTTCGCGGCGGTGTTGTAGCCCACGCCCATCTGGCGCTGCAGCCATGAGGCGCTGGCCTTCTGGCTTTCGAAGACGATCTGGCAGGCCTGGCGGTACTTGCGTTCTTCGGGGGCGTCGCTTGCGGTTGCATCCAGATCGTCGAAGCCAAAGCCGCCGTCCTCAGGCTCTTCGGTGACCGAGCCGACATATTCGGGGCTGCCTTGCGAGCGCCAGTAGCTCGCCACATCCTCAACCTCGCCGTCGCTTACGAACGGCCCATGGACGCGGCGGACCGGATCGGTATTGGGCTTGTAGAGCATATCGCCCTTGCCCAGCAGTTGTTCGGCGCCCTGTTCGCCCAGGATCGTGCGGCTGTCGATCCGGCTGGTGACCGCAAAGGAAATGCGGGTCGGCAGGTTGGCCTTGATCACCCCGGTGATGACGTCGACCGAGGGCCGCTGGGTGGCCATGATCAGATGGATGCCCGCCGCGCGGCTCTTCTGGCTGAGCCGCTGGATCAGCACTTCGATTTCCTTGCCGACCGTGACCATCAGGTCAGCCAGCTCGTCCACGATCACCACGATCTGCGGCATGACCTGGTAATCGAGCTGCTGGTCCTCAAACAGTTCCTCGCCGGTATCGGGATCGAAGCCGATCTGGATGCGGCGGCCGAGCGGCTTGCCCTTGGCAATCGCGGTGCGCACTTTTTCGTTGAAGCCGGCCAGATTGCGCACATGCAGCTCGCTCATCTGGCGATAGCGCCGTTCCATTTCCTCAACCGCCCACTTCAGCGCGCGCACCGCCTTCGAAGGATCGGTCACCACGGGGGAGAGCAGGTGCGGGATATCCTCATAGCTCTTGAGTTCGAGCACCTTGGGATCGATCAGAATCAGGCGGCACTCATTGGGGGTGAGGCGGTAGAGTAGCGAGAGCAGGATCGTGTTGAGCCCAACCGACTTGCCCGAGCCGGTCGTCCCTGCGACCAGCAGGTGCGGCATGGTGGCGAGGTCGGCGACAATCGGCTCGCCCGCGATGTCCTTGCCCAGGATGATCGGCAGCGCCGCCTTGCTGGAAGCGAACTTTTCGCAGGCGACCAGTTCCTTGAAGCTGACCATCTGCCGGTCGGCATTGGGCAGCTCGATCCCCATCACGGTGCGGCCGGGAATCGCCGAGACGCGCGCGGAAATCGCGCTCATGTTGCGGGCGATATCGTCGGCCAGGCCGATCACCCGGCTGGCCTTGATGCCGGGGGCGGGTTCCAGCTCGTACATGGTGACGACCGGGCCCATCCGCACGGCATCGATCGTGCCCTTGACGTTGAAATCGTCGAGCACAGTCTCCAGCAGCCGCGCGTTGCGCTCCAGCGCCAGCTTGTCGACCTTGGGTGCGGCGTTGGGGGCCGGATCGTTGAGCAGATCGAGGCTGGGGAGCACATAGGCATCGAACATATCGCGCTGCTTGCCGGCAGTGGCGAGCTGCGCGGGCTTGGCGGCGCGGCTGGGATCGGTGATCTCGGGCGGCTTGCGGCTCGGTTCGGCGGGCGGCAAGACGCTGCGCTCTTCGCGCGCGGGCTTGGCGGGTTTGACCGAGATGAACGGTGCATCGCCTTCCAGCGCGATAGCCGGGCGGTGCCCGCGCCGCAGCATCCGCGGCAAGGTGAGCAAGCTGCCCCAGTCGAGCGCGAAGACCCGGCCGACCAGCACGGCACCGATCCCCAGCGAAACCAATGCAGCCAGCAGCGTCAGCCAGCCTTGCGCGGCCGATCCGGCCAGACCCGCCAGTGCGGTCACCGTCTTGGCCCCCAGCAGCCCGGTCAGCCCGCCCATCATCGCCGGCATCGCCGAACCCAGCCCGCCGGGTTCATCGAACCACAGCGCCAGCGGCGTGGCGATCAGCGTCATCCCGAGCAGCAGCAGCGCCAGCGGCCGCCACCAGGCGTGATCGCGGTGCTCCTCGCCCGCGTCGTCTTCCTCGACCAGCGTCCAAAGCTTGCGCGCGAAGACATAGAGCATCGGCAGCAGCAGCACCGCAGTCCATCCGAAAGTATAGAGCGCGCGCTCGGCCACCCAGGCTCCGGGCGCGCCCATCCAGTTCTTGATCGGCCCGGCGGCGGCGGTCGAGGTGGAGGGATCGGTTTGCGTGTAGGTGACCAGCGCGAGCGCCAGAAACACCATGAAAGCGATCAGCGCGAGCGCCCCGCCGATCTCGGCGCTGCGGCGAAGTGAACGGCGCAGCACGGCGCGCCAATCGGGGCGTGCGCCGCGCGGTCCGCTGGTGATTGCCCGTGATGCCATGACGCTTCCCTTCCGATCGATTGAGGTTATGCGCTTGGCGGTGACTCCGCGTCAAGAATCCAGTTTTGTTCCGGCTAGGATAATCCGTCGATCGCGCCCCAGCGTGGCCAGCCGAGCTCGGCGGCACGCGCGGCGGTCATCCCGCCCAGCGCGATGACGGGGGATAATGCGCGTTGAGCCAGTACGTGGAATCCGGCGGGACCCAGCGCTGCGCCGCCTGGGTGCGATTGGCTCGCAAAGACCGGTGAGAGAAACATCCCGTCGACTGCGGCGCGATTGGCGCGTTCGACTTCGTCCCCATCGTGCACGGTGGCCAGCCGCAGCAGTCCTGCAGTCGGCTGAGCAAGCGCGTCCGGTCCGTAAACCCCGTCCGCTCCCCAGGCGGCGGCAGTCGCGCCATCGCCGGAAAGGATCACCAGATGTCCGAGGGTCTGGCACATCAGCCGCAGGACCCGGTATCGCGCCAGCCGCGCATCGCCCTGAAGGTGATAATGCCGGAACACGAAGCCGCTGCCGGGGGGCAAGGCCGCCAGCGCCGCTTCCAGCCGCGTATCGTTGCGCTGGTCCGATAGCAGCCACAGGTACGGGAGGGGCTGGTCGCGATCCATGGGCTCGCTATAGCAGCGCGCGATGAATCAAGCACTCTCAGACATTCAGGATCGCATTGCCAAGGCCGCCGCCATCGCGCGGCGTAAGCCGGAGGACGTCACCTTGGTCGCGGTGAGCAAGACCCACCCTGCATCGGCCATCCGCCCCTTGCTTGAAGCGGGGCAGCGCACCTTTGGCGAGAACCGGGTGCAGGAAGCGGCGGAGAAGTGGCCGGAATTGCGCGTAGAGTTCCCCGATGCGCAGCTCCACCTCGTCGGCCAGCTGCAATCGAACAAGGCCGAGGAAGCGGTGGCGCTGTTCGACTGCATCCATTCGCTCGACCGCTCGTCACTTGTCGCCGCGTTGGCCAAGGCGATGGACAAGACCGGGCGACGTGTGCCGTGCTTCGTCCAGGTCAATATCGGGGCTGAGGAACAAAAGGGCGGCTGTGATATCGCGGCGCTCCCCGCGCTGCTGGCCGAAGCCCACGCCGCCGACTTGCCGGTGATCGGTCTGATGTGCGTACCCCCCGCCGGGATCGAACCTGCGCCGTTCTTCGCGCTGCTCGACAAGCTGGCGCGCGATAATGGCCTTGAAGGCCGCTCGATGGGGATGTCGGACGATTTCGAAACCGCCGTAATGCTGGGCGCAACGCATATCCGCGTCGGCTCGGCCTTGTTTGGGGCGCGCGGCTAGCCTAGCCAGTCGTGCAAGGCCTTCCAACAAAGGCCGCAAGGAGAGGCATGACTGAAAATTTCGCCGAGATGGTCTCGCAGTGGATTCCGGCCGGTTGGCCCGCGCGGTCGGTCAAGGAGATCGAAGCGCTGCTCTGCGCGCCCGGCATGCCGTTCGAAATGGAGACAGTAGAGATTCGCGGGGTGCCGACGCGAGTCTGGAAAAACGCGCTGCCCAGTCTCGCCGCGCTGGCCGAGGCCGGACGCAGTCACGGTGAGGCGACCTTTCTGGTCTATGAGGATGAGCGGGTCAGCTTCGATGCCTGGTTCCGCGCGGTGGCGACTCTGGCTGCGCACTTGCAGGGGCTTGGCGTGCACAAGGGCGACCGCGTTGCGCTGGCGATGCGCAATCTGCCCGAATGGCCCGTGGTATTCTTTGCCGCGACCGTGCTTGGCGCGATCTGTGTTCCGCTCAACGCCTGGTGGACCGGGCAGGAGCTGACCTATGGTCTGAACAATTCGGGCAGCACCGTGCTGGTCTGCGATCCCGAGCGGCTGGAACGGATCGCCCCACACCGCGCCGAACTGACCGATCTGAAGCACACCATCGTCAGCCGCCTCGCCCGCGCGCCCGAGGGTACCGAGCGTCTGGAGGATATCATCGGCACTTCCGCTGCCTGGGCCAGCCTGCCTGAGCGCGCGCTGCCGCAGGTCGAGTTCCAGCCCGACGATCCGGCGACGATCCTCTATACCAGCGGCACCACCGGCAATCCCAAGGGTGCGCTGGGCACCCACCGCAACCTGCTGACCAACATCCTCTCTAGCGCCTATTCGGGCGCGCGGACCGTGCTGCGCCGGGGCGAGGCGCTGCCCGAGCCGGCGAAGAAAGGGATCCTGACCGTGATCCCGCTGTTCCACGCCACCGCCTGTTCGGCCACGCTGATGGGCGCGATCGCGGCGGGCCACAAGATCGTGCTGATGCACAAGTGGGACCCGGTGCAAGCCTTTGGCATCATCGAGCGCGAGAAGATCAACTTGACCGGCGGAGTGCCAACCATTGCCTGGCAACTGATCGAGCATCCGGAGCGCGCGAACTACGATCTCTCCTCGATCGAGAGTATCGGCTATGGCGGCGCGCCCTCCGCGCCTGAGCTGGTCCGCAAGATCCGCGAAGTTTTCGGTGCGCTGCCCGGCAATGGTTGGGGGATGACCGAGACTTCGGCCACCGTCACCACGCATTCGGCCGAGGATTACCTCAACCGGCCAACTTCGTGCGGGCCGGCGGTTGCGGCTGCCGATCTCGAAATCCGCGCCGAGGACGGCGTGACCGTGTTGCCCACGGGGGAAATCGGCGAACTCTGGGCGCGCGGGCCGATGATCGTCGCGGGCTATTGGAACAACCCCGAGGCGACCGCCGCGACTTTCGTTGATGGCTGGGTCCGCACGGGTGACTTGGCCTATCTCGACGACGAGGGCTTCTGCTACATCGCCGACCGCGCCAAGGACATCGTGATCCGCGGGGGCGAAAACATCTACTCCTCCGAGGTCGAGAACGCGCTCTACGAGCACCCGGCGGTAAGCGACGCGGCGGTGGTTGGCATTCCCCACCGGACCCTGGGGGAGGAGCCGGCGGCAGTAGTCTATTGCTCGCCCGGGACCGAGGCGAGCGAGGCGGAGCTGCAGGCCTGGGTCCGCGAGCGCTTGGCGGCCTTCAAGGTGCCGGTGCGGGTGCTGTTCCTGGCGGAGAACCTGCCAAGGAACGCCAACGGCAAGATCTTGAAGAAGGATCTGAAGGGGCTGTTTGGGTAAATCCTCTCCTTTGGGGTGGAGGGAGACAAGTGGCTCCCGACACGGTTACCAGCGAAGCTGGTGGAGTGGCTCGCGCGGGTACTCCTGAGGTTGAATGGGTCCGTTGCGCGATTTCCGCTTCGCGTGTTCACGCAAGTTGAGGATTACTCGCTCGAGCCCCTCCCCCACTGCGTGGGTCCCCTCCCCTAAAGGGGTAGGATGTCAGCCCGCTAACTTCTCCACATTCCGTGCCAGAGTCTTGAATCGCACCCCGTCCGTCTGCCGCACCGTAATTGTTATGTTGCCGCCCTTGCTGGTATTGAGATCTTCAACCGTCCCGCTTTTGCCTTTGTGCGTGCCCGCGATCACGCGGCAGACATCACCGTTTGCGATCATCGCACTACCCCCCGTGTTTGCTCAGCTCATCGCCCTGCAGCGTCACCACGTGGAGCAGATTGGTCGATCCTGGCGTCCCGAAAGGCACCCCGGCCAGCGCGACCAGCTTCGATCCGGCCACGCCGAAGCCATGCCGCAGCGCCATCCGCTTGCCCTTGGCGATCATTTCTTCAAAGCTGCCGATATCCTTGGTGTTGACCGCGTGGGTCCCCCAGAGCAGCGCCAGCCGCCGGGCGATCCGCTGCGATGGGGTCAGCACCAGCACCGGCACAGACGGTCGCTCGCGCACCACGCGCCGCGCGGTGCTGCCTGACCCGGTGAACACGATGATCCCGGTAACGTTGACTGTCTCGGCGATCCGCGCGCTAGCCTGGGCGAGCGCATCAGCAGTAGTGGCATCGGGGCGGACCTCGGTGAAATGCACCCGGTCGTGATAGCCTGGGTCGCTTTCGACTTGTCCGGCGATCCGGTGCATGATCGTCACCGCCTCAACTGGCCAGGCCCCGCTGGCGGTTTCGGCGGAGAGCATCACTGCGTCGGCCCCATCGTAAACCGCATTGGCAACGTCGGACACTTCGGCGCGGGTCGGGGCGGGGCTCTCGATCATCGATTCGAGCATTTGCGTGGCAACCACCACCGGCTTGCCCGAACGCCGGGTGGTGGCGACAATCCGCTTCTGCAGCGGCGGCACTTCCTCGGGGTTCAGTTCCACCCCCAGATCGCCGCGCGCGACCATGATGCCGTCGGCCAGTTCGATGATTTCATCGAGCCGTTGCAGCGCCGCGGGCTTTTCGATCTTGGCCATCAGCGCGGTGGAATTGGCGCCCATCAACTTGCGCGCTTCGGCCACGTCTTCGGGTCGCTGCACGAAGCTTAGTGCGATCCAGTCCGCCCCCTGATCGAGCGCAAAGGCCAGATCGCGGCGGTCCTTCTCGGTCAGCGCCGGGACCGGCACCACCGCATCGGGCACGTTCACCCCCTTGCGGTCCGAAATCACCCCGCCGACCTCGGCCGAACAGAGGATCGCATTGTCATCGGCGCGGATCACCTTGAGCCGCAGCTTGCCATCGTCGATCAGCAAGCGCTGGCCGGGCTGGAGAATGCCGAACAGTTCGGGGTGCGGCAGGCAAACGCGGTTCTCGTCACCCGGGGTCGGATCGCGATCGAGTGTGAAGTGCCCCGAATGGCGGATCACCGCGCGGCCATCCTTGAACTGGCCGACCCGCAGCTTCGGCCCCTGCAGGTCGCAGAGCACCGCGATTGGCTTGCCGACCTGCTTCTCGACCGCGCGGATCGCGGCAATTGTCGCGGCGTGAGTTTCATGGTCGCCGTGGCTCATATTGACGCGAAAGGCATCGGCCCCGGCGCGCAGCAGCGCCTCGATCATTTCCGGCGAGCGGCTGGCGGGGCCAAGCGTCGCGAGGATCTTGATCTTTCGGCCACGCAGGTCGAGCTTTGCCACGGGTATTCCTTCTTCTGCCTGACCTTCCTATGGCAAAAGGCGCATCAAAACCCAAGGACTGAGGCCATGAGCTGTTCTGAAAATACGAATGCGACTGCGGGTGATCCGCTTGAGGCGCTGGATGATACTGTGGCTGCGGACGCATTTCGCCGCTTGGTGCGGCATTTGCGGCACCGGCACGATGCGCAGAATATCGATCTGATGGGCCTCGCTGGTTTCTGCCGCAACTGCCTCGCCGATTGGATCGTCGATGCGGGCGCACCTTATGACAAGGTCGGCGCGCGCGAGGTGATCCACGGCTTGCCCGCAGCGGAGTGGAAAGCACGTTTCCACAGCGAAGCCACTCCCGAACAGCTCGAACGCATGGCCGAGAGCTTGAAGAAGAACGCCCCCGGCCCCTAAGAGCCGCGCAACCGATTCTCACTTCACCGGAGTTACCGCGAAATGGCCGAAGCCACCGACGACCGCCTGCGCCTGCTGATCGAACGCGTCGAGCGGCTCGAAGAGGAAAAGAAGGGCATCGCCGACGATATCCGCGACGTTTATGCCGAGGCCAAGGCGGTGGGCTATGATGCCAAGATCATGCGCCAGATCGTCCGCCTAAGGAAGATGAAGCCCGACGACCGCGCCGAAATGGAAGCGATCCTCGATGTCTACAAAGCCGCTCTTGGCCTTGGCTAAGGCCTAACCCCCCAGCGCCACCAGCCCCAGCATCAGGCCGTTCGAGGCGGCGTGCATCAGCATTGCCGCGCTCAGCCCGATCCGCGTCCGCACGAAGCCGAGCGTCAGCCCGGCCCAGATTTGCGGCAGGATCATCGGCAGATGGAGCAGCCCCGGCGCGGCATAATTGACCACGTGGATCAAGCCGAAGATCACCGCTGACGCATAGAAGATCGCGCTGAAGTGCCGGGTGAACCAGCCGGGGGTGAGCCGCTTGCGCAGCGCCACCCAGCCAGCGATGCCGGCCAGCAAGATTGCCGCCAGTCCGGCCGCCATCGCGGTCTGCCCGGCCTTGATCGTCACCAGCGCCACAATCGCCGCGACCAGACAGCCAAGCAGCCACAGCGCGCGGGGGCGGCCGCTCAGCCAGCCGCGGAACACGGCTTCCTCCGCAATCGGCGCGACAATCACGGCCATCGGTAGCAGCCACTGCTTGGGGAACTGATCGAAAGCGGCGGGTCCGCCGATTCCGGTCAGCTTCTGCCAGCCAGAGAGCACCAGCAGGAGCACTGCAAGGCCGATCAGGTGCAGCGCCAGCATCGCGCCGATCATCTGCCAGGCCGTTCGGCTCCGCAGGCCGCTGGCATTGCCGGGCTGAGGCGCACGCAGGAACGAACCGAAGTGCTGCCAGGTGGCTGGGAGCCGCGATACGAGTGTGGTCATGCGCGCCTCTCTAGCCTCAAATGCTTGCGCAAGCGTTGCCAGCGCCGGCGCGCGGCGCGGGGAGGTTGCCCTCAATGCCCCGCCCGGTGTAAGGGCGCGCCACTTTCCGCAAATCCAGCACATATCAGGGACGCCATGGCCGGCCATTCCAAGTTCAAGAACATCATGCACCGCAAGGGCGCGCAAGACAAAAAGCGCGCGGGGCTGTTTTCCAAGCTCTCCCGCGAAATCACTGTCGCGGCGCGGCTAGGCATGCCCGATCCGGACTTCAACCCGCGGCTGCGCGCGGCGGTCAATGCGGCGAAAGCTCAGTCGGTCCCCAAGGACAACATCCAGCGCGCGATCGACAAGGCCAGCAAGGGCGATGCCGAGAATTACGAAGAAGTGCGCTACGAAGGCTATGGCCCGGGCGGGGTCGCGCTGATTGTCGAGGCGCTCACCGACAACCGCAACCGCACCGCCACCAATGTCCGCACCGCTTTTGCCAAGAACGGCGGCAATCTGGGCGCATCGGGCGCAGTGAGCCACGGGTTCGAACGGCTCGGGCTGATCGAATATCCGGGCAGCGCGGGCGATGCCGACAAGGTGTTCGAAGCCGCGCTTGAGGCTGGAGCCGACGATGTCGAGAGCGATGAGGAGAGCCATGCGATCTGGGTTGCGGTGGAGAACCTCCACCCGGTCGCGCGCGAGCTCGAAAAGACTCTCGGCGAAGCGGCGGGGGTCAAGCTGGCGTGGAAGCCCAGCCTGAAGGCCGAAGTCGGCGCGGAGGATGCGGCCACGCTGCTCAAGCTGATCGACGTGCTCGACGATGACGATGACGTGCAGACCGTCTGGGGCAACTACGAGATTCCCGACGCGGTGATGGAGCAGTTGGGTTAGCTACCCTCCCGCTTGCGGGAGGGGTCGGGGGAGGGCTTGTTGGGCGGCGGTCAAGAACAGACCCTCCCCTAACCCCTCCCGCAAACGGGAGGGGGACCAATGCTGATCATCGGCCTCGACCCGTCGCTTTCGTGCACCGGTTGGGGGATCGTCGCCAAGAGCGGCAACCGGCTCAGCCACGTCGCCAACGGCCAGATCCCGACCGACCCAAAGCTTTCCCTGCCCGAGCGGCTGGTCATCCTCGACCGGGAGCTCACCGACGTGATCCTTGCCCACCGCCCCGATGCGGCGGCGGTGGAGGAAGTGTTCGTCAACAAGAACCCGCAATCGACCCTCAAGCTCGGCCAGGCGCGCGGGGTCTGCCTGCTGGCGGCAGCGCGGGCGGGACTGCCGGTGAGCGAATATGCGACGCGGTTGGTCAAAAAAGCGCTGGTCGGCACCGGCGGGGCGGAGAAGGCGCAGGTTCAGGCGATGTTGAAAGTGCTGCTGCCGGGGGTCAAGCTGGTGGGCGCGGATGCTGCCGATGCGCTGGCGGTGGCGATTTGCCATGCGCATATGGGGAAAATCTGACTCCCAAATCCGTTCGTGTCGAGCGAAGTCGAGACACCGCAGCGCCGCGCATGGTGTCTCGACGTAGCGCGACACGAACGGGGCTAGATTGGTAGTGCAATACCTGCCATAGGTACAAACCATGATCGCCAAGCTCACCGGCACGCTCGACGATTTCGGCCCGGATTGGGCGGTGATCGACGTGGGCGGGGTGGGCTATCTGGTCCACGCCTCGGCCAAGACGCTCGACGCACTGGGTGTGCGTGGGGACGCGGTGACGGTCCACACCGAACTTCAAGTCAGCGAAAACGACATGCGGCTGATCGGCTTCTCCAGCGGAGAGGAACGGGCCTGGTTCCGGCTGCTGACCGGGGTGCAAGGCGTGGGCAGCAAGATGGCGCTGGCGGTACTCTCGGCGCTCTCAGTCGACGAAGTCAGCCGCGCCTGCGCCAGCGGCGACGCGGCGATGGTGGCGCGCGCACAGGGCGTCGGGCCGAAGCTGGCAGGGCGGATTGTCAATGAATTGAAGGACAAGGCGGGGGCCTTGCCTGCTGCGCCGGGCGTGGCCGCGCTGGCAGTTCCGGCCGGATCGGCCAGCGCCGACGCGGTTTCGGCGCTGCAAAACCTCGGCTTCAAACCTCCGGTGGCGACGATGGCCGTGGCCCGCGCGGTCGAGGAACTGGGCGAGGGTGCGAGACTGAACGAGCTGGTGCGAGTGGCGTTGAAGAGGGCGGCGGGGTGAGACAACAACCTCCCCTCCACCGTCACCCTGAACTTGTTTCAGGGTCCATCTTGCCGCCAAACCGGAGCGCCTTGCCGAAAGCAAGCCGCGCGGCCTTGCTGCTGAGCAAAGCTTCGTTCCGTGCTGAAAAATGGACCCTGAAACGAGTTCAGGGTGACGAGGATCGGGTTGGGCGGGAGTTATCTGCGATCCGAAGACTTGGTCGATTCCAACGGTGGCAAGCCCAGTCCAACGGCCAGGTCCGCCCAATGCGGGTTGTGCTCGTTGATGAAATTGATCTTCCACGGCCGGTGCCAGTTCTTGAGCTGCTTCTCGCGGCTGATTGCGGTGACCATGTCGCCGTAGACTTCGAAGTGGCCAAGACGGTGGATTTTGTATCGGCGCGTGAACCCGGGCAGCGCGTTATTGCGATGCTGCCACAGGCGCGCGATCAGATTGGAGGTAACGCCGATGTAGAGCGAGCCGTAGTGCCCGCTCGCGAGGATGTAGACGCACGGGACACGCTCCTGCCGCATGGACCTGAATGTGCGGCACGATGGACCCTGAAACAAGTTCAGGGTGACGAGTTTGGTTTTGTTCGGACTATATCCCCTCCCCACCACCGTCATGCTGAACTTGTTTCAGCATCCATCGTACCCTCAGCTCAGTTCTGGCAGTGAGCCGCCTCGTTCGCCTTCTGCTCACAGCCGCCCTCTTTGTTGGCGGCGTTGTCACGGGCTGCCAGATCGACGATTGGTTCGACATTGACACCTGCCTCGACCGTGGTGGAGCATGGGACTACGCTCGCGAGACGTGCCGCTACCAATGACCGACAACCCCCACCTCACCCCCCAGCGCCTCCCTGAGGATGCCGACGCAGCGCTGAGGCCCAAGACGCTCGCCGAATTCGTCGGCCAGGCGGCCGCCAAGGACAACCTGCGCGTCTTTATCGAAAGCGCGAAGAGCCGCCGCGAAGCGATGGATCATGTGTTGTTCTTCGGTCCGCCGGGGCTGGGCAAGACCACGCTGGCGCAGATCGTCGCCAAGGAGCTGGGCGTCGGCTTTCGCGCCACCAGCGGCCCGGTGATCGCCAAGGCGGGGGATCTCGCCGCGCTGCTGACCAATCTCGAAGAGGGCGATGTGCTGTTCATCGACGAGATCCACCGGCTCAATCCGCAGGTTGAGGAGGTGCTCTACCCGGCGATGGAGGACCGCGCACTCGATCTGATCATCGGCGAGGGACCCTCGGCGCGGTCGGTGCGGATCGATCTGCCGCCGTTCACCCTGGTCGGCGCGACGACCCGCGCGGGGCTGCTGACCACGCCGCTGCGCGATCGCTTCGGGATCCCCGTGCGGCTCAACTTCTATACCGAGCCCGAGTTGGAGCGCGTGGTTGCGCGCGGGGCAGGGCTGCTGGGCATGGCGATTGAGCCAGACGGCGCGCGCGAGATCGCGCGGCGCGCGCGCGGCACACCGCGCGTCGCCGGGCGACTGCTGCGGCGGGTGCGTGATTTCGCCCATGTCGCGGGCGACGGGGTCGTGACGCGCGAAATCGCCGATGCCGCGCTGACCCGGCTTGAGGTCGATGCGCTGGGGCTCGATGCGATGGACCGGCGCTATCTCAACATGATCGCCGATATCTACAAGGGCGGCCCGGTGGGGGTGGAAACGCTTGCGGCGGGCCTGTCCGAACCGCGCGATACGATTGAGGATGTGATCGAGCCCTATCTGATTCAGCTCGGCCTGGTCGCGCGGACTGCGCGCGGGCGCTGCCTGAACGATGGTGGCTGGCGGCATCTTGGTATGACTCCGCCTGCAGGCAGCCCGGGCGGGCAAGCTGGCCTGTTCGATCAGGGCAAATAAGCCGCGAATCGGCAAGGCCATTGCGCCGCGATGGCCCTTGCTGCCCGCTGAACGCTTCGGAAATTGCGGCAATTCTTCGCACTCGCCGCCAGTTCGGTTCCAGATTGGGACAGTTGCCCGGCCGAGTTTCCGAAAACGCAAAAATTCTCGAAATGGGGCAGGGCAAACAAGGTTAACCCCATTGTCGCATTAACAACTCTCTGGCCTTTTGCTGTCACAGGGAGCGCAAATCCGGATGGTTTCCGGTTTCGCGGACTCGGTGCAAACACAACGAAGGCACAGCATATGTCGGTACGGATGGCCCTTGCGAAGATGACTGCCCTGGCGGCAGGCGGAGCGATTGTTGGCGGCGGGGCGGTTCACGTCGCCGAAGCGCCCGCAGCGCAGACCACCTACGTCAAGCGCGCCCCGGCAGTCAGTTGCCCGCGCGGAGATTTCAATGGCAGCGCGCCCGGCTGTGGCCGCGCCCGCCGCCATGTTGCCACCACGGCCACCAGCGAGCCGCGCCGCGTGCGCCGGGTCCGCCGCGTGGTGACCCGCACGGTCACCTGCGCCGCGCAGCCCGCCCAGCAGATGGCGATGGCCGCCGTCCCCTATATGCCGCCGCTGCCTCCGCAGCCGGTCAGCAGCTCGGGCGGCGGTGAAGTGACCGTGATCGGCGGTTCGGGCGGCTACGGCTTCGGCGGCGGCTTCTTCGGCGGCTTCTTCGGCGGCGGTGGCGGCGGCGGTGGCGGCTCGGTGGTGATCACCTCGACCACCAGCGGTGGTTCGACCAGCACGTCCTCGGGCGGTTCGGGCGGCAGCTCAACCTCCACCTCGGGCGGTTCGACCTCGACTTCGGGTGGTTCGACCTCCACCTCGACCGGCGGCGTTACCTCGACCACCGGCGGTGTCACCTCGACAACTGGAGGTTCGTCGACCTCCTCATCCACTGGCGGGGTTACCTCGACCACTGGCGGTGTGACCTCGACCTCGTCGACCTCGACCGGCGGTGTCACCTCGACCACTTCGACCTCGTCGGGCAACGTCACCTCGACCTCGTCGAGCTCGGGTGATGTAACCTCGTCGAGCTCGGGCAACGTGACCTCTTCGAGCTCGGGCAACGTGACCTCGTCGAGCTCCGGCAACGTCTCGACCTCAACCTCGTCGTCCACTTCGGGCGATGTCACCAGCTCGACTTCGACCTCAACCTCGTCGTCGACTTCGGGTGATGTCACCAGCTCGACCTCGACCTCGTCGTCGACTTCGACTTCAACTTCGACCAGCGGCACCACGGGTACCACCAGCGGGACGACCAGCGGCACCACCAGCGGCACCGAAGTGCCGGCTCCGCCGATGCTGCTGCTGTTCGGCGCAGGCGCGGCGGCGATGCTCAGCCGCCGCCGGCTGGCCAAGAAGAATCGGATAGCAACGGCGGGCTGAACTCCACCACCGTAACTGTCCCAAACGAAGGGCGGCCCCCGAAGGCCGCCCTTTTTGATTCGGCGATTGCTCAGTCGCGCCAGTAGTCGTGTCCTTCCACGCCATCGAAACCGGCCCGAACGCAAGCAGCATTTCTTGAAACCTGCGGCCAGTGCCGCACGGGCAGGGATCGTTGCGTCCGAGCTTTTCGACAAGCTCGACCTCACCACCCCGAACAAAGCGATGGCCGCGCTTTACGCGCGTTTCGGACGGATAGCCCTTGCGGCGTTTCGATGTGATCTCAAAAGCAGGGGAGATCGGTGAGGCGGTTGTCGAAACTCATGGCAGCCTCCTGTCAGTATCCGCGCAACAATGCGCGCGCGGGCCCTGACAGGAATGGCTCAGGCGATCAAGCCGCCAACTTCCTCAGCACGTAATGCAGGATCCCGCCGTTCATGAAGTACTCAACCTCATTGGCGGTATCGATCCGGCACAGCGCGGTGAAGCTGAACTGGCTGCCGTCGGCGCGGGTCACCTGGACTTCGACGTCCTGACGCGGGGTCAGGTTGGCGACGCCCGTAATCGAATAGGTGCAATCGCCATCGAGGCCCAGCGAGGTGCGGCTTTCGCCGTCCTTGAACTGCAGCGGCAGCACGCCCATGCCGACCAGGTTGGAGCGGTGGATGCGTTCGAAGCTTTCGACGATGACCGCGCGCACGCCCAGCAGGTTGGTGCCCTTGGCGGCCCAGTCGCGCGAGGAACCGGTGCCGTATTCCTTGCCGGCGATCACCACCATCGGTGTGCCATCGGCCTTGTGGCGCATCGCGGCATCGTAAACCGGCATCACCTCGCCGTTGTACTTGCTCATCCCGCCTTCGATGCCGGGGACCATCTCGTTCTTGATGCGGATATTGGCGAAGGTGCCGCGCATCATGACTTCGTGGTGGCCGCGGCGCGCGCCGTAGGAGTTGAAGTCCGCCTTGGCGACCTGGTGCTCCATCAGCCACTGGCCCGCCGGGCTGTCGGCCTTGATGTTGCCGGCCGGGCTGATGTGGTCGGTGGTGATCGAATCGCCCAGGATCAGCAGCGGCTTGGCCTCGATGATGTCCTGCACCGGGGCCGGGGTCATCGACATGCCTTCGAAGTACGGCGGGTTGGCGACATAGGTGCTGCCGGCGCGCCACGAATAGGTTTCGCTGCCGGTGACGTTGATCGCCTGCCAGTGCGCATCGCCCTTGTAGACGTCGGCATAGCGGGCCTGGAACATCTCGCGGGTGACGCAGCTCGCCATGGTTTCGGCGACTTCGAGGTTGGTCGGCCAGATGTCCTTCAGGAACACGTCCTGGCCGTCCTTGCCCTGGCCGATCGGGGTGGTGACGAAATCGTCGATCACCGTGCCCTTCAGCGCATAGGCCACCACCAGCGGCGGGCTGGCGAGGAAGTTGGCGCGCACGTCCGGCGAAACGCGGCCTTCGAAGTTGCGGTTGCCCGAGATCACGGCGGCGGCGACCAGGCCGTTCTCGTTGATCGCCTTGCTGATCGGTTCGGCCAGCGGACCCGAGTTGCCGATGCAGGTGGTGCAGCCATAGCCGACCAGGTTGAAGCCGATATTGTCGAGGTGCGACTGGAGCCCGGCCTTCTCAAGATAGTCGGTGACCACCTGCGATCCGGGGGCGAGGCTGGTTTTGACCCACGGCTTGGGCTTGAGGCCCAGCTCATCGGCCTTCTTGGCGACGAGGCCGGCGGCAACCAGCACGCCCGGGTTGCTTGTGTTTGTGCAGCTGGTGATCGCGGCGATCATCACGTCGCCATCGCCGACATCGAAGTCCTTGCCTTCGACCGGCACGCGGGTGTTGGCCTTCTTGTAAGTCTCGGCCATGTCACGCGCGAAAACATCGTCGACCTGTTCAAGGTCGACCCGGTCCTGCGGGCGCTTGGGGCCGGCCAGGCTGGGAACGACGGTGCCCATGTCGAGCTCGAGCGTGCTGGAGAACACCGCGTCAGGCGCGCTGGCATCGATCCAGAAGCCCTGCTCCTTGGCATAGGCTTCGACGAGCGCGATCTGGCTTTCCTCACGTCCGGTGAGGCGCAGGTAGTCGAGCGTCTTGTCGTCGATTCCGAAGAACCCGCAGGTCGCGCCATATTCCGGAGCCATGTTGGCCAGCGTCGCGCGGTCGGCCAGGCTCAGCGAAGCAAGGCCCGGGCCATAGTATTCGACAAAGCGGCCGACCACGCCGTGCTGGCGCAGCATATTGGTGCAGGTGAGCACAAGGTCGGTCGCGGTCACGCCTTCGCGCAGAGCCCCGGTCAGCTTGAAGCCGACCACTTCGGGGATCAGCATCGAGACCGGTTGGCCCAGCATCGCGGCCTCAGCCTCGATCCCGCCGACGCCCCAGCCCAGCACGCCCAGGCCATTGATCATCGTGGTGTGGCTGTCTGTCCCGACACAGGTATCAGGGTAGGCCACCGTCGCGCCGCTCTGGTCCTCACTGGTCCAGACTGCCTTGGCGATGTTTTCCAGGTTGACCTGGTGGCAGATCCCGGTGCCCGGAGGCACGGCGTAGAAGTTGTTGAGCGACTTGGAACCCCATTTGAGGAAGTCATACCGCTCCATGTTGCGGTGATATTCGATCTCGACGTTTTCTTCGAAGGCCTTGGGATGGCCGAATTCGTCGACCATCACCGAGTGATCGATCACTAGATTGACCGGGACCAGCGGGTTGATCTTGCTGGTATCGCCGCCCAGCTTCGCGATTGCATCGCGCATCGCGGCGAGATCGACCACGCAGGGTACTCCGGTGAAATCCTGCAGCAGCACGCGCGCCGGGCGGTACTGGATCTCGTTGGTGCTCTCTGCCGGGTTCTTCTGCCAATCGACCACCGCCTGAATATCGGCGGTGGACACGGTGAAGCCGCCATCCTCAAACCGCAGCAGGTTTTCCAGCAGGACCTTCATCGAAAACGGCAAGCGGCTGACATCCCCCAGCTTGGCCGCGGCCTTCTTCAGCGAATAGTAGGCGTAGTCCTGTCCCCCGACTGAAAGCGTGGAACGGGTGCCGAGCGTGTCCTGTCCGACCTGAGTCATGCGCTGAGTTCTCCTGGTGTGGAGGCCCCGGGGGAACTGCGCGGCAGAGCGGCAGCAGGGCCGAATAACGGGCTGGCCGATGCGCGCGAATCCGGGCCGCGTCAAGGGGCTGCTGGCAGCGGGTTTGCAGTGCAGGATAGTTCGCGCGAAGGCGCGAAGAGACACAAAGATCAAGCGCGTGGTCCAACCCACTTGTCAGCGGCGATATTTGCGCTGGGCACCAGCAAATCTTGGTAAGCTGCCATCCCAAGGTCGGACTGGCTTCGCGGCCCTTTGTGTCCCTTCGCGCCTTCGCGCGAACTTCCAGAACCTGACCCGGTCAATTATAGCGCGGTTTGTTCGCTGTACGCGATGCCCGGTTTGCGTGCGGCGATCCAGCAGCCCGCAACGATCAGCGCGACCCCGCCCAGCGTCGCCAAAGTCACCGTCTCATCGAACATCCACCAGCCGAGCAGCGCGGCCCAGATGAAGGCGGTATACTCGATCGGCAGCAGCACCTGCGCTTCGGCCTTCCCATAGGCCCAGGACAGCAGCATCAGCGAGACTGCGGCCAGCGCGGCGCTGGCGGCGATCTCCATCGTCGTGCCAAGCTCTGGCAGCACCAACAGGAAGGGCGCTGCCAAGGTCAAGAACAGGCCGGAAAAGCCCATCTGGAACAGGGCCACTTCGCGGGGACCCGCCAGTTGCGCCTGTTTGCGCTGAAAGATCAGGTTGTAGGCATAAAGGACAGCCGAGACGAGGATGGCAGCGATGCCCCAGACCGCGTCCTCGCTGAACGAACCGCCCAGCCGCGCCGCGCCGATCACCAGCACCCCTGCAAAGCCGATCAGCGAGCCCAGCACAGCACGCCGTTCGATCCGCTCTCCCAGCATCACCGCCGCGAGGTAGAGCGCGATCAGCGGCGCGATGAACGAGAGGGCGATCGCTTCGGCCAGCGGCATGCGGATCAGGCCCCAGAAGAAGGTGGTTGCCATCCCGGCGCTGATCGCCCCGCGCAGCGCGTGGAGCTTCAGCGCCGAACGATCCGGCCAGGTGCCGCCGCCCAGCTTCCAGAGCGGGAGCATCATCGCCACGCCGAACAGCGAACGCACCCACATCGCCGAATAGGCCCCGACTGCCAAACTGGCGCTCTTCATCAGCCCGTCCATCACGCTGAATAGCGCGATGCCGAGGCAGGCGGCGAGGAACGGCATGGCGGCGTGCTGGCGCATTGGGAGTCCCTATCGCCAGTTTCACTGGCGGGGAAGCGGCACCAGCCCACTCCCCCTCCCGACCACCCATTAGGGTATCCCTAGGATATGGGTGGTCGGCCCCTTCGGCGAGAATGTCCCCCGGACATTCTCTTGCACCTCGGACGGGAGTGGGCTGGTGCCGCTCCTGCGCGTGCGCGCAGCAAATTGATGTTGCGCGGCTGCGTCACCCTGTTGACGATTAAGCACGGGGAAAGGTGCAATGCTTGAAGGATGCCGGCGAAACAGGCATTGGGGGCGCGGAGGGCGGTTGCAGGCCAATTGGAGCAGACGATGACGCAGTGGTTCAAGACGGGTTCGGCAGGCGCTTTGGGATTGGCGCTGGTGGCCTCGGCCTTGCCGGTGGTGGCGCAGAACGCGCCGGCCGATTTGCTCCCCACACCCAGCGCCAGTGCGTCGCCGACCACTGCGTCCAGCCCTGTGCCGAGCGCGATTCCGACCGCTGCTCCGGTCATTAAGCCGGTGGCACCGGTCGATGAACCGACACTCACCTGGAAAGCGGCCGATGCCCGCGCGCTGCTCGGCGTGATCGAGGGGATCGATGCCGATGGCCTGATCCCGGCCGATTACCAACCCGATGCGCTGCGCACCGCGATCGCTGCGGGCGAAGGCGCGGCGCTCGACGCCCAGGCCAGCAAGTCTTTCGCCTGGCTGATCGAAGATGTCCGCGATGGCCGCACCCGCATGGCCGCGCGCTTGCAATGGTTCGTGGTCGATCCCGATGTCGATGCCAATCCGACTTCGGCGGTGATGGCGCGGGCGCTTTCCACCCGTGACATTCCGGGGGCGATCGCAGGCTTGCTGCCAACCCATCCGGACTATGCCGCGCTCAAAGCCAAGCTGGCCGCGACCCCGGCAAGCGACAAGGCGACCCGCAACCTGATCCGCGTCAACCTTGATCGCCACCGCTGGCTGGCGCGCGATCTGGGTCATTTCTACCTGCTGACCAATGTGCCCGAGTTCCAGCTGCGGCTAACGGTCGGTAACGAGATTATCCGGTCGTATCGCACCATTGTCGGAAAGCCCGGTCGCACGGCAACTCCTTCGCTGGCCGAAGTGGTCGAAGGCGTGGTTTTCAACCCGACTTGGACGGTGCCGCAATCGATCGTGAAGGGCGAAGGGCTGGGCGCACGCCTGATCGGTAACCCGCGTCAGGCCGCGGCCGAAGGCTACAAGGTCACTCGTGCTGCCAATGGCACGATCACTGTTGTCCAGCAGCCTGGCGCACGCAATGCGCTGGGCTTCATGAAACTCGACATGCCGAATGAGCACGCGATTTTCATCCACGATACGCCGTCGCGCGGTCTGTTCAACTCCACCTTCCGCGCGCTCAGCCATGGCTGCGTGCGAACCGACCGCGCGATCGAACTGGGCATGACCATGGCCAAGCTGGGGGCCGATCTTGATCCGCAGGATGCGGTCAAGATCGTCGGCTCCGGCAAGTACACCCGCGTGGCGATGACCAAGACTTTCCCAGTTTACATCACCTATTTCACCATGGCTTCAGACATCAGCGGCAAGATGAATCAGTTCAAGGACATCTATGGCCGCGATGCCGCCGTCCTCGCCGCCTTCGCCGCGCCGCGCAAGGCTTGGGACGGCAAGCGCAAGAGCAGCGAAGCGGTGATCCGGCTGGATAATCCGCTGTAAATTTGCCTGATCGTCACTTCATCCACAACCCGTCATCCCCGCGAAAGCGGGGACCCATCTCGTAAGCTATCCCAATGAAGGGCGGTTGGGTCTACATTCTGGCCAATCGCAAGCATGGTGCACTCTACACTGGAGTCACCGCTAACCTCCCAGCACGGATGGAGCAGCACCGCGCTGGCACGGGCAGCAAGTTCTGCGCCGAACATGGGATCAAGTGCTTGGTCTATGCCGAATGGCACGACAACATTGAGAATGCGATTCTGCGCGAGAAGCGTGTGAAGAAATGGCGGCGGGCATGGCGAGTTGAACTAATCGAGAGCGCAAACCCAGACTGGCGCGACCGATGGTTCGAGATATGTGGATGCTGATTTGATTCGAAAAGCCGGAGATGGGTCCCCGCTTTCGCGGGGATGACGGCAATGTGGTTATGATATGTCGATCCGGTCGGCAAACAGCAGGCGACCGCCTGACAAATGCCACAGCGCCTCGTTGAACTGCTCCGGCGCCATCGCGAAGCAGCCTTCGCTGCGACCGAGCTTGCCGAATTTGGCAATGTGTTCGGGTTTCGCATAGTTGGCGGGATGCATCACGATCGCGCGTTCGAGCGCGGTCTTGTTTTCCGGATCGAGCCCGAGCAGCCGGATCGAGGTGCCGTATTTGCCGCGATACCACTCCGCCGTGAGGTAAGCTCCGCGCGAGGTCGCTTCCGAACCGGGAACGTCCGAAAAGCGCTGCAAGAAGCCCGAGTGCTCGGGATCCGAACCCCGGCCATGCGCGACGTAGAATGAGCGCACGGTGCCATTTTCAACATTGGCAAAGTGGAAACGCGGCAGCGAACTCGGCCGGGCGAAATCGGCAATTCCGACAATGTCGCGCCGCCAGACTGTCGATCCGGCGCGCGACAATTCGCGCTGCGCGATTTCCAACACCTTGCGATCGTAAGCCGGGTTGGCGGGAGCCACGGTGGGTAGCGGCGGCGGCGCGACCGGTTCGGCCACTGCGGGAACTGGCGTGTCGGGCTTGACCCCAAGCGCAGCATCGAACGCACCTTCGAGCGATTGAGCCAGCGCGCGGCCCGGCACGGCCAACGCTGCGCCGCCAATCAGCGCACCCGCCAAGATGTCGCGCCTGTTCATGGCCCCTGTCATAGCAGTGTCTTGGTAAGCGCTTGCTGAACGGCCTGCCACGCAAAATCGGCGGAAAAGCGTCAATCTGCGGTGAACTGTTCCGCCAGATCGACAAGCTGCGGACCATCGACCCGCATCACGGTCCACTCGTCCATCAGCCGCGCACCGAGTCCCTTGTAGAATCCAATCGCCGGTTCGTTCCAATCGAGCACCGACCATTCGAGCCGCGCGCAATCGCGCTCGACCGCCAAGGCGGCAAGCCGGGTGAGCAGGGCTTTACCCAACCCCGATCCACGCGCTTCAGGCCGCACGAAGAGGTCTTCCAGATAAATCCCAGGCTTACCCTCGAAGGTCGAGAAGTTATGGAAAAACAGGGCAAACCCTTGCGGCGTACCGTCGATCTCGCCGATCAGGACTTCGGCATAAGGCCCATGACCGTCGTTCTCGCCGAACAGCTTTTCGCCCAGCATGGCTTCGTCGAAACGCACCTCCTGCGCCAGTTTCTCATAGTCCGCCAGCGCGCGAATCAGCTCGGCGATCAGCGCGAGGTCAGCAGGGGTAGCAGGGCGGATGGAGAGGATCATGGCGGATCCGGGTTTGAGATGAAACCAACATTTTCAAAGCCTGATTTTTGAGCGACATAGATCGCCCCGGCGACACAGCGCCAAGGCGCACTTCCAGACATCAAGACACGCACTTGTCGCTTCTTGTCACTCTCTGCTTTCAGCAGTTTGGCAAAGGCCGTGTCGCTAATCGCCTGGCCTTCGAACTTAAAAATGCAACCTTGCTGGGCGTCTGCTGTGACTTCGATCACAATTGGATTTGGCATGGCACTGCTGGCCGAATCAAGCGATCCGACCAAACCTAGAAACATGGCAAACGCCTTCAAGCTGCCTTCCCATGCAGCGCATCCATGCTTGCCACTGCTCCAGCCTCGATCTCCGCCGCCTTCGCTTCAACCAGTGCGACGATGTGCTCGATCATCCCGTCGTCCGCGACGTGATGATCGGTCACCCCGCGCAAGTAGACCATGTGCTTGCCGTTGCCGCCGCCGGTCACGCCGATATCGGTTTCGCGCGCCTCGCCGGGGCCGTTGACCACGCAGCCGAGCACCGAGAGGCTCATCGGGGTCTTGATGTGGCCGAGCGCGTCCTCGAGTTTCTGGACGGTGCGGATCACGTCAAAGCCCTGCCGCGCACAGCTGGGGCAGGAGACCACCCGCACGCCACGGGTACGCAGACCCAGGCTCTTGAGGATCTCGTAGCCGACCCGCACTTCCTCCTCCGGCTCGGCCGAAAGGCTGACGCGGATCGTGTCGCCAATTCCGGCCCAGAGCAGGTTGCCGATACCGATCGCCGATTTTACCGTCCCGCCGATCAGTCCGCCGGCCTCGGTGATCCCCAGGTGCAGCGGACAATCGACCGCCTCGGCCAGGCCCATATAAGCACCGACCGCCAGGAACACGTCGCTGGCTTTCACCGCCACCTTGTATTCGTGGAAATCGTGGTCCTGCAGCAGCTTTATGTGATCGAGCGCGGATTCGACCAAAGCTTCGGGGCAGGGTTCGCCGTATTTCTCGAGCAGGTCCTTCTCGAGGCTCCCGGCGTTGACCCCGATCCGGATCGCGCAGCCATTGGCCTTGGCGGCGCGGACCACTTCGGCGACGCGCTCGCTGCTGCCAATGTTGCCCGGGTTGATCCGCAGGCAAGCCGCGCCCGCGTCCGCCGCTTCGAGCGCGCGCTTATAGTGGAAGTGGATGTCGGCCACGATCGGGATGCGCGCCGCCTTGACGATCTTCGGCAATGCCGCCGTGCTCTCCACGTCGGGGCACGAGACCCGGATGATATCGGCCCCGGCCTCCTCGCAGCGGCGGATCTGATCGAGCGTTGCGATCGGATCGCTGGTCAGCGTGTTGGTCATGGTCTGCACCGTGATCGGCGCATCGCCGCCCACGGGAACCTTGCCCACCATGATCTGCCGGGATTTGCGCCGCGCGATATCGCGCCAGGGTCGGACGGAGGACATAACGGGGATATAGGGGGCTAGGCTTGGTCGGGCAATCTGCTCTGCGGCTGCTCTCGAAGCGCGGCATAGAGCAATGCACCTACTGCCAGCAGTGCCATCGCCAGCAGTTGCGCCGGGGCATAGCTCTTGAAGGCATCGTGCAGCTTGCCGACCCCGATCACCCCGGAGGCATTGCCGAGCCAGCCCAGCGCGATCAGTGCACCGTAAATCGTGCCATACTGGGCGATCGGAAACAGCCGCCCAATGAAGTACGCGTTGATATCCAACTCGATCCCGGCGACCAGCCCGATCATCAGCGCTGCCAACAGCGCCACCGGCGCCATATCCTGCACCCCATAGAGCAGCAGGAACCCGGTACCCGGCAGCAGCGTTGCCAGTACGGCGACCCGGCGCGGAGCGTAAAGATCGAGCAGCGCTCCGCCGCCGAGCCGTCCAATCAGCTGCCCGACCGCGAAGGCCGACAGGGCATAGGCTGCGGTCATGGCGCTGACGCCTTCTTCCTGGATCATCGGCGAAAGCTGGGCAACGAAGCCTGAGGTCGCCGCGCCGATCAGGATGCCGGCCACGGCGAGCACCCAAAATGAACGGTCGCGCAACCAGTCGTTGCGGAGCGGCGGAGCTTCCTTGGAGCGCGGAGCGACCGCGAGGCCCGAATCGCGCGGCAGCAATAGAAGGACTGCGGGGATCCCCACCACCAGTGAAAGCCCCGCCAGCGACGCAATTGCCCAGCGCCAGCCATAGGCCTCCGAGATTGCTTCTAGTGGCGGGGGCGCGAGGATCGTCGCCAGCGATAGCCCAGCCACGACCAGCCCGAGGGCGCGGCCGCGATATTTCCTGAAGTGCGCGCTGGCCGGACGGGTCGTAGTCAGCGCAGTGGTGCCGGTACCGAAGAACCCGATCACGCCAATGCAGAGGGCCATTTCGATCCAGCTATCAGCCCAAAACGCCATAGCGAACTGCGCCAGCGCACAGACCAGTGTGCAGCCGATAAAGGCGGTGCGAAAACCATAGCGGTCTGCCGCCCAGCCTACCGGTGTGGCACCCAGTGCGCCCATTACCACCAGCGATTGCAGCGTTCCGAACTCGCCCCTGGTCATGCCGGTTTCGGCCATGATCGGCAGCTGGAACAGGCTGAAGGTGAAGAACATCAGCACCACCCCAGTCGCCGAAGCGAGCGAGGTGGCGAGCACGATCTTCCAGCCCTCGCGCCATTCATTGTCAGGCTTGGCGCTGTCGGGCAGGGCAGTCTCGGCGGCGGTGGTCACGCTTCGAGCGCGAAGCTGATTTCAGCGTGATCCTGCAACCGTTCGACCAGTGCCGCGCCCAGCAGCGCGCCGGGTGTGGCAATCCCGCCGGGCGCATCGCAATCGAGCAGTGCGATGCCGGTTTCGGCGAGCATCCGGCTGGTCGAGCCATAGCCCGGATCGTAGCGGCCCTTGACGCCGTAGCGGATGGTCTTGCCGTCCGGCCATTCGCCGATGAACAGCACGTCGTAAAAGCCGTTCTCGCGCTCTTCCGGGCTCGGCCCCTCGCCCGGCTTGGGCGGCTTGGCCCCGAACGGGTTCTTGAGCATCTCGGCGACCGCGTGGGCGGCCTTCTCGCCAATCTCGCCCGCGCTGGTCAGCATCATCTCGTCGTACTTGAAGTCCGCGCCGTAAGGGTGGCCGAGCAGGAAGTTGGTGCGGTGGACGTTCTTGGTGTTGATCGTCGCCATGATGAACGGCGCGGCCCACTTGCCGACGCTTTCGTCATACTCCGGCAGCAGGCCCAGCGGCTGGCTCGGCCCTTCGAAGCCCGGGGTCAGGCCGAACGGGCTTTGCAGGATCTTGATCAGCGAGGGGTTCCTGGCGACCGCCTTCATCGTTTCGGTCAGGCTGGCCGCCGTCCCGCCCGAGAAGGTGCCCTGCATCCCCCGGACCCGGCCCTTGACGCGCGGCGCGGGGCTGCCGTGGCGGGCCTTGGCTTCCTTCTGCAGCATGAAGACGCCCAGATCGAACGGGATCGAATCGAAGCCCGACGAGAACGCGATCCGCGCGCCCGAGGCCTTGGCGGCCTCGTGGTACTTGTCGATCATCTCGCGCATCCAGCCCGGCTCGCCGCACAGGTCGGCATAGTCGGTCCCGGCCTCGACGCAGGCTTTCAGCAGCGGTTCGCCATAGAGCTGATAGGGGCCGACCGTGGTCAGGATCACGCGGGCCTTTTCGGCCAAGGCCTGCATGCTGGCCGCATCGTCGGAATTGGCCACAATTAGCGGCGTATCCGCCGGCGCGCCGATCAGATCGCGCACTTCGGCGAGCTTTTCCGCAGAGCGCCCGGCCATGGCCCACTTGATTCCCGATCCCGCGTGATGATGGGCCAGATACTCTGCGACCAGCCGCCCGGTGTACCCGGTCGCGCCGTAAACAACGATATCATAGGGGCGATCAGCTTTCGCGGTCATCCTTACTCTCCTTTGCTGCCGAATCTGGGGGCGGCTTCGCAAGGAGAAGGCCACAGATCGGTGGCGATGTCGAACCCAATTCGCCGGACGTTACGGCAAGGCCCTCACAGCTTCGGCAGCGTCACTCCGCGCTGGCCCATATATTTCCCCGCCCGGTCGGCGTAGCTGGTTTCGCAGGGCTGGTCGCCTTTCAGAAACAGGAACTGGCAGGCGCCTTCGTTGGCGTAGATCTTGGCCGGCAAAGGCGTGGTGTTGCTGAATTCCAGCGTCACGTGGCCTTCCCATTCGGGCTCCAGCGGAGTGACGTTCACGATGATCCCGCAGCGGGCATAGGTACTCTTGCCCAGGCAAATCACCAGCACGTCGCGCGGGATGCGGAAGTATTCGACGGTGCGGGCGAGGGCGAAGCTGTTGGGGGGGATGATGCAACAGTCGGTTTTCACGTCGACAAAGCTGTTGTCTGAGAAGTTCTTGGGATCGACGACAGCCGAGTGAACATTGGTGAAGATCTTGAACTCATCCGCCACCCGCGCGTCGTAGCCATAGGAGGAGAGGCCGTAGGAGATGCACCCTTCGCGCTTCTGGTGCTCCACGAAGGGTTCGATCATCCCGGCGTGTTTGGCCTCATTGCGGATCCATTTGTCGCTCAGAATTGCCATGGTCAGTTCCGCGCTCCGGGAGTGCCGTTGCCATAGGGCTGGAAAGTGATGTGGCAGAATGGTGCCATGGTTCGCGAGCCGTTGATCATGAGGGTCAGGATCGCGAGGTTGTCGTCCCGGCTGGCAAAGTGCTTCACATCGAATCGGCTGCCCGACACCTCTCTGCTTTGCACTTTGGTCGGTCGGCCCAGATCGGCTTCAGCGGCTCTCAGAAAGTCAGCGCAGCGGCCGAAATCATCGGGCTTGATCTTGATCACGCTCAGCTTGCCGTCATCATCGAAGAAGAACACCCAGCGTGCCGCCATGCCGTGATAATCGCCCGAGCGGCTGATCCGCTGGTCCTGATCCCAGACCCGATCGTCGTTATCGCCCGGATCGCGCACCGATCCTTCGACCGCGGCAAGAACTTCCGCTTCGGAAGAGCCCCAGCGGGTGTTCTCCCAATCGGCGAGGGCGGGGCTGGCCGCAAGCATGGCGGCGGCGAAGGCAAGTGTGGTGCGCATGGCGGCAATCTGGCGGCAGCTTGCGCAGGCGGCAAGCGATTCGCGGCTTTATGTCGTGGTTAACTCGTTGCTGCTATGCGGCCCCCATGACATCGCCTGCCAAGACCCTCCCCCAAAAGATTTTGGTCGTGTTCGGCACCCGGCCCGAAGCGATCAAGCTGTTTCCCGTGGTCGCCGCGCTCGAAGCCGATCCGCGCTTCACGCCGGTGGTCTGCGTTTCAGCGCAGCACCGCCAGATGCTCGATCAGGTGCTGGAGATCGCGGGGATCGTGCCGGACCACGATTTGGATGTGATGCAGCCCGACCAGTCGCTGGATCAGCTCACCGCACGGCTGCTGACCGGACTGGGGCAGGTGATGGACCAGGTCCAACCCGCCCGCGTGATCGTGCAGGGCGATACCGCGACGGCGATGACCGGGGCGCTGGCCGCCTACTACCGCAAGATTCCGGTTGATCACGTCGAAGCGGGGCTGCGCAGCGGCAATATCTATCACCCCTGGCCCGAAGAGGTGAACCGCAAGATCATCGGCCAGATCGCCAGCCTGCATTTCGCGCCGACCGACGTTTCGGCCAAAGCCTTGACCGATGAGCAGATCGATCCGGCGCGGGTCCATGTGACGGGCAATACAGTGATCGATGCGCTGCACTGGGTGCGCAAACAGATCTTCGCCAACCCCGATCTGGCTGGGAACCTCGCCACGCTGGAAGAGATGTTCGCGGGCAAGCGGATCATCGGCGTCACCAGCCACCGGCGTGAGAATTTCGGCGGGGGAATGGAAAACATCGCCGAAGCGATCCGCCGGATCGCCAAGCGGCGTGATGTTGCGGTGATCTTTCCGGTCCATCTCAACCCCAATGTCGGCGCGGTGATGAACGAGCGGCTTGGCCGGCTTGCCAACGTCGCGCTGATCGAACCGCTCGACTATCCGCACTTCGTCCGCCTGCTTTCGATTGCCGAGATCATGCTGACCGACAGCGGCGGGGTACAGGAGGAAGCCCCCGCGCTGGGCAAGCCGGTGCTGGTGATGCGCGAGACGACCGAGCGGCCCGAAGGCGTGACCGCCGGAACCGCCAAGCTGGTCGGCACCGAAACCGCTACTATCGTTACCGAAATTTTCAGGCTTCTCGACGATAAGGCTGCCTACGAGGCGATGGCGCGGGCGCACAATCCTTTCGGGGATGGTCAGTCCGCGCGCCGGATTGTGGAGCTGATCGGGAATGAAATCGGACGTTAAACCCACTGTTTGCGTAGTCGGGCTTGGCTATATTGGCCTGCCGACAGCGGCGATTGTCGCGCGATCGGGCTGCACGGTGCGCGGAGTCGATGTGACGCAGGCGGTGGTCGACACGATCAACCGCGGTGAGATCCACATCGAGGAAGTCGATCTCGACGGACTGGTGCAGGGCGTGGTCCAGCGCGGGCTGCTCTCCGCCTCGACCGAGATGGCCCCGGCCGATGTCTTCGTAATCGCGGTGCCGACCCCGTTCGACAAGGACCATGCGCCGGATATCTCCTATGTCCTCGCTGCCGGGGAAAACGTTGCCAAGGTGCTCAAGCCCGGCGACTGCGTGATTCTGGAGTCGACCTCGCCGGTGGGCACGACCGAGGCCTTGCGCGATCTGATCGCCAAGGCGCGGCCTGACCTGAAGTGCCCCGGGCTGACCAACGAGACCGCGGACATTTCGATCGCCTATTGCCCAGAGCGGGTGCTACCTGGCAAGATCCTTGAAGAGCTGACCAACAACGATCGCTCGATCGGCGGGATCACCCCGCGCTGCGCGCGCAAGGCGCTGACTTTCTACAAGCTGTTCGTGCGCGGTGAATGCGTCGTTACTGACAGCCGCTCGGCAGAAATGACCAAGCTGGTCGAGAACGCTTACCGCGATGTCAACATCGCCTTCGCCAACGAGCTCAGCATTGTTTCGGACAAGATGGGCCTCGATGTGTGGGAAGTGATCCGCCTCGCCAACCGGCACCCGCGCGTCAACATCTTGACCCCCGGCCCCGGCGTGGGCGGACACTGCATCGCGGTCGATCCGTGGTTCATCGTCCACGGCGCGCCTGAGGAGACCCCGCTGATCCGCACGGCGCGGGGCGTGAACGACGGCAAGATCCGCCACGTGATCCAGCGCGCCGAAGCCCTGATCGATGCCCATCCGGGGGCGAAAGTCGCCTGTCTGGGCCTGGCTTTCAAAGCCAATATCGACGATTTCCGCGAAAGCCCCGCGCGGCTGGTCGCTGCGACGCTGGCGCGCAAATACGGCAGTCGGATCGCGGTGGTAGAGCCCTATGCGGCTGAGCTCCCCAAGGAGTTCGAAGGTACCGCTGCCGAGCTGATCGACATCGACACCGCGCTGGAAACTTCGGATGTGCTGATCGTGCTGGTCGATCACGACCAGTTCAAAGCCGTTCCCTTGGCCGAACGCGCCCGCCATGCGGTTTACGATACGCGCGGCATCTGGCTCGATCAGCCAAAGGTGGACGACGCTGCTGCCGTGCCGGGTTTGCGCCTCGCTAGCTAAGAGCGGGTCATAACGTTCCGGGGGCGATCAATTACCGGTTGCCGCGCTACCCTTAGCGCCCTCGGCCATCGCTTTCAGCGCATCAAACAGGCCCGGAGCTTCGGGATCCCATGAATGGCGCGGACCGACGGTGATACCGCCATCGACCACCAGCGAGGCCCCGGTCATGAAGCTCGCGGCATCGCTGCACAGGAAGGCAACTGCGTTAGCGATATCGTCAGGCTGGCCGGGTCGGGCGACCGGCTGGGCGTTCGATGACATCTGCAGGATGACGGCCTTGGCCTGATCGACCAGCTCGGCGGGCATATCGACCGAGGCCGTGAAGATGTTGGTGTTGATGAAGCCGGGCTGCACCGCGTTCACCCGGATGCCGTGCTGCGCCAGATCGGTCGCGGCGCATTTGGTGAGGTGCAGCACCCCGGCTTTGGCCACGGCGTAGGCAGTGGGTGAATAGCCCGGGCCGACAGCAGCGACCGAGCTGGTGTTGACGATGTTCGCCCCTTTGCGGCCCTTCATGTGCGGCACGGCATAGCGGATACCCATCGCGACCGAGCGCAGCAGCAGGTGGAAGGTGCGGTCCCAGCCATCGGCGCCGATCTCGTCAATCGGCTCACGCGCGCCGCCCGCCCCGGCGTTGTTGAACACCACATCGATCCCGCCGCATTGGGCCGCGGCCCGGTCCATCAGTGCCTTGATCTGATCGACATCGCAGACATCGCAGGCCACGGGGACGATATTCCCGGCCTCGCGGGAAGCCGCCTCGGCCCCCGCCAGATCGAGGTCGGCGGCAAAAACCGTGGCACCTTCGCGCGCGAACAACAGCGCGGTCGCGCGCCCAATTCCCGATGCTGCGCCAGTGATCACCGCGCACTTTCCTGCGAATCGCATGGCCTCTCCTTCGCGTTTCGATTTGCCGCCAGCTTAGGGTACAAGGCCGCGCGGTCAACGCGGCTGCACTTGACGCTACGGCATCGGCGCTGTTGCCCAAGGCGCGGGATTCCGCGCTTGCGCAGCGAACCGGACTGGCCTTAATCAGGCGATTAAGAGAGGAGCTTCTGTCATGTCCGACCTTGACGCCTTCCGCACCGAAATCCGCGCTTGGCTCGAAGAGAATTGCCCGCCCGAAATGCGTGAACCCGTCCGTGATGAGGACGATATCTGTTGGGGCGGCCGCAACTTCCAGTTCAAGAACGACGCACAGAAGCTATGGCTCGAGCGGTGCGCGGCCAAGGGCTACACCGTGCCCGATTGGCCCAAGGCCTATGGCGGCGCGGGGATGAGCGCGGCGGAAGCCAAGATTTTCCGCAGCGAAATGGCCAAGCTGCGCTGCCGTTCGCCGCTCAACAGCTTCGGCATCTGGATGCTTGGGCCCGCGCTGCTCAAATTCGGCACGGAAGAGCAGAAGGTCCACTATCTGAACCAGATCGCGCGCGGCGAAATTCGCTGGTGCCAGGGCTATTCGGAGCCGGGTTCGGGCAGCGATCTCGTCTCGCTCCAGACTTTCGGCGAGGACAAGGGCGACCACTGGGTGGTCAACGGCCAGAAGATCTGGACCTCTTATGCCGACAAGGCCGACTGGATTTTCTGCCTCGTCCGCACCGACAAGACCAACAAATACCAAGGCATCAGCTTCCTGCTGTTCGACATGGCGAGCGAAGGCGTTTCGACCAGGCCAATCCTGCTCATTTCAGGCTCATCGCCGTTTTGCGAAACCTTCTTTGACAATGTGAAAGTGCCCAAGCACCAGATCGTCGGCGAAGTGAATCGCGGCTGGGATGTCGCCAAGTTCCTGCTCGGGCACGAGCGCGAGATGATCTCGGGCATGGGCGGCGACGGCGGCAGCCTCTCGCTCGGAGCGATGTTCAAGGATGTGCTGGCGGACAACCCGGTGCTGCGCGCGCAAGTGGCGCTGTTCGATGTCGAAAGTATCGCTTTCCGCGCGCACGGCGAACGCTTCATGGACGAATGGAAGACCGGCAAGGCGCACCCGGCCTATTCGAACCTGATGAAATATGTCGGGACCGAGCTGAACAAAAGGCGCCACGAGCTGGTCATGGCCGGCGGCGGATCGGACGCGCTCGAGTGGGACAGCCCGCGCACCAAAGGCGGCGCACGGCCCCGGGCCTGGCTGCGGACCAAGGCCAATTCGATCGAAGGTGGCACCAGCGAGGTGATGCTCAATGTCGTTTCCAAACGCATCCTCGAAATGCCGGGAGGCTGAATACCGTGGCGATGATCCTCAACGACGACCAGACGATGCTGCGCGATTCGGCGCGCGAATTCATGGTCACCGAAGCTCCGGTCAAACACCTGCGCGAATTCCGCGACAAGGGGTGCAAGGACGGTTTCAGTCACGGGCTGTGGAAGCAATTCGGCGAAATGGGCTTTGCCGGGATGCTGATCCCCGAAGCCGACGGCGGCCTTGGCATGGGCCATGTCGAGGCCGGGATCGTGCTTGAGGAGATCGGCCGCAACCTCTCGCCCTCGCCGTTCCTGTCGACTTCGGTGGTCGCGGTCGAGGCGTTGAAAGCCGCCGACGCGGCGCTGCGCGAGCGCTGGTATCCGGGGATCATCGCGGGCGAGGCGGTGATTGGGGTCGCGATCGACGAGGGGGCCAAGCATGCGCCCGCCAAGATCGCCTGCGTGGCGGAGCGCAGCGGCAATGGCTTCAAGCTGACCGGCAAGAAGCAGTTCGTGGTGCAGGGTGCTTCGTCCGACCTGCTGATCGTCGCCGCGCGCACGGCCGGTGCGCCGGGCGAGACTGATGGGCTGACGCTGTTCGCGGTCGACAAGGATGCGGCGGGGCTCAGCCTTGAGGGCGCGCGGCTGGTGGATTCCGCGGTGGCCGCGCATGTCCAGCTCGATGGGGTGGAAGTGACCGGCGAACACGTAATCGGCGAGGTCGACGGCGGCTGGTCGGTGCTGTCAAAGATGCTCAACTCAGGCCGGACCGGGGCGGCGGCGGAAATGGTCGGCGTCGGCGGCGGGGCGATGGACATGACCTTCGCCTACCTCAAGCAGCGCAAGCAGTTCGGCCAATTGATCGGCGAATTTCAGGCGCTGCAGCACCGCGCCGCGCATCTCTATGGCGAGATGGAAGGCGCGCGCTCGGTGGTGCTAAAG
>CAZVMC010000009.1:38022-39246 GCA_964628635.1 uncultured Novosphingobium sp. | reverse complement strand
CTGGCGATCTGGATCTGGCCCAGCTCGGTCGGCTCGCTGCTGCCAGCAACGGCTGCGGAAACAGTCCCGTCCGGAGCCACCGTCACCGCGCTTGCGCCTTCGGGGATGGTGATCGCCGGTTGCAGCGGATAACCCTGCGCAGTGACCAGTTGCCCCTCGGCGCTCCGGGTGAAATTGCCCGCGCGGGTATAGCCGGTGCGCCCGCCGGGAAGCTGGACTTGAAGGAACCCGTCGCCATCGAGCGCGAGATCGAGCGCATTGCCCGTGGGGTTGAGCGTGCCCTGCGTTGTGATGCTCGTGGTCGATTGCACCGCCACCCCGGTGCCGAGATTGAGGCCGGTGGCATAAGCGGTCTCGGTGCTCGATTGCTGCCCCGGCACCCGCGCGTCCTGATAGGCGAGCGTGGCGAAATTGGCGCGATCGCGCTTGAACCCGGTGGTGGCGATATTGGCCAGATTGTTGGCAATCACGCGCATCCGCGTGTCTTGCGCTTCGAGGCCCGTGCGGGCGACGTGGAGGGCAGAAGTGGGCATTGGCTTTCCTTTCAAATCCTCCCCGGAACGGGGAGGTGCCCCGCAGGGGCGGAGGGGTCGGTTGCTTGCCTTCGAGCGCAGTGCATGCGGAGAGCAGCAGACCCCTCCGTCAGCCCTGCGGGCTGCCACCTCCCCGTTCCGGGGAGGATTTTGCGTGTGCTCATCACCCCATCCTCATCAAACTCGCCCCGCCTTCATCGAGGTCGCGGGCGGTGGCGATCAGTTTGGTGCGGATATCGAACAGGCGCTGGGCTTCGATCATCTCGACCAGAACCAGGCTGGTATCGACGTTCGACCCCTCGAGTGCGCCGGAGGTGACCGAGGCCGCCTCGTCGTTCGGCAGAACGCCACCGCCGACCACGCGGAACAGTCCGTCGAGGTCTTTCTCGATCTCGCTGCCGCGCCAAGCGGCGAGCTTGAGCTTGCCGACCGGCTGCGGCGGGGAATCAGGGTTTGCCGGATCGCGCGCCAGTACAGAGCCGTCGGGGGCGAAGCTGATCGCGCTGCCGGGCGGGACCGAAATCGGGCCGTCCTCGCCCAGCACCGGGTAACCCTCACCATTCAACAGCAGACCGGCGGGCGTGACCGACAGATCGCCGCGCCGGGTATAGGCTTCCTCGCCATCGGCGGCCTGGACGGTCAGCAGCGCCTCGCCATCGACTGCCAGATCGAGCGGCCGCCCGGTTTGCAC
>CAZVMC010000009.1:0-37922 GCA_964628635.1 uncultured Novosphingobium sp. | reverse complement strand
GCCGGAGATTCCGGTCGCCTGCCACATCTGCCCGCCGGTCTGCAGCAGGCCGCCCGGCGCAACAAATCCCGCAAGCGCGACCTTGCCGATCGAGGTGACCGAGCCATCGGCATAGGAGGCGATGATCGCGCCGTCGTTTTTGACCGTCACCGCCACGAATTCGCTGCCCGCGCCGTTGGTCATCGGGGCCTGGGCGTCGATCGGGGTGTTGGAAGTGACATTGCCGGCCGCGTCGACGGGCAGCACCTGCACCCGGTTGCCCGCGTTATCGAGCACGAAGCCCGCGCCATCCATGCTGAAATTGCCGTTGCGGGTATAGAAAGTCTTGCCGGTGATCGGCGAAACCACAGTGAAAAAGCCTTCACCGTTGATCGCCAGATCGAGCGCCGCGCCGGTCTGTTGGGTCGGCCCAAGCGCGAAGCTCTGATCGATCGATTGCACTGCCGAGCCGATCCCTTTGACCAGCTTCGGGTTGGTCGAGGCGGATCCGGCGACGATGTCCGAAAAGTTGATCCGACTTTTCTTGAAGCCGGTGGTCTCGGCATTGGCGAGGTTGTTGGCGATCACCGACAGTTCGGTTTGCGCGTTCTTGAGGCCGTTGAGTGAAGTGTAAAAGGACATTGTTCTATCTCCTGAAAATCAAACAAGCTCCGTTCGTGTCGAGCGAAGTCGAGACACGCTGGCGCTGTGTGCGGTGTCTCGAGTTGGCCTGCGGCCGCCTGCGGCTCGCTCGACACGAACGGGTCAGGGGGGAGGATTGTTGGATTGCCCCGCCAGCACCTCGGCGAGCTGGGCCTGGATCGATTGCAGCGTGGCGTTGACCTGATCGATCCCGGCGAGCGACGAGAACTGGGCCATCTGCGCGATGGTGTCCTTGTTATCGACGGGGTCGGTCGGGTCCTGGTTCTGCATCTGGGTGGTCAGCAGGCGGATGAAATCCGACTGGTCGAGCGTGTTGCGCGGATTGCCGGCTGTATTAACCGGACTGTTGGCGGCCGCGTTCAAGGCCTTGATTGACATCATTTCATCCTCATCGTTTCGAGCATCAATTGCTTGGCGGTGGACAATGCCTCGACCAAGTTGGCGTACTGGCGCGAGGCATCGAGCATCTCGACCATCTCGGCATTTTCATCGACCGGGGCGGTCCAGACATCGCCGCTTTCGTCGGCGAGCGGATGGTCGGGGTTATGTTCGCGAATTGCCGCCGCAGCGGAGCGTTGCACCCCGGCAACCCGCACCGTGGTAAGGCCGCTGGCGCGATCGAATTGTTCGGCAAAGACTGGGCGGATCGGACGGTAAGCCCCGTCCTCGCTCCCCGCGACAGAACCCGCGTTGGCAAGGTTGGAGGCGGCGGCGTTCATCCGCACCAGCTGTGCCGACATGCCCTGCCGCGCGACGTCGAAGAGGTTGAGCGGCGCTGGCATTATTCCCCCTTCAGCGCGCGGGTCAGCGTCTCCGCGCGGCCGCGGATGAAGCTGAGCGTGGCGGAATAGGCGGTGGCGGCTTCGGCGAAAGCGGTCTGCTCGGTTGCCATTTCGACCGTGTTGCCATCGAGGCTGGGCATCACCGGCACGCGGTATTGCGTCGCCCCAGCAATCGCCGCAGCTTCGCCAGCGCCACCGGTGCGAGCGCGCAGCGCGGCGGCGAAATCGATGTCGCGTGCCTTATAACCGGGGGTGGCGGCATTGGCGATATTGCCGGTGATCAGCCCGAGCCGCGCCGATTGCAGCTCAAGCGCGGTGGCGTGAATTCCAAAGATCGAATTGGCCATGAGCAGGGCTCCGGTTGCGGTGTACCAGCACTCCAGCAAGCGCCGTGCCAGATGCACGACTGGCGGAATTGCGGGGGTTTCGGGCGGGGGAGGCGGCAGGCGCTTGCCGGATGCGGCAATTGTGCGCCGCCGGGTGAAGCGGGCGCTCTGCCGCCGTTCTAGAACCCATGAACTGGATGATCCTGATCGACGGCCCTTCAGTGGGTATTGTACTTGGCGGCACCGTGCTTGCCACGCTGCTGCGCTGCGGCTGGCGTGATTGCGGCGCGGCATTGCAGCAGCTTGGCCAACTCTCTCGCCCCCGCTTCAATGCTGAGGCGACCCAGGCCGAGCTCTCACGGCAGGTGCGCGAAATCCGAAGCGACGGCCTGGTGCGCGCGCCCGCGCATCATTACGCCGATCCCGAGTTTGAGGAAGCGACCGGCGCGCTGCTGGAGCGGCGCTCGCTGGGCGCCTTGCTCGAAAAGCACGAGGCTCACCGTGCCCGGCGCCTTTCCACCAGCGCGCGCGGGATCAAAACCTGGGCGCAGGCGGCCGAATTGGCGCCGGTGTTCGGCATGGCCGGAACGCTGGTCTCGCTCAGCCAGCTGCCCGTCGAAGGGATCGCGCGCGGAGCCTTCACCGGTGCGATCTCGATGGCGGTGGTGACCACACTTTACGGGCTGCTGCTCGGCAACCTGCTGTTCGCGCCCATCTCACGCATGATTGAACGCGCGGCCTTGTTTGAAGAGGCCGAGCGTCAGCGGCTGATCGATTGGCTGACGGCGCAGCTTGGCCCGGTGACCGCATCCAAGCTGGAGCGCGCGGCATGATCGCGCGGACCGGCACTGGCTGGCAATATGCCCTCGCCGACCTCTCGCTGATCCTGTTCATGGTGACGGCGGCGGGAGTGAGTGAAGCCGCGCCCGATGCCGCCCCGCCGCGCAGCGAGCCGGTTGCAGTCTGGCAAGCTGGAGGCCCCCCACTGGCGACCTGGCTGGCAGCGCAGCCGCCCGATCCGCGCCAGCAACTGACGATTGTCGCGCCGTTGGACGCAGCCGAAGCCGCACTGAAGCTGGCCCGGTCCAGCTCGCGTGCGACACGAGTGGTGCTCGATCCCGTCGCCACTGGCGCGCCCTATGCCACGCTTGCCTACGATGCGAGCCTACCGGAGGACCCGCAATGATCCGACCTTGTCTGACCGCTGGCACACTGTTGCTGGCCAGTCCCTCATTTGCCCAAAGCGTCGATCTAGCGGCAATCGATGCCGCAGTTGCACAGTTCACCGGTGCAGCCATTGGGCAACCCGGCGGTGCAGCGCGGCCCGTGGATCGGCGGTTGCGCTTGCGCACCTGCGCGGTGCCACTGGCGTTCGAATGGTACGGGGTTCGGCAAGACAGCGTGCAAGTGTCCTGTCCCGGCGCTTGGCGGATCTATGTGCCGCTGACTTCCGGTGCGGCCACTACGCGCCAAGAGTCGCTGATCGCCAAGGGCGATGCCGTTAGCGTCACCGTCAGCGGCGATGGCTTTGCTATTTCGCAGCAAGGTGAGGCGCTGGAAGCTGGTGCTGCCGGAGAGTGGATCAAGGTGCGGGTCGGCCGGGGCGAGCCGCTGCGGGGCCGGGTGCTACGCCCCGGCGCGGTCGGCATCGAACTGCCATGAGCACCGGCAACGATTTGCCGCTGGCCCTTAAAGGGCCTCGCTATGCGCCGTCCTTGGTGCTGACCAGTTATGCAGGAGCAGGACCATGTCCAGCGATTTTGCCTTTGGCGGACCCAAACCGCCGCTGGGTGCAGTGCGGGCGGTTGGTGCCGTCACACAGCGCCTCGGCGGACCGCCCGACCGCACCGTCAAGTCCGCAGAGCAACGCCCGGTGGCGCAGCGCAGCGACGCGCTCGATCCGGGCCAGCCGCCGATCGATGCCGATCGCGTGCAGGAAGTGCGCCGCGCGATCGAGCGCGGCGACTATCCGATTGTCCCTGCCAAAGTGGCCGACGCGATCATCGCGGCGGGCATCCTGCTAAGGTCTGGCAAATGAGCGCAATGGCGGATAGCCTGCGGCAGATGATTGCCGTGTTGCAGGCCGAACGGCAGGCGCTTGCCGGGCTTGACCTCGATGGCGTGTTGGGTTCGGCGCAAGACAAACTGGCGCTCTGCGGCACGCTCGACAGCGTTGGCGCGGAGGCTTCGATCGATGAAGAATGCCGCGCGCTGCTGGAAGCGGCGCGGCGCTTGAACGAGGTAAACCGCCAGATCCGCAACCTGATTGCCGCCAATGTTTCGGCACGATTGGATGCGCTGACCGGCACCGCCAAGCTCTATCGTGCGGCGGGTTATGCGATGGTGCGGGGCTGAACTGGCACGCCCCTTGCTGAGGGCTTCCCGATGCCCATTCGCATCGGGAGACCCTCTTGAGCCAACCGACACCCATTGCTGGATCGACCCGAGCCGGAACCCCTGAGGTCCAGGCGGCGATCGCCCGCGCCGCACAGACGACCGGGGTCGATTTCCAGTACCTGCTGGCGCAGGCGCGGCTTGAATCGAGCCTTGATCCGGGTGCCCGCGCCGGCACTTCAAGCGCGGCGGGGCTTTATCAGTTCACCAAAGGGACCTGGCTGCAGACGCTCGACCGGCATGGGGCCGAGCATGGGCTGGGCTGGGCGAGTGCGGCGATCGAGCGTGGGCGGGTGAGCGATCCCGCGCTGCGCCAGCAGCTGTTGGCGATGCGCTTCGATCCGCGAGTCTCCGCACTGATGGCTGCCGAACTGGCGAGCGACAATGCCGATGCCTTGGCTGGCCAGCTCGGCCGCGCACCCGATGCGGCTGAGCTTTATCTGGCGCATTTCTTGGGCGCGGGCGGGGCAGGCAAGTTCCTTGCGGCGCTGCAAGCCGATCCGGGGCAGAGCGCCGCTGCGCTGTTCCCGGCGGCGGCGGAAGCGAATAAGGGCATATTCTACAAGGACGGCGCGCCGCGCTCGGTGGGCGCGGTGATGGAGCTGATGCGCGGCAAAGTCGCGCGGGCGATGGGAGAGGGCCTAACGGATCCTGGGCTCCCTTCCCCGCCGGGGAAGGGTTGGGGATGGGGGCTCAACGCGAGCTCAGGACCCCCACCCCAACCCCTCCCCGCAGGGGAGGGGTTTCCCTTGGCACGGCGCCCTTCGATGGCCGAAACCCTGCGCGCCACCTTTGGCGCAAGTGACCCTGCCGCCCCGGCCCAAGTCCGCGCTGCCTATGCCAAGCTTAGGGCCTTCAACCTGTGAGCGCGTTCAAGCTTCCCCGCCTGTCCGGCCTCGCGCTGCCCGCCGGAATCCTCGCGCTGATCGCGCTGATGATCGTGCCGGTGCCACCGCTGCTGCTCGACATTTCCTTTGTACTCAACATCGCACTTTCCATCGCGGTGCTGATGGCGGCGATGAATGCCGAGAAACCGCTCGATTTCAGCTCTTTCCCCTCGGTCCTGCTGTTCGCAACGCTGCTGCGCCTCGCGCTCAACGTCGCTTCGACGCGCGTAGTGCTGGTCCATGGGCATGAAGGCGGGGCCGCCGCAGGCCATGTGATCGAGGCTTTTGGGGCTTTCCTGGTCGGCGGCAATTTTGCGGTCGGGCTGTTCGTGTTCATGATCCTGATGATCATCAACCTGGTAGTGGTGACCAAAGGCGCGGGGCGGGTGTCGGAAGTTTCGGCACGGTTCACGCTCGATGCACTGCCCGGCAAGCAAATGGCGATCGATGCCGATCTCGCCGCCGGACTGCTAACCGCTGACGAAGCCAAGGCGCGCCGCCGCGAAGTGGCGACCGAAGCCGATTTCTATGGCTCGATGGACGGTGCCAGCAAGTTCGTCAAAGGCGATGCCATCGCCGCGCTGCTGATCCTGGCGGTGAATATCATCGCCGGGTTCTGCCTGGGGATGATCAGCCACGGGCTGAGTGCCGGCGAGGCGGCAGAGTTCTACATCACGCTGGCGGTGGGCGATGCGCTCGTCGCGCAGGTCCCGGCGCTGCTGCTGTCGATTGCCGCGGCGACCATCGTCACCCGCGTGGCCGACAGTCGCGACTTGTCCGGCCAGATCGGAGGGCAATTCGCCAATCCGCGGATCTGGATTCCGGTGGCGCTGATCCTTGGCGCGATTGGGGCGATCCCGGCAATGCCGCAGAGCGTCTTTCTGCCCGCCGCCGCACTTGCGCTGCTGTTGTGGCACAAATTGCGGCAAAAGGCCGCGCGGCTCGCAGTGCCGGTTGCGCCGGTGCTGGAACCTGCCGACCCGGCGCGGATCGACCTGGCCGAGGTTTCCGATCACACGCTGGTCACCATCGAGCTTGGTTACGGTCTGGTCCACCTGGTCGATGACCGGCGCGGATCGCCACTGGTGGCGCGGATCACCGGGGTGCGCAAGCAGCTCAGCCAGGCCTTCGGGTTCATCGTCCCGCAATTCCGCGTGCGCGACAGTTTCGAGCTGGCTCCGGGCGATTATCGCGTGCTGCTGGGCGGGGTGGCGCTGGGCGGCGGGACCATTGCGCCGGACCGGTTGCTGGCGATCGATACCGGCGATGTGGGTGAGCGCCATGGGGTAAGCGGCGAGGCTTGCCGCGATCCGTCGTTTCACTGCCCAGCGCTGTGGATCGAACCGGCGGCGCGCGATCAAGCGCTCGCGGCCGGGTTTCTGGTGGTCGATGCCGGCACGGTGATTGCCACCCAGCTCAACCAATTGCTCGGTAGCCGCCCTGAGGCTTTGCTCGGCCCCGACGAAGTCCGCGCGGTGCTGGACCGGGTCAAAGACCACGCCGCAGGGCTGGTCGAGACGGTCCATCCCCAGCCGCTTGGTCTGGCCGCGCTAACCCGGATATTCCGCGCACTGCTGGAAGAGGGCATTCCCATCGGCCACCCGGTGCCGATCCTGTCCAGCCTCAGCCAGGCGGTGCAGGTTACGCTGGAGCATGATCGGCTGATCGATCTGCTCCGCGCCGATCTGGGCGCACTGCTGGTCGGCCGGATCTGCGCCCCAGATGCCGCGCTGCCTGTGCTGACCCTCGATGCCGGGCTGGAAGCGGCAATCGTGCAGGGCCTGCACGATCCCGCCAGCGGCCAACCGCTGATCGAACCCGATCTGGCCCGCACCATCGGCGAACATGTTGCCGCCTGCTGCGCCGAGCGCGCGGGGCAGCCGCTGGCGCTAGTGGTGCAGCCGCGCGCGCGCCGCACGCTGGCCGCGCTGCTCAAGCTGCGCGCGCCGGGCTGTCTGGTCATCTCCATTGCCGAATTGCCGCCCAGCCAGCCGATCGAGGTGGTCGGCATCATCGGCGGCACGCTTCCCGCTCCCCAACCGGAGACACCTCCAATGGAAAACATGGCAGCATGATCCACAACCAACGCGCATTCAAAGACGCCTACCGCCCCGACGCCGCCGAGCGCGTGCGCCGCTTTCTGCCGATGGTCCGCCGCCTTGCCTGGCATTGCCAGGGCGGCCGCGCCGGGATCGAACTGGAGGACCTGATGCAAGCCGGGCTGGTCGCGCTGACCGAGGCTGCGCAGCGCCACGCCGGACCCACCGAGGACGGCTTTGCCGCCTATGCCAAGCTGCGGGTGCGCGGGGCGATGGTTGACCTGATCCGGCGCACTGTGCCGCTGGCGCGCAGCGTCACCCGCGATGATGCCCCGGTGCGACTGGAGTCGCTCGACGAGGCTTATTCGGACAGCGATGCCGCTTTCGCCGATGAGCGCACCGACAGCTTCGAAATGCTCGCCGATGCCGAACTGCGCGGGGCCTTGGTCGAGGCGATTGCAGGCCTGCCCGAGCGCCTCAAACTGGTGGTGCAGCTCTACTTTGTGGAGGAGCTCAATCTCTCGGAAATTGCCGAAGTGCTGCAGGTTTCGGTGCCGCGCGTGCATCAGCTGAAAGCGCAGGCGATCTCGGCTTTGCGCGAGGCGATGCAGGGCTTGGCGGAGATAGTTTGAGCTTGTGAGCCCCTCCCCGTTGGGGAGGGGTTGGGGTGGGGGTTCCGCGCCAATGCCGAGCCCCCACCCCCGGCCCCACCCCCGGGGGGGGGGGGGGCCCCCCCCATGCCCGCCTTTACCGCCCCGTTAAAAGTCGCGGGGTGGAACTGACACACCAAGGTCGCCACGCGCTGATAACGGGCGCAAGCTCTGGCTTTGGCGAACATTTCGCACGGCTATTCGTGCGCGAAGGTGCGAATGTGGTGATCGGCGCGCGGCGGGTGGACAAGCTGGCGGCGCTGGCCGCGGAGCTTGGCGATGCAGCGCTCGCGGTTCCGCTCGACGTGACCGACGAAGCGTCGATCATCGCCGCTTACGATGCGGCGGAGGCGAAGTTCGGCACGGTCGATACGGTGATCGCCAACGCCGGGATCGTCGCGACCGGGCGCTCGATCGACTTGCCGTTGACCGAGATCGCCGGAGTGGTGAACACCAACTTTCTCGGTCTTTATCTGACCGCACGCGAAGGGGCACGGCGGATGATCGCAGCGGGGTTCAAGGCCCATGGGCGCGGGCGGGTGGTGCTGATCGGCTCGATCACTGCCGAAGAAACCGGTTCGGGCGACAGCGCCTATGCCGCGACCAAGGCAGCGGTGGCCCACCTCGGCCGCCAGTTCGCGCGCGAATGGGTGCGGCAGGGGATCAACGTCAACACCGTCCAGCCCGGCTACATCCAGACCGAGATCGCCGACGATTGGTTTCAGACCGACGGCGGCAAGGCGCAGATCGCTGCGTTCCACCGCAAGCGGCTCTGCCCGATTTCGGCGCTCGATGCACCGGTGCTGTTCTTGTCCTCGGACGCATCGCTTCACGTCACCGGGGCGACGCTGACGGTCGATGACGGGCAGGTGCTGTGACGATGGTGGACGATAACACTCCAGTCATCATCGGCGTCGGGCAAGTTTCCGAACGGGTTGGCGAAGAGGGCTATCTCGAACGCTCGCCGATGGATCTCGCCGGTGCGGCGCTGAAGGCGGCGATTGCCGATGCGGGGGCCAAGCGCAGCATTCCGCAGGCGCTCGATACTTTGGTGGGCATTCGCCAGTTCGAGCAATCCGCCACCCGCTATTCCGCGCCGTTTGGCTGCGCCAACAACGTCCCGCGCGCGATTGCCCGGCGGGTCGGGGCCAATCCGGAGCGGGCGATCCACGAAGTGGTCGGCGGCGACCGGCCGCAGCGGCTGGTCGGCGAATTGGCGGCAGAGATTGCCGCAGGGCGTTCGAAGCTGGCGGCGATTGCCGGGGCAGAAGCCCTCTCCACCATGCGCGCGCTGCTGGGGCGGGGCGAAAAGCGCGATTGGTCCGAGCACCGGCGCGGCACACAGGAGGATCGCGGGCCGAGTTATGACGGAGTGGTTGATCGCACCGCGCTCAAGCATGGCGTGGGCGCGCCAATTGCAGCCTATCCACTGGCCGAGAATGTCCGGCGCGAGCGGCTTGGGCTGTCGCTTCAGGAATATCGCGACGAGATCGGCAAGCTGTTCGCGCCTTTCACCCGTGTTGCCGCAGCCAACCCGCACAGCGCCGCCCCGGTCGCGCGCTCGGTGCTGGAACTGGCGACACTAACCGAACGCAACCGGCTGGTTGCCGAGCCCTATGGGCGGTTGGTAGTGGCGCGCGATCAGGTCAATCAAGGAGCCGCCGTGATACTCGCTAGCGTGGCCGAAGCGCGGCGGCTGGGCGTGCCGGAAGAGCGCTGGGTCCACATCCACGGCGTAGCCGATTGCGCTGAGCCGACCTTGCTTTCGCGCGCGAACTTGGAAGCCAGTCCGGCAGCGGTTGCGGCAATTTCAACCGCGCTTGAGGTCGCTGGAATCGCCTGGAAGGATGTCGCTGCGACAGATCTTTACTCGTGCTTTGCAATCCCCGTTTTCAACTTGCTCGATGCCTTCGGGCTGGACCGCGATGACCCGCGCGGCTGGACGCTGACCGGCGGTCTGCCGTTCTTCGGTGGGGCCGGAAACAACTACTCGACCCATGCGATCGCCGAAGCCGTGGCCCGCTGCCGCGCCGCGCCGGGGAGCTTCGCGATGGTCGGAGCGAATGGCGGCAACATGAGCAAATATGCCGCCGGGGTCTATTCGACCGCGCCCGCCGATTGGTCGCAGAGCCGTTGGCGAAGTCTGGAAAAGATCAAGCCTGCCTTCGCAGTGCTGGACGCGTTCGATGGCGAAGCGGTAGGCGAAACCTTCACTGTGGTGCCGGGTAAGAGCGGCGAGACTGCTACGATCGTGGCGCGGGCGGGCGAGGCACGGGCCTGCGCCAATTCCACCGATCCGGGCGTAATCGCCGATCTGCGCGCACGCGGCGCCAGCGGCCGCCCGGTGCGGATTGAAAGCGGCGAGGGCGGGGGGGTGAACGCATTTTGGTTGCTGTAAGTCCAAGATCCTCGACTTGAGGCGAGGTGGCCGCGCAGCGGACGGAGTGGTGATGAAAAGCGCGCGGGAGCGCGCTGGCTGCTACTGCAGCCAATGTTCGCACCACTCCGTCAGCCCTGCTGGCTGACACCTCGCCTCAAGGCGAGGATCGTTGGGTCATTTACCCGCCAGCTCCACCAATGCATCCGGCCCCAGCACTTGCGGCAATTGCTGCGGTGCGCCGCCGCTCGCAGGATACCACAGGTAGAGTGGCACCCCCGCCGCTCCTTGCGCCGAGAGGAACCGCGTGATCGCCGGATCGCGCCGGGTCCAATCGCCGACCAGCACTTGCACTCCGGCCTTCTCGAACGCAGCGCGGGTCGCTTCGCGCTCAATCGCAGCGGCTTCATTGACCTTGCAGGTCAGGCACCAGTCCGCAGTGAAGTAGAGGAACACCGGCTTGCCCGTAGCACGGGCGGCAGCAAGCGCGGCTTCGCTGTAGGGCTGCGCCGATAGGACTGTGGCGGCTTGTGCGGCCGGCGCGGCAACGGTGCGCGGCAGGAAGAACGCAAAGACCATCGCCAGTGCGGCCAGCCCGGATTGCACCCGCTGCTTTGACGTCTGGCCCGCGCGCTGGATCCTTCCGCTGAAGGTCAGGACAATCACCAGCCAGAGCGCGAGCAGAAGCGTGACTGCGGCAAATACCGTTCCCCCTATCCGCCAGCTGAGCCAGACCAGAGCCAGCGCCGTCAGCCCCATCGGCAGCGCCATCCAGCGTTTGAACGCTGCCATCCAAGCGCCGGGCCTTGGCAGCCTGCGCCGCAGCGCCGGAATCCAGGCCAGCGCGAGGAACGGTAGCGCGAGCCCGAGCCCCAGCGCGGCGAATAGTAGCAAGGCTGGGGCGGTCGGCAGCAACAAGGCCGCGCCGATCGCGGCGGCCATGAACGGGCCGGTGCAGGGCGTGGCCACAAAGGCGGCGAGCAGTCCCATAGCGAAGGCACCCTGCGGGCTGCCCTCGCTCGCGAAGCCGGGCACCGCGATTTCGTAGACCCCCAACAGGCTAGCAGTAATCGCCACCGCCAGCAGCAGTAGCGCAGCGACCACCAACGGCTCTTGCAATTGAAACGCCCAGCCGACTTCCTGACCCGCCGCGCGCAGTGCCAGCATCAGCGCGCCCAGTGCGAGGCAGGCGAGGATCACGCCCGCGCTGTAAGCCAGCCCTTCGCGCCGCGCTTTCGCCTCGCTTTCGCCCGCGCGGGCGAGACTGAGCGCCTTGAGGCTCAGGATCGGGAAGACGCAAGGCATCACGTTGAGCAGCAGTCCGCCCGCCAGCGCGGCGAGCAGCAGCCAGGGCAGCTGGGGGAGAGCAGGCGTGTCGCTGGTGAGCGGCTCGCCACCGCTCGGCACGGCTCCCGGCATCGCGGCGATCTCCACCCCGTCGCCCGCCGCGTTGAGCCGCAGCACGCCGGTCAGCGCGGCGGGGCTGACGGGATCGAACTTGGCGCGCGGGATCGTCACCGTCAGCAGATCGCCCTGCCGCGCGAACATTTGCTGCGCGCCGTAATCGAGCACTCGCTCTTCGCCGACGAAAAAGTGCGGCGCTTCCAGCTTGACCGCGGCAGGCAACGGAATGCCGATCCGCACCGCGCTGCCGGAAATCTCGAACTGCGCCTTGCTGCCCAGCGGCGCAGGCAGGGCGGCGCGCCAGCTATCGAAGCGGGGATCGCGTGGGCCGGTGCCAACACGCAGCTCGGCCGACAGAATCGCGTCCTGCGGCACGCAGAGCGTCGCCGAGCAGGCCAGCCAGGCGGCATGGACCCGTACTGGTAAGCGCGATCCGGGAGCTGCATTCGCCGGGACCGTCAGCGGGACCAGGATCGCATATTCCTGCTCGTAAACGTGGTTCATCAGCCCTTGCGAGACATAGGTCGCCGGGGTGGGATAGCGCGGGGTGCCGGCTTGCCAGCCGCTCGGCAGCTCCCAGGTGAAAGTCGCACCAAGCCCAGCCTCGCCGGGGTTTTGCCAGTAACCGTGCCAGCCTTCTGCCGGGGTCATCTTGAAGGCCAGCGGCAGCGATTGGCCGGGCGCGGCGGGGCCTTCGACCACCAGCTCGGCGCGAACCCGCTCCATGCCCGCTGTCGCCGCAGGCAAGGCAAGTGCGGCCTGCCCCCACAGCGCGGCGAGCCAAAGCAAAATCAGAGCAAAAACAGGGCGGGCGAGGTTCACGAATTCTCCGCGTCAGACGCTTGCGCGATCATCGCCCAAACGGCATTGGGGCAGTGCCGCGATTGCGCGGCCAGATCAAGGATTCCCGATGCGCGCCATTGCCCTTTCGCTCGCCCTTCTGGCTTCGGCTTGCAGCATGGCTCCGGCACGGGTCGCCAGCACCCCGCCCGCCGCGCCCGCGCCGTCGGGCCCGCCCAAGCTGGTGCTGGCGATCTCGATCGACCAGTTCTCGTCCGATCTGTTTGCGCAATACCGCCAGCGTTTCACCGGCGGGCTCGCGCGATTGACGCAGGGCGCGGTGTTCCCCTCGGGCTTCCAGTCGCACGCCGCGACGGAGACTTGCCCCGGCCATTCGACGATCCTTACCGGCACCCACCCCGCGCGCAGCGGCATCATCGCCAACAACTGGTTCGATCCCAGCCTGACCCGGGCCGACAAGCGCGTCTATTGCTCCGAAGATGTCACCGATCCGGCGAGCAGCTCCAGCAAACCTGTGGTTTCCGCCCGGTTCCTCAAGGTGCCAACGCTGGGCGAATATATGAAGGCCGCCGCGCCCGGTACCCGCAACGTCGCCGTTTCGGCGAAGGACCGCGCGGTGGTGATGATGGGCGGGCACCGGATCGACGCCGGCTATTGGTACAACGGCGGCCAGTTCGAAACCTTCAAGGGCTTGGCCCTGTCTCCCGCCGCCGGTGCCGCCAATGCCCGTCTGGGCGCAACCATCGCGGCCGGTGCGCCCGCGCTGCCGGTCCCGGCGTGGTGCGGTTCGCGCGACCGGGCGGTGAGCGTCGGCAGCGGCACGATCGGCACCGGCAAGTTCGCGCTCGAACCGGGCAAACAAGCACAGTTCCGGGCTTCCCCGCGGATGGACAGCGCAACGGTCGATCTCGCCAATGCGCTGGTTGACGAGATGGGCCTGGGCGGGGGCGAAGTACCCGATGTACTCTCGGTCTCGCTATCGGCCAGTGACTATGTCGGCCATGCCTTCGGCACCGAAGGGGTGGAGATGTGCATCCAGATGGCAGAGCTTGATGCCAATCTTGACCGCCTCTTCGCGCACCTCGATGCGCGCGGGATCGATTACGTCGCGGTGCTGACCGCCGATCACGGCGGGCTTGATACACCCGAGCGGTTGGACGAGCAGGCGTTCCCCAGCGCCGCCCGGGCTGACAAAGCATTGCTTCCGGCAGAGCTGGGCAAGGCCGTGGCGGCGCGAACCGGGATCACCGTCGATGGTCCGCTGGTCTATGGCGATGGCCCCTTCGGTGATTTCTATTTCAACGCCGCGCTCACCGCGGCGCAGCGGGCGCAAGCGACCACAGCGCTGGTCGGCATCGCCCGCGCGCATTCGCAGGTCGCGGCGGTCTTTACCCATGAAGAGCTCGCAAAAACGCCGCTGCCCACCGGCGGCCCGCAAGACTGGACGATCCGCGAACGCGCCCGTGCTTCGTTCGATCCGGAGCGTTCGGGGGATGTGATCATTGTGCTTGATCGCGCGATCGTGCCGATCCCAGAACCGGTGCTTGGGGCCTATACCGCCACCCACGGTTCGGTTTGGGACTATGACCGCCGAGTGCCGATCCTGTTTTGGCGCAAGGGAATGCCGGGCTTCGAGCAGCCCGCCCCGGTCGAGACGGTGGACATCGCGCCAACGCTGGCGGCGGTGCTGGGGCTGAAACTGCCGGAAGGAACCTTTGACGGGCGCTGCCTCGATCTCGATCCGGGCGCGGGCAATTCGTGCGCGCCGCGATGAAAAGACCCGTTCATCCTGAGCCTGTCGAGCCGCAGGCGGCCGCAGGCCAACGACGCGATCTCGTCATCCTTGGCGGCGGACTCGTTGGGATGACGCTCGCCCTCGCGGCGGCGAAGCAGGGCATATCCAGCTTCGTGATCGACAAGGAAGACCCCGCGACGCTGACCGCTGCGGGGGCCGATGGCCGCGCTTCGGCGATCTCGACCGCGAGCTGGAACCTGTTCACCAACATCGGCCTCGCCCCGGCGCTCGAACCGCTCGGTTGCCCGATCGATGCCATAGCAGTGACCGACGCGATGCGTCCCGGCCGGATCGATTTCCGCCCCGAGGCGCATGAAGGCAGCCTGGGCCGGATGTTCGCCAACCGCGATATCCGACTGGCCCTGTTCGAGGCGGCGCGGGCCGAGCCGTTGATCGACTGGCGGCACGGCCGCACTCCGGTGGAACGCACGCGCGGTCCGCATGGCGTGGCGGTGACGCTGGAAGATGGCGCGGTGCTGAACGGTAGCCTGCTGGTCGGTGCGGAGGGGCGCCAGTCGCCCACCCGCAACGAGGCTGGCTTCACCATGGCGCAGTGGGATTACAAACACCGCGCGATGGTAACCGCGCTAACTCACAGCAAGAGCCATGAGAATGTCGCTTGGGAAATCTTCTATCCATCTGGCCCCTTCGCGCTGCTACCGCTGCTTGACGATGCCGATGGCCGCCACCGCTCGGCGCTGGTCTGGACGGTAGATGAAAAGGATGCCCCAGGCTTCCTTGCGCTGTCCGATACGGCGTTCCTCCATGAGGCCCGCCAGCGGATGGGCGATATTCTGGGTGAGATCGCGCTGGCCGCACCGCGCATGGCCTATCCGCTCAGCTTTCAGCATTCGGGCCGGATTGTGGAAGATCGGCTCGCGCTGGTCGGAGATTCGGCGCACGGGATGCACCCGATTGCGGGGCAGGGGCTCAATCTGGGGCTGCGTGATGTCGGGACCCTTATTGAGGTGATATCCGAGGGCATGCGACTGGGGCTGGAACCCGGCGATGCGCAAGTGCTGGTGCGCTACGAAAAATGGCGCGGGGTCGATACGCTTTCGGTGATGGTTGCGACCGATGCGATCAACCGGCTGTTTGCAGTCCCGGGCCGGCTGCCCAGCGCGGTGCGGCGGCTGGGGATGGGCGTCGTCCAGCGCACCGGCTGGCTCAAACGTTTCTTCATGGACGAGGCGCGCGGGATGAGCGGGAAGTTGCCGGAACTGTTGCGGGGGTAATTGGTCCCCCTCCCCTGAAGGGGAGGATGCGCCTTCACTTCCCCAGCGGTCTTGTGCTCGATCGCATCTGCTTGCGCACCCTGCCCGGCAGCCAGCGCGCCGCAAAGGCGATGCGGTGCGCGGTCTTGCCGACACGGTTGTGCAGCGTTTCGCCATGAACTGCTGCCCAGGCCGCCTCTGCCACTTCGATCACCGGGGTGATTTCCAGCCCGGCTTCGGTCACTCGGCTGCGGATATCGCCGTTGGTGGCCTGGTTGGGGTTCTTGTCGATCAAGGGCGTGTCGATGAACCCGGGCATCAGATCGCAGACCTTGATCCCGTCATCGAACCACTCGCCATCGAGGCTCTCGGTGATCGCACGCACGCCAAATTTGGTGGCCGAATAGACCGAGGCCCCGGGGCTGCCATAGATCCCGGCGGCGCTGGCGGTGTTGAGCAGACACGAACCCGGCGCGCTGGCCTTAAGCCAAGGATAGGCCGCCTGCGCGCCCCACAGCACGCCTTTGAGGTTGATATCGAGGCATCGTTCGATCTCGGCCGGAGTATTCTCCGTCAGCGCGCCGCCCAGCGGGATCCCGGCGTTGTTGAACAGGCAATCGATCTTGCCGCCGCTCGCTGCGGCACAGGCGCTCAGCGCCGCGTCCCAGGCTTCGCGATCGCGCACGTCAAGCTTGTGGAGCGAGCTTGCTCCGGCGGGGAGAAGTGACGCCGTTTCGCGCATCCCCGCTTCGTCAATATCGGCAAGGCCCACAAACCATCCGTTCGCGCCAAACTTGACCGCCACCGCGCGTCCGATGCCGCTGGCCCCGCCGGTGATGAAAATGGTTTTGCGCGACATGCCGCTCTCCCGAATCGCACTTACACTGTTGTCAGCAAGCCTTACAGCGCCGGGTTGTTATGGCAATGCCAGGTGAAAATCGCGGTCGCGCCGCGGTGCGGGCGCCACTTTTCGGCCATTTCACGAGTAGCCTTTTCGCTGGGGCGCTCGGGCAGGTCGAGCAGCTTGTGCAGCCCCGCCTGAACCGCAAGGTCACCCGCTGGCCAGATATCGGGGCGACCTTCTGCGAAGAGCAGATAGATCTCTGCCGACCAGCGGCCGATGCCCTTGATCTGGGTCAGCTGGGCGATCGCTTCTTCATCGTCCTTGGGCAGGCTCTCGAAATCGAGCTGGCCGGTGACCAACAGTTCGCACAGGCTTCGCATGTAGCCCTGCTTCTGGCGCGAAAGCCCGCAGGCGCGCAGCTGATCGAAGTCACTCGCCAGCACTTTTTCGGGCGGCAGGTCTGGCCCCAGATGCGCTTCGAACTTGTTCCACATCGAAGCGGCGGCGGCGACGCTGACCTGCTGGCCGACGATGGTCCGCATTAGCGTGGCGTAGCCGGTCGGGCGTATGCGGGGTTCAGGGTAGCCGGCCCGTTCCAGCGCGCGGGCAAAGTCGGGTTCTTGCGCCGCGACTGCGTCCAGTCCGCTTTTGATTGCTGCTGCGCTTAGCCCCATCGTTTCCTCACCTTGCAAATATCCAGCCGAGCCTTTAGCAGCCCCGCAAAAGCGCGAACAGGCGCGAATGCACAAGGAACTTGCCCATGCCCAAGCTGGTAGTTGTCGATCGCGCCGGAACCGAAAAGACCGTCGATGCCGGGGCGGGTCTGACCGTGATGGAAGCGATCCGGGACAACGGCTTTGACGAGCTGCTGGCGCTGTGCGGCGGCTGCTGTTCCTGTGCGACTTGCCACATCCATGTCGATGCCGATTGGCTGGGCAAGCTTCCGGCGATGAGCGAAGACGAGAACGATCTGCTCGAAAGCTCGGATCACCGCGACGAAACCTCGCGCCTCTCGTGCCAGATCCAACTGACCAGTGATCTCGACGGCCTTAAGGTCACGATCGCACCGGAAGATTGAGCTTGGCGCGGCCATAGCCCAATTGCGTTGCGCAATGCGGGCATGGGACCTAGATTTGACGGCATGATGCCTGCCCAAAATACCCTCTCGCTGATCGGCAATACCCCGTTGGTACTCCTTAAGGGGCCAAGCGAAGCGGCTGGCTGCGAGATCTGGGGCAAGTGCGAATTCGCCAATCCAGGTGCTTCGGTGAAGGACCGCGCGGCGCTGTGGATCGTCCGCGATGCGGAGGTCAAGGGGACGCTGAAGCCCGGCGGCACCATCGTGGAAGGCACCGCCGGCAATACCGGGATCGGGCTGGCGCTGGTCGGAAATGCGCTGGGCTACAAAACCGTAATCGTCATGCCCGAAACCCAGTCGCGCGAGAAGATGGACACCCTGCGCGCATTGGGGGCGGAACTGGTGCTGGTTCCCGCCGCGCCGTTTTCCAACCCCGGGCATTTCGTCCACACCTCGCGCCGGATCGCCGAGGAGACTCCAGGCGCGATCTGGGCCAACCAGTTTGACAATGTCGCCAACCGCAAGGCCCATATCGAAAGCACGGCGGCGGAGATCTGGGAGCAGCTCAATCACCGGGTGGATGGCTTCACCTGTTCGGCCGGGACCGGCGGGACGATCGCCGGGGTCGGCATGGGGCTCAAGGCCTTTGATGACAACGTAACCATCGCCTTGACCGATCCCCACGGCGCGGCGCTTTATGCCTATTACGCCGAGGGCGAGCTGCGCGCCGAGGGCAATTCGGTGGCCGAAGGGATCGGTCAGTCGCGGATCACCGCCAACCTGGAAGGCGCGCCGATCGACACGCAGTTCCGGATTTCGGACCAGGAGGGCCTCGAATGGGTCGCGCGATTGTTGCGCGAGGAAGGCCTTTGCCTGGGGTTGTCCAGCGGCATCAACGTGGCCGGGGCCGTAGCGCTGGGCAAGCAGCTTGGCCCGGGGAAACGGGTCGCGACGATTCTCTGCGACACCGGCTTCCGCTACCTCTCGACGCTATACAATGCCGAGTGGCTCAAGGCGAAGGGACTTCCGGTCTTCCCTTGGCTGGCCTGATCGGCTAATCTGGCGTCAGATGGCAACGCAACCGCCACATCAGGTCGCCCCGTTCGGAACTGCCGCACAGCAAGTTGGCGTGCAGCATTTTGTTCCGCCCTCCGCGCGCGATCTTAGGGCACAAAGCGTGCAGCGCCTTCAAGTCGGGCTGTTCGGGCTGGCGGCGATGCTGCTACTGGTAGGCTTGGCCAACATCATCATGGACCGCGCCCGGCTGGCCGATGCTTCGGTGGGAGCAGTCTCGGCAACCGTAGCGCCTAGCGCCAGCGGCAGCGGCCAATCCGATCCATTGGCAGATATCGGCGTCGTCCCCGCTGTTTCGCCCAGCGAAACCAGCCCAGCCGCTCCGGCACCGCAGGGGACCACCGGCAATTAGCAAGCGCAAAGGCTGGGTGGTTGCCGCATTGCTTGCGCTTGTGCTGCTAGGCGCTGGTTCCCTTCTCCTGCGTGAACCGGCCCAGACACCACGTGACCGCACCGGGCTGTTTACCTCGCTGCCGATCCTGTGGAACGAAAGCGCAGATTTGGCCGATATGCTCGCACCCGATGCTGTGCCACATTGGGCCAAGGCACTGATCGAGGCGGGCGGGGTGGTGGTCCCCCTGGATGTGCTCGCTACCCCTGATGGTGCCTCCAAGCTGACCGGACTGCGCTATCTGGTTATGGCCCAACCGCGCCCGCTTTCGCCGCAGGAAAATGTCGCCATCGATGCCTGGGTGCGCGGCGGCGGGCGCTTGCTGCTGTTCGCCGATCCGATGCTGACGGAAGAGACCGCATTCGCGCTGGGCGACAAGCGGCGGCCGCAGGATGTTGTGCTGCTCGATCCGCTGCTCGATCACTGGGGGCTGCAGCTGGAGTTCGATAGCGCCAGCGAAGCCAAGGACGGATCGACCCAGGCAATGGGCATGGCCATTCCAGTCAATTTGCCGGGTCGGTTGATTGCAAAGTCGGGACAGTGCCGTGCGTGGGGTCAGGGCGATCTCGCCACTTGCCGGATCGGCAAAGGGCGAGTGCTGGTGCTCGCCGATGCGGCCGTGCTGGAGCGTGACGATCCCGAAGGTTCGCGCGCCAAGGCACTGAAACTGTTGCTTGAGGCTGCCTTCACCGGCGGCGATTCGTAAGAAGACGGGAAAACACGGGAAACTTGCGACTCGCTGCGATGGTGGAGCGGTAAAGTGCTGATTTTGCGCGAGAACAAATTGCAAACATGGTTAAGCAAAGGCACCTTTCTTCTGGAATCATAGTTAATAAATACAGATAGATACCGCTCTGTCCCGTGAAATCCCGCAAAAATCCCTAGCGTCCCGTGTGAGGCGACGTTAAGGAGCTTGTTCATCGACATGGATTTTGTCCGCCGCGCCCCATTTGGGGCGGTCAGGCCGCGAAGGCGCGCGGCCGGAGGCGGGGGAGCTGTGCCGGGGCTTTGGTGCGAGAAGGCGGGGACGTGGAGGGATCGGCGGCGATCAGTTACAGCGGCATGGACTTTTCGCTTCGCGGCGAAAAGAACCGCTTCGTGCTGCCTCCGCAGTTCCGCAAGATCGTCAAGCAAAGTTCTGGCGATTCGCGGATTCTTTGCCTCGACAAGCACGAGCGGTGGAACTGCCTGACCGGCTTTGGTCTCTCGCGGCAAAACGAATTCGCCGCCCAGCTTGATCGCGAAGAGGCGCTCTATGGGCGCGAGTTCGATCGCGATCTCCGCGCCACCCAGCTTTACGGCTTCGCCCAGGTTCCGTTCGACGATAGCGGCCGCTTCATCATGCCCGATCACCTGATCGATCTGGGCAAAGTGGGCGATGGACTGTTCTTCTCCGCCACCGGCACGTTCTTCACGCTCTGGAACAAGGCCGAGCTCGACAAGATGGGCAAAGGCTGGGAAGCCGCACAAGCCGCCTGTGCCCGGCTTGCTGCCGAAGCCTATGCCAAGGCGGCGCGCAAATGACCGGCGCCCCGCACATTCCCGTTCTGCTCAATGAAGTGATCGCTGCGCTCGCGCCTGCCCCCGGCGCGGTGATTGTCGATGCCACCTTCGGCGCAGGTGGCTATGCTCGCCGCTTGCTCGATGCCGGGGCGACCGTTCACGCATTCGATCGCGATCCCGATGCCATCGCTGCCGGGCGGGCCTGGCCTGAGACGTGCGAAAATCCGCCGCGCCTGATTCTCCACCCGCGCCGCTTCTCGGAAATGATCGCGGCGATGACCGAAGCCGGGGTGGCCCGGGTTGATGGCATCGCGATGGACATCGGGGTTTCCTCGATGCAACTCGATCAGCCGCAGCGCGGCTTTGCCTTCGCCGCCGATGGACCGTTGGACATGCGCATGGGCCAGGATGGCCCATCGGCGGCGGAGTTCGTCAATACGGCGGGCGAGAGCGAGATCGCCGACGTGCTGTTCCAATACGGGGAGGAGCGCCAATCACGCCGGGTGGCCCGCGCGATCGTGGCCGCGCGGCCGCTGGAAACTACCGGCGATCTCGCTCGCGTGGTGCGTAAGGCGCTGGGTTTTCACCCGGGCATGCCGAAAGATCCGGCGACCCGTTCGTTTCAGGCGATCCGGATCCACGTCAACGCCGAACTTGATGAGCTGGCCGCTGGACTGAATGCCGCCGAAGCGCTGCTGCGCGAAGGCGGGCGGCTCGCCGTGGTCAGCTTCCACAGTCTGGAAGACCGGATCGTGAAGCAGTTCCTGCGCGAAGCCAGCGGGGCGGTGGCCAAGGCCTCGCGCTATCTGCCCGAGCAGGCTCCAGCCTTTATCCCAACGTTTGCCGATACAGGCAAGGCGATCCGCCCTTCGGCGGCTGAACTCGCCCGCAACCCGCGCGCCCGTTCGGCCACTTTGCGCGCGGCCACTCGGACCGGCGCACCAGCACGGAGGGCGGCATGAACTTGACCCGCGATCGTTTGCGCCAGGTCGGCTGGATTGCTGTGCTGACCGTTTGCGGGGCCTTGGTGCTGGCGCTAACTTTCCGCGTCAATGCGGTCAAAAGCGAAGTGCGGCTGGTCGAACGGCAGATCGTGCAGGTTAAGCAGGACAAACTGCTGCTCGAAACCGAGTTCGAAACCCGCGCCAACCAGCAGCAGCTGCGCAATCTCAACGAGGTGGAATTCGGTTACCAGGCGCCAACTGCCGGACAATACCTTGAGAACGAACGCCAGCTCGCGGTGCTCTCCAAGCCCCGCGCCGCCGATGCACCCAGCCCGATCCGCGTCGCCAATGCCGATCGTCCGGCGGAGGATAGCCCAATCGGTGCAATGGTCTCGCCGCTGACCGGCAAGGCGATGGCGGCCGAAGCGCCGAAGCGTCCGCGCGAGCAGCCAGTGACGGCGGATACCCTTGGCGATCGCCTCGGCCGAGTTGAACCACGCCGGGCCGAACGGGAACAGGGCGAATGACCGCGATTGCGCTCAGTCCCGCTCTATCGACCGGGGCGATTTCCTCGGGTCGGGTACACCTGGCCAATGAGCGGCAACACGCCCTGCTGACCGCGCGCCAGCGGCTTTACTGGGTCATGGTGATTTTCGGGCTGGTAGCGGCGGTGGCGGTGCTGCGGATTGGCTTTCTCGGGTTGGTCCAACCGGCCCCGCGTAGCCACGATATGGCCTCGGCCTTGCTGCCGCAGCGCGGCGACCTGGTTGATCGCAATGGCGTGCCATTGGCGCGCGCTTTTCCGGCTTATGCGTTGTGGTACAATCCGGCGGCGCTGGGGGGCGACGGCCCGCCGCTGGTCCACCCGGCCGAGCAGGTCGCGGGTGAGATCGCGCGGATTTTTCCCGGAATCGATGTCCCAGAAATGACTGCGCGGCTGGCCTCTGGCCGCCCCGGCTATCTGCGCCGCCGGATACTGCCCGAAGATGCCAACCGGTTGCACGCGCTGGGTGAACCGGCGCTGGAATTTCCGCGCGAGACCGAACGGTTCTATCCGCAAGGGTCGATGGCCTCGCACGTGCTTGGCTATGTCGGGGCTGACGGGCACGGCCGGGTTGGCATGGAGCAGGTTTTCGACCGGCAGCTGACCGACCCGACCCGGCGCGGCGAGCCGGCAATGCTCTCGCTCGATACCCGCGTGCAAGGCGCGCTGGAGGACGAGCTGCTGCGCGGGATGCGCGATGCCAATGCCAAGGGCGCGGCGGGGATCGTGCTCGATGTCGATACCGGCGAGGTTCTCGCGCTCGCCTCGCTGCCCTCGTTCAATCCCAACTTGATCGACCAGATCGGTGCGGGCAACATCTTCAACCGGGTGACCAACCAAGTCTATGAGTTGGGCTCCACCTTCAAGCCAATCACCGTGGCCGCGGCAATCGACGCTGGCACAGTGACCGATTTCGGCCGCCGCTATGCCTCGGGCGCGCCGATCGAGATCGGCGGCTTCCAGATCCGCGATTCGCACAGTTATGGTGCCTCGCTGAATGTGCCCGAGGCGCTGATCCATTCGTCCAACATCGTCACCGCGCGGGTCGCGGACGAATTGGGCGCGGCGCGGCTCAACACCACGATGCGCAATCTCGGGATGAACGAACGGCCCTATATCGAGCTTCCGGCGAAGGGCTTTCCGCTCTGGCCGAAGGGCGATTGGTCGCGCATCACGACGATGACAGTATCCTACGGCCACGGTATCGCGGTCACCCCGCTGCACCTGGCAAGCGCCTATGCCGCGCTGGTCAACGGCGGAATCTGGCGCCCTGCGACTCTGCAAAAACTGGAGCCCGGCAAGTTCGTTCCAGGCCGCCGGGTGTTCAAGGCCAGCACTTCGGCGCGGATGCGGCAGTTGCTGCGGATGATCGTGGAGATCGGCACCGGCAAGAACGCCAACGCGCTCGGTTATCGGGTTGGGGGCAAGACCGGCAGCGCCGAGAAGCCCGGTGTCGGCGGCTATTGCCGTAGCTGCGTGGTCGCCACTTTCGCTGCGGCCTTCCCGATGGACCGTCCACGCTATGTGATCATCGCGATGCTCGACGAACCGCAAGGTACGGCCGCTACCTCGGGCCAGCGTACAGCCGCCTGGAACGCAGCGCCGGTGATTGGCCGGGTCGTGCCGCGGATCGGCCCGCTGCTGGGGATCATGCCCGACGATACCCGCGATGTGGACATCTCCGATCTGGCGCCACTAGTTGGATACAGGGGCGGGGAATGAAGCTGGGGGGGCAGCAAGTCACGGGATTTGCGATCGATCACCGCAAGGTAGCGCCAGGCACCGTGTTCGGTGCCTTCCAGGGCGCGAGCGTCAACGGTGAGGATTTTATCCCCGCGGCGATCGCAGCAGGAGCTATCGCCGTGGTCGCCCGGCCCGAGGCCAATGTTGTGGGTGCCGTGCACATTGCCGAAGCCAACCCGCGCCGCGCTTTCGCACTGCTGGCCGCGCAGTTCTTCACCCCCGTGCCTGAAAGCATAGTCGCCGTGACCGGGACTAACGGCAAAACCTCCTGCGTCGAAATGACCCGGCAGCTCTGGCGGATGGCTGGGGAACGTGCCGCCTCAATCGGAACGCTTGGCGTCACAACGCCGGACGAGAGCGTTTCGACCGGGCTGACCACGCCCGATGTCGTCACTTTCCTCGCCAACCTCAGCGGGCTGGCGCGCGAAGGGGTGACCCATGTTGCGTTCGAAGCATCGAGCCACGGTCTTTCGCAATATCGCAACGAAGGCATCCGGGTCGTCGCCGGTGGGTTCACCAACCTCAGCCGCGATCACCTTGATTACCACAAGGACATGGAAGACTATTTCGCGGCCAAGATGCGGCTGTTCGACGAGGTCGTCATGGACGATGGAGCCGCCGTCATCTGGGCTGACGATGCCTGGTCGTCACGCGCTGTCCAGCACGCACAAAGCAGGGGGCTTAGGGTGCTCAGCGTCGGCGAGGGCGGGGAGGCGATCCGCCTCCTCGCCCGCACCCCCGGCCAGCTTGGTCAGATGCTCGAACTGGAAGTTCAGGGCACGGCCCGCAAGGTCAACTTGCCGCTGATCGGCGCCTATCAGGCCGCCAATGCGCTGGTTTCAGCGGGTCTGGTGATTGCCAGCGGCGGTGATCCTGTCGCCACGGTCGACAATCTTTCCCGGCTGCAGCCGGTGCGCGGTCGGCTGGAGCGCGCCGCGATCACCCGCGCCGGTGCGCCCGTCTACGTCGATTATGCCCATACCCCGGATGCTCTGGAAGCTGCGATCATCGCACTGCGCCCGCACACAAGTGGACGTCAGATCGTGGTTTTCGGTGCAGGCGGCGATCGTGACCAGGGCAAACGCCCGGAAATGGGCGCGGTCGCCGCCGAACTGGCGGACCTGGGCATCGTCACCGATGACAACCCTCGGAGCGAGGACCCGGCCGCGATCCGTGCGATGGTGCTGGCCGGAGGCAAAGGCCGTCTGCGCGAAGTGGGCGATCGCCGCGCCGCGATAGCCGCGGCGATAGCCGAGGCTGGCCCCAACGATATCGTGCTCATTGCGGGCAAAGGCCACGAACAGGGCCAGATCGTTGGTGCGGGCCAGGCGATGCGCGTTCTGCCCTTCGATGACGTAACCGTTGCGCGGGAGTGTGCCGCATGAGTGCTGTGGCAAAGATCCTCGATTGGCCCGCCGAAACACAGGACGAACTGGCGCTGGCGCTGTGGACGGCCAAAACCATCGCAGCGGCCACCGGCGGCAAGGCCAGCGGTGATTTCCAGGTTTCGGGAGTGGAAATCGACAGCCGCGACGTGCTGCCGGGAGACCTGTTCTTTGCCCTAAAGGGCGAGAGCATGGACGGCCACCGCTTCGTCGAGGCGGCCTTTGCCAAGGGGGCGGTCGCTGCCGTGGTCGATCGGCCGATCGATGCGCCGCACGTGCTCGTGGAAGATACTTCGCAGGCGCTCGAATTCCTTGCTCGCGCATCGCGCGAACGGACCCGGGCGCGGGTAATCGGGGTGACCGGCTCGGTCGGCAAGACCGGGGTTAAGGAGGCGTTGTTTGCCGCGCTGGAGCGGTCTTCGCGCGGTGCGGCGCACCGTTCGGTCAAGAGCTACAACAACCACGTCGGCGTGCCACTCAGCCTGGCGCGGATGCCGTCGCGCAGCAAGTTCGGCGTGTTCGAAATGGGGATGAACCACGCCGGTGAGATCGCTGCCCTGACCGTGCAGGTTCGCCCGCACGTCGCGGTAATCACCACGATCGCCCCGGCGCATATTGAGAACCTTGGCAGCGAGGAGGCGATTGCCGATGCCAAGGCGGAAATTTTCGGGGGACTCGAGCCCGGCGGTGTCGCAATCATACCAGCAGACTCCCCCCATTATGCCCGGCTGAAGGAAGCAGCTGAACGCCATGCAGGCGCAGTCGTTTCCTTTGGCCGGGCAGCCCATGCCGATGTCCGTTTGCTCGATGCGGTCGCCGCGCCGGGCGGAGGTTCGCTGGTGACCGCCGTGATGGGTGACCGGCGGCTGTGCTACACCATCTCCGCTCCCGGTGAGCACTGGGTGACCAATTCGCTGGCCGTGATGGCCGCGGTCCGGGCGGTCGGCGGCGATCTGGGCGCGGCGGGCTTGGCCTTGGCCGAGATGGAAGGCCTCAAAGGACGCGGCGCACGGTTCGAAATTCCAGCCAGTGCGGGCGAAGGCACGGCCTTGCTGATCGACGAAAGTTACAACGCCAACCCGGCCTCGATGCGCGCCACGTTGACCCAGCTTGGAGCCACTCCGGCGCTGCGCCGGATCGCGGTTTTGGGGGCCATGAAGGAACTTGGGCCGCATGGCCCCGCCTTCCACGCCCAGCTGTCCGAACCGCTGGCTGCCGCAGAGGTCGATTTCGTCGTGCTGGTGGGCGATGAGATGCAGCCTTTGGCCGACGAACTGGGGAAATCCGGCGGTCTTGCGCTTGGCAGGCCGTTGCGCTTCGCGCATTGCCAAACGGTAGACGCGGCGCTGACTGCGCTGCGTGAGCATGGGTGGGGGAGCGGCGACGCGATCCTCGTCAAAGGGTCGAATTCGGTGGGTCTGGGCGCGCTGGTCGCGGCGCTCACCGCGCATAAGGAATAGCGTCAGGCATGTTGTACCTGATCGCCGAGTATTTCCAGTTCGAGGGGCTGGCGAACCTCATCCGCTACCAGACGTTTCGCGCGGGTGCCGCGCTGATGACTGCGCTGGTGATCGGACTGATCATCGGGCCAAGGTTCATAGTCATGCTGCGGATGCGGCAGGGCAAGGGCCAGCCGATCCGCGAAGATGGCCCGCAGAGCCATCTGGCCAAGCGCGGCACACCGACGATGGGCGGGTTGATGATCCTGATCGCGCTGACGGTTTCGGTGTTGCTATGGATGGATCTTGCCAGCCCACTGGTCTGGGCCTGTCTGACCGTGACCATCGGCTTCGGGCTGATCGGCTTTCTGGACGATTACGACAAGGTCAAAAAGCGCAACGCCGCCGGGCTTTCCAGCCGGGTGCGGCTATTGGCCGAATTTGCCATTGCGGGGATTGCCGCGTGGATCATGGTCGAAGGACCGGGCAGCACCGATCTCTACGTGCCGTTCCTCTCGGGCCGCTACATTCCGCTGGGGCCGTTTTACTTTGTGTTTGCGGCCTTCATCATGGTCGGCTTCGGCAACGCAGTTAACCTGACCGACGGGCTGGACGGGCTGGCGGCCATGCCAGTGGCGATTGCTGCTGCAACCATGGCGATCATTGCCTATCTGGCGGGGCGCGCCGACTTTTCGGCCTATCTCGGCATTCCCCACGTGCCGCGCGCAGGCGAGCTGGCAATCCTCTGCACCGGGATCATGGGGGCCTGCCTCGCCTTCCTGTGGTTTAACGCCCCGCCCGCGGCGGTGTTCATGGGCGATACTGGAAGTCTCGCGCTGGGCGGGGCGCTGGGAGCGATCGCGGTCGCCGCGCATCATGAGATTGTGTTGCTGATCGTCGGCGGGCTGTTCGTGATGGAAACCGCCTCGGTGATCATCCAGGTCGCGGTGTACAAACGCACTGGCAAACGTGTGTTCAAAATGGCCCCGATCCATCACCACTTTGAGCAGAAGGGCTGGGCGGAATCGACCGTGGTGATCCGCTTCTGGATCGTCTCGATCGTCCTCGCGCTCATTGGTCTTTCTACGCTGAAGCTGCGGTGATCCGGTCAGCTGCCTTCTCCGGTAAACGCTATGCCGTGCTGGGTCTTGCACGCTCCGGGCTGACGGCGGTCGAGACCCTGCTGGCCAGTGGCGCGCAAGTGACTGCCTGGGACAGCCGCGAGGAGCCGCGCCGTGCGCTGGAAGCGCGCTGCGAACTGGCTGATCCGACCGGGATCGATTTGACCTGCTTCGACGGTGTAGTTGTCTCCCCGGGGGTGCCGCTCAACTCGCATCCCATCGCCGCCCATGCAGCCAGCTTCGGCGTTCCGGTGATCGGCGATATCGAACTGTTTGCCTTGGCCCGGCCCGATCTGCCCGCGCACCGCGTCGTGGGGATCACGGGGACCAACGGCAAGAGCACCACCACCGCGCTGGTCCATCATCTGCTCAAGAGCGCGGCGCTGCCGGTGCGAATGGGCGGCAACATCGGGCTGCCGGTGCTGGGGCAGGAGCCGCTGCCGCCGGGCGGAGTCTATGTGCTTGAGCTGTCGAGCTATCAGATCGATCTCACACAGTCGCTCGATTGCGAAGTCGCGGCATTGCTCAACATTACGCCCGATCATCTCGATCGCTACGATGGGTTCGCCGCCTATGCCGCATCAAAGGCCCGGCTGTTTGCAATGCAAGGGGCGGAACGCGCGGCGGTCTTCGGGATTGGCGATGCTGAAACCCATGCGGTGGCGGCACGCGAGCGTGCCCGCCATGTGCCAGGCACCGTTCATGAGGTGGATGGGGCCAATCTGATCCCGCTGCAATCCGATTGGCCTTCGCTGCAGGGGCCGCATAACCTGCAGAATGCCGCTATTGCGGTGCAGATCGTCGAAGCGCTGGGCCTCACAGCGGCGCAGTGGCGCCCTGCGCTTGCCACTTTCCGGGGATTGCCGCACCGGATGGAGCGCGTAGCCGAAGCAGACGGTGTGCTGTTCATCAATGACAGTAAAGCGACCAATCCGTCCTCTGCCGCCCCCGCGCTCGGCGCATTCCCGCCGCGCCCAAACAAGCGCATCCACTGGATCCTTGGCGGACTGCCCAAAGGGGACGGGCTTGATGAATGCGTACCCTATTTTGGCAATATCAAAGCCGCTTACACCATTGGTGAGGCAGGTCCGAAATTTGCCGATCTGCTCGCCCCGGTAATGCCGGTGCGGCGCAGCGAGATGCTGTGCGAGGCGATCCGCCAGGCGATCGAGGCTGCCAAGCCCGGCGATGTCGTGCTGCTCAGCCCGGCCTGCGCCAGCTTCGACCAGTTCCGCGACTATGAAGCGCGCGGCGATTCCTTCCGCCAGATCGTTCAGGCCTTGACCGAAGGTGAGCCTGCAGGAGCTTGCAAGTAATGGCCAGCCAGCCGCCTTATGTCCCCCATGCCGGCCGCTCACTGGCCGGGCCAACCACCCAGCGCCCTCGCTCGCGCCGCAGCGAGCTGGCGATCTGGTGGCGCGAGATTGACCGGGTGTTGCTGGGCCTGGTGTTGCTGCTGATGGCGATCGGCACGGCGGCGGTCGCGGCGGCATCACCCGCCAGTGCGCGGCGGCTTTCGACCGCAGCGGTGAAACTTGATGATCTCCACTTCTTCACCATTCACCTTCGCTGGCAAATTCTGGGCCTGATCGCGATGTTTTTTGCCTCTTTGCTCCCTCGCGAAGGGGCGCGGCGGGCCGGGCTGCTACTGGGTGCGGCGATGCTGGTGGCGTTGATGCTGGTGCCGGTGGCAGGCTTCACGATCAACGGCGCGAAGCGCTGGATCTGGCTGGGGGCCTCGCTCCAACCTTCGGAATTTCTCAAACCGGCATTTGCGATCTGCCTGGCCTGGATACTGTCCTGGCGGGTGCGCGATCCGCATCTTCCGGTGGTGGAGATTGCGACCGGGCTGATGGCCGTGATCGCGGTGTTCTTGCTGCTCCAGCCCGATCTCGGCTCGACCATCCTGTTTGTTGGCGTGTGGTTCGTGATGATCATGCTCTCGGGGATTTCGCTCAAGAAGATCGGCATCGCTGTGGGCAGCGGGGTTGGTCTTTTGGTCGGGGCCTATCTGTTCTACGACAACGCCCGCAACCGGATCGATGCCTTTATCGGTGGCGGCACGGCCTATGATCAGGTCGATCTGGCGCAGAAGACGCTGCTGGCAGGCGGCTGGACCGGCTCTGGCCTGTGGCTGGGCCTCAAGAAGCTGAGCCTGCCCGAGGCGCACACCGACTATATCTTCTCCGTAATCGGTGAGGAATTTGGCCTGCTGATCTGCGGGGTGATCGTCGCGCTCTACCTCGCGCTGATGCTGCGCGTACTCAAACGGATGGCGGGGGAGGAAGACCTCTTCACTGTCCTTGCCGCCACTGGCCTCGCCGCGCAGCTGGGCGGACAAGCGTTTATCAATGTGCTGGTCAATCTGCAGCTGTTCCCCTCTAAGGGCATGACCTTGCCGCTGATCTCCTACGGCGGCTCCTCAACCATCGCTTTGTGCCTTGGCATCGGCTTGCTGCTGGCGATTACCCGCCGCAACCCCTACCTGCAGCGCGAGCCGCGCAACCTGCGCGAAGCTGGAGGCAAACGATGAGCGGCGTGACACGGCACTATGTTCTGGCAGCAGGCGGCACCGGCGGTCACTTGATCCCGGCCTTCGCACTGGCAATCGAACTGGAGCGGCGCGGGCACCACGTGGCGCTGATCACGGATTCGCGCGGGGCCAAGCTGCCGGGCAAGCCGGACTCGCTGGTCGCCCACGTGCTCCCTGCCGGTCGGCTAGGCAAGAACCCGTTGCACTGGCCGCGCGGGATTGAACGCATTCTGGAAGGGCGGCGCATGGCGCTACGCCTGTTCGAAAGCTTTCAGCCGAGCTGCGTGATCGGCTTTGGCGGCTATCCGGCGTTCCCCGCGCTGCTGGCTGCATCGAGCGCGAAGATTCCCAGCGTCGTGCACGAACAGAACGCCGTGCTGGGCCGGGTCAACCGTTTCCTGGCGGGTCGAGTCGACGCGATTGCAACGTCCTACCGCGAGACCGAGCGTCTCGATGCCAAGTTTGCGGATAAGGTCCACCTAGTGGGCAATCCGGTGCGGGCCGAAGTGCTGGCACTGCGCGATCACCCATTCCCGCCGTTTACCGTGGATGGCCTATTGCGTGTACTGGTGACCGGCGGAAGCCAAGGTGCAAGGATACTGTCCGAAGTGATTCCGCATGCACTGGCAATGCTGCAGGAAAACCTGCGCGCACGGCTGCAAGTTACCCAGCAATGTCGAGCCGAAGATATCGAGCGCGTTCGGGGGGTCTATCAAGGCTACGGCATCCCCGCGGAGCTTGGCACCTATTTCGAAGATATGGCCAGCCGTCTGTCCGATACGCATTTGTTCATCGGCCGCTCTGGCGCATCGACCGTTGCCGAACTGACCGTGGTGGGGCGGCCCGCGATCCTGATCCCGCTGCCGATCGCCACCGACGATCACCAGACCTCTAATGCCCGCGAGATGGTCGATGGCGGCGGGGCGAGGGCGATCCCGCAATCGAAGGAAACCGTGCCCAATCCCTTTGACTACAGTGGCGAGAAGCGGAACCGGCTGCTCAAGCGTCAGTCTGAACTGTTTGAGGATATGGCCAAGACCATCGCCAAGCAGATCCAGGCCATCGCGATGAGTCCCGAAACACTTGCCACCGCTGCCCATGCCGCTTGGAACTGTGGCTATCCCAAGGCAACCAGCGACCTCGCCGATCTGGTCGAGAGCTTTGGCGGTGCACCGTTGATGGATGTGATCCGGGTCGCCGGTGCGCCCACGCCGCAAGGCTCGGAGGCGCTTGCCAAGGATTTGGGCGCATGAAAGGCGTCCTTCGACAAGCTCAGGATGAGCGGATAATGACTTTCATTGGAGGTATCCAATGAAAGGCGTTGGAACTGATATCGGCACGATCCATTTCGTCGGCATCGGCGGGATTGGCATGTCCGGGATTGCCGAGGTGATGGCCAACCTAGGTTACTCGGTGCAGGGCAGCGATATCGCCGAAGGCTATGTCGTTGAAGGGCTGCGCAAGCGCGGGATCAAGGTGATGATCGGCCACGCTGCCGAGAATGTCGGCGATGCGGCGGTGGTGGTCACCTCGACCGCGGTGAAGCGTGACAACCCCGAAGTGGTCTACGCGTTGGAACACCGCGTGCCAGTGGTGCGCCGCGCGGAGATGCTGGCCGAGCTGATGCGGTTGAAGCGCACCGTCGCGGTGGCGGGCACGCACGGCAAAACCACCACCACCTCGCTGATCGCCGCGCTGCTTGATGCCGGCGGGGTCGATCCGACCGTGATCAACGGCGGGATCATCAATTCCTACGGCTCGAACGCCCGGCTGGGTGAGAGCGAGTGGATGGTGGTTGAGGCGGATGAAAGCGACGGAAGCTTCCTGCGGCTCGATGGGACCATTGCCGTCGTCACCAACATCGATCCCGAGCACCTTGAACACTACGGCGATTTCGACGCGATCAAAGATGCCTTCGTCGAATTCATCGAGAACGTGCCGTTCTATGGCTGCGCGGTGCTGTGCATCGATCACCCCGAGGTGCAGGCGACGATTCCCAAAATCCGCGATCGCCGCGTGGTGACTTACGGCTTCTCGGCCCAGGCCGATGTGCGCGGTGAGAACGTCACGCCGATCCCCGGCGGCAACCGCTTTGACGTGACGGTGCGCCAGCGCGATGGTTCCTCGCGCCGGATCGAGGGGATCGAGCTGCCGATGCCCGGGCGGCACAACGTCCAGAACGCGCTCGCGGCTGTCGCGGTGGCGATTGAGATGAGCGTGGACGACGCGTTGATCCAGTCTGGCTTCGCCAAATTTGGCGGGGTCAAGCGCCGTTTTACCAAGGTTGGTGAAGTCGATGGGATCTCGGTGATCGACGATTACGGCCACCACCCAGTCGAAATCCGTGCCGTGCTCAGCGCCGCGCGCGAAGGCGTTCAAAACCGCGTGATTGCCGTGGTGCAACCCCACCGCTTCACCCGGCTGCGCGACCACATGGAAGACTTTCAGGCCGCCTTCAACGATGCCGACATGGTCTATGCGGCGCCGATCTATCCCGCCGGTGAGGCACCGATTGACGGAGTCGATTCCGCCGCGCTGGTTGAGGGGATAAAGGCGCGCGGGCACCGTTCGGCGCAGGCGATTGCGGGGCCGGATGAACTGGCGGCCGCGCTCGCCGAGGTGGCGCAGCCGGGCGACATGGTGGTCTGCCTTGGGGCGGGCGATATCACCAAATGGGCGGCCGGACTGGCCGAGGCGATTAAAGCGAGGCGGGGGGCATGAGCGCTGCGCTTAGAGAGGTAAGCCCCGGCGCATTCGAATTTGTGCTTGGCGAGGGCAGTTTCACGATTGCCGAACCGCATGGAAAGCTGACTCCCAACGCTAAGTTGTCGCCTCTGACCTGGTTCAAGACTGGCGGGCCTGCTGAACTGCTGTTTGAGCCAGCATCCGTGTCCTCACTACAAGAATTCTTGCGTGATTTGCCAAGCTGGGTTCCGGTGATGGCGTTGGGGCTTGGTTCCAACCTAATCGTCCGCGATGGCGGCTGGCCGGGGGTAGTGGTGCGGCTGGGCAAGGCCTTCGCCAAAGTCACCTGGCTCAGCGAACAGACGCTCGATTGCGGCGGCGGGGCATCGGGCATTCTCGTGTCCTCAACCGCGCGCGATCACGGCATTGCCGGGCTGGAATTCCTGCGCTCGATCCCCGGCACGGTCGGCGGCTTCGTTCGGATGAACGGCGGGGCCTATGGCGGTGAGGTCAAAGATATCCTGATCGATTGCGACGTGGTGCTGCGCGATGGATCGCTGCGCACGCTGTCAGTCGCGGAGCTGCACTACACCTATCGCCACTCCGAACTGCCCGAAGGGGCGATCGTTGTTGCGGCGCGGTTTCGGGGCCGGCTGGGCAAGCCCGAAGATATCCAGCTTGAGATGGACCGTATTTCCGCCAGCCGCGAAGCCAGCCAACCGCTGCGCAGCAAGACCGGCGGCTCCACCTTCAAGAACCCGGATGGCCACAAGGCCTGGCAGCTGGTCGATGCCGCCGGTTGCCGCGGCCTGACCATCGGCGGAGCACAGGTCAGCGAAAAGCACACCAACTTCCTGATCAACACCGGCACCGCGACCAGCGCGGACATCGAAGCGCTGGGCGAAGAAGTGCGGCGGCGGGTGAAAGAGCAGTCGGGGGTTGAGCTGGAATGGGAGATACAGAGGGTGGGTAACAAGTGATGCGGCACTACCTCTTGGATCCTTCCCAAATTCGCGAAGCGCATTTGGGGAGGGGGACCGCCGCCGAAGGCGGGGGTGGAGGGGTGACAGCACCGCCGGAGCCGCTTTGCGGCACCCCTCCGTCAGGCGCTTCGCGCCTGCCACCTCCCCATTTGTGCTGCGCAAAAATGGGAAGGATCTTTTCAAGTTTGGACCCAATCGCATGACCCTCCCCAAACTCCACATTGCGGTCCTGATGGGCGGCTGGTCGAACGAGCGGCCGGTGTCGTTGATGTCCGGCGAGGGGATCGCCACGGCGCTTGAAGAGCGCGGTCACCGCGTGACCCGGATCGACATGGACCGTGACGTTGCGGCCAAGCTTGCCGCGACCAGACCCGATGTGGTGTTCAACGCGCTCCACGGTTCGCCGGGTGAGGATGGCTCGGTCCAGGGGATGATGGACCTGATGGGGCTGACCTACACGCATTCCGGCATGGTCGCCTCGGTCATCGCGATCGACAAGGAGCTGACCAAGCAGGCGCTGGTCCCGCACGGGGTGCCGATGCCGGGCGGGCGGATCGTGCCGGTGGCGGAAATCTTCGAGAGAGATCCGCTCGAGCGGCCCTATGTGCTCAAGCCGGTCAACGAAGGATCCTCGGTCGGGGTGGCGATCGTCACCAACGAAGGCAATTACGGCAACCCGATCAGCCGCGAGGCCAAGGGCCCGTGGCAGGAATTCGATGAGCTGCTGGCTGAACCCTATATTCGCGGGCGCGAGCTGACCACGGCGGTGCTGGGCGACCGGGCACTGATGGTCACCGAACTGCGGCCCAAATCGGGCTTCTACGATTTCGACGCCAAATATACCGAGGGGATGACGGACCACATCTGCCCCGCAGAAGTGCCCGATGAAATCACCCAAGCCTGCCTCGAGCTGGCGCTGCGCTGCCACCGGCTGCTCGGCTGCAAGGGTTGCAGCCGCACCGATTTCCGCTGGGATGATGAGCGCGGGCTGGAAGGGCTGTTCGTGCTGGAAACCAACACCCAGCCGGGGATGACCCCGCTCAGCCTGGTGCCCGAACAGGCCCGGCACCTGGGAATCGAATATGGCGAACTGGTCGAACTGATCATCGCCGAAGCGCTGGCGGAGAAGCAGAAGAAATGAGCCGCACCGTCTCCCGCAAACCCACCACTGCGCGCAAGACCGCCGCTGCGGCGGGGCGCGCCCGTTCGGTCCGCAACGCCCGTTCGCGCACGGGTTCGCTGATCGACACAGTGATGCGCTGGCTGCCGCTGAGTGAAGAGCAGCTTCACCGGGTGTTTCTGGCGGTGATCATCGGCGGCGCGGTGACGCTGGCCTGGATCGTCGCAAGCTTTGCCGGGGTGCCGGCGATGGCGCAGCACCAGTTGGCGCTGATCGCCAAAGATGCCGGGTTCGTCACCCGCAAGGTCAGCCTGAGCGGGGTCGACAACCTCAACGAGCTTAAGGTCTATGCCATCGCCGACGGATATCTGGGGCAGGCGACGCCGATGGTCGATGTCGATGCGCTGCGCGATGAACTGCTGGCGCTGTCATGGGTGCGTGATGCGCGCGTCTCGCGCCAATTGCCCGACCGGCTGGTGATCGACATTGTCGAGCGCAAGCCGCACGCCGTGCTGCGCAAGGCCGATCGGCTGGTGTTGATCGACGCCACTGGGCGCGAGCTGGAGCCGGTCTCACCCGCGCGGGCCAAAGGCCGGTTGATCGTCGAAGGCCCTGGTTCGGGCAAACAGGTGGTTGCGCTGACCCGGCTGCTCGATGCCGCCCCGGCGCTCAAACCGCAAGTGCGTGAGGCCGAATGGGTCGGCAATCGCCGCTGGAACCTGACCTTCCGGACCGGCCAAGTGCTGGCGCTGCCTGAAGGCGGGCAGGCATCGGCCAAGGCATTGATGAGCTTCGCGCGGCTTGATGGAACCAATCGCCTGCTCGGCGGCAAGGTCGCCGCCTTCGATATGCGGGCGCCGGGCCGGGTCTATCTTCGGGTGCCGGGGCGCACCGATCCGGTCGAAGCTTCGTCTGCTGCGCCAGCGCCCAAGCCGTCTGCCAAACCAACACCCAAACCTGCTCCGAAACAGGAGGCCGAATAATGGCTGCTCCCCGCATCTCGCGCGTATTCGGCGCGGTCAACATCGGCTCGTTCCGGGTCTCGGCGATGGTCGCCGGCCTATCGGAAACGGGCGAGCTGATCGTACTCGGCTCCGGCCACCGCGCTGCGCAGGGGATCAAGCGCGGTTATGTTACCGACATGCAGGCCGCGACCTATGCGGTGCGCGATGCGATCGAACGCGCGGAGAAGATCGCCGATGTTTCGGTCAGCTCGGTCTATATCGGTTGTTCGGGTGCGGGGCTGGCGAGCCAGATCGCGCAGGTCGAGGTCGATATCGGCGGGCGGCGGATAGAGCAGGACGATGTCGAGCATTTGCTGGTCTCGGCCCGGGATGTGATTCAGCCCGACGGGCGAATGGTGCTGCATGCCCAGCCGGCACATTACACACTCGACGGCGCTGACGGCGTGGCCGATCCCAAGGGACTTCATGCCGAGCGGCTGGGGGTCGATATTCACGTGATGCTCGCCGACGGTGCGCCGATCCGGAACATCACAGAAGCGGTACAGAACGCGCACCTCGATGTCGAAGCAGTGGTCGGTTCACCCGTCGCCGCCGGACACGCCTGCCTTTCGGCTGAAGAGCGCGAGCTGGGCGTGGCGATGGTCGAGCTGGGAGCGGAGGTCACCAATGTTTCGGTCTATGCCGGGGGAATGCTGCTGGGGCTCGCCTCGATCCCGCTGGGTTCGGGTGACATTACCGATGCGATCGCCAGTGCCTTCGGCATCCGCCGCTATCAGGCCGAGCGGCTGAAGTGTGTCCACGGTTCCGCCATTGCCAGTCCCGCCGATCACCGCGAGATGATCCCGGTCAACGCGCCGGGCGATGAAAGCACCGGGCCTTTGGCGCGCCACGCGGACGACAAGAACCGCATCCCCCGCGCCGAACTGATCTCGGTCATCACCGCGCAGCTCGCGACGTTGACCGAGGAAATCGGGCGCGCGCTGAAGGCGCTGGGTTTCTCCGGTGCGCGCGGACAGCAAGTGGTGATCACCGGCGGCGGCGCAGAGCTGGCCGGGCTGGCCGACTATACGCAGGCCGCGCTGGGCAAGCCCGTACGGGTGGGTAAACCACCGCAACTCAAGGGGTTGGCCGAAGCCCACGCGACCCCCGGTTTCTCGACCTTGGCCGGGCTGGTGCTCTACGCTGTGGCCGATCCCGTCGATATCCGCAGCATCGGCCCGAGCTATCAGCCGACGGTCCGCTATTCGGGCTTGGCGCTTGTAAATCGCGTTTTCCGCGCGGTGAAGGAGTACTTCTAGGGGAAAATGCCCGGATAGCGGCTGTGGACAACGGTTAATCCGGCTTTGCTTCGCCGAATCGAAGCGTGCAAATGTCGGCAGAATTGGATTTTTACCTTTGAGCGTACCTGACTGGAGAACGCCATGAGCATCAATATCGGCCCACCGGACGTTGAGGAGCTGCGGCCCCGGATCACCGTGATCGGCGTCGGCGGCGCGGGCGGCAATGCGATCGGCAACATGATTGCAGCCGAGATTGAAGGCGTCGATTTCGTTGTGGCCAACACCGATGCTCAGGCACTGAACAATTCGGTGGCTGAGCACCGGATCCAGCTGGGCAGCGATATCACGCAGGGCCTTGGCGCTGGCGCCCGGCCCGAAGTTGGCCGCGCCGCCGCGGAAGAAAGTCTCGCGCAGATCGAGCGCGCATTGGACGGTGTCCACATGTGCTTCATCGCGGCAGGTATGGGCGGCGGCACCGGCACTGGCGCTGCCCCGGTGATCGCCAAGGCTGCGCGCGACAAGGGCGTGCTGACCGTTGGCGTGGTGACCAAGCCGTTCCTGTTCGAAGGCACCCGCCGGATGCGCGCTGCCGATGCCGGGATTGAAGAGCTGCAAAAGCACGTCGATACGCTGATCGTCATCCCCAACCAGAACCTGTTCCTCGTTGCGAAGGCGGAAACCACCTTCAAGGAAGCCTTCCAGCTCGCTGACGAAGTACTGCAACAGGGCGTCCGTTCGATTACCGATCTGATGGTCATGCCCGGCCTGATCAACCTCGACTTTGCCGACGTGCGTTCGGTGATGGGCGAGATGGGCAAGGCGATGATGGGTACCGGCGAGGGCAGCGGTGAGAACCGCGCGCTCGAAGCTGCCGAACGCGCGATCGCGAATCCGCTGCTCGATGGCGTGTCGATGCAGGGTGCGAAGGGCGTGATCATCTCGATCATCGGCGGCGACGACATGAAGCTGCTCGAAGTGG
>CAZVMC010000008.1:0-39391 GCA_964628635.1 uncultured Novosphingobium sp. | reverse complement strand
GCAGCTGGGCGGGATCGGGGTGCTGCACCGCAACCTGACCGTGGAGGAACAGGTCTCCGCGGTCCGTGCGGTTAAGCGGTATGAAAGCGGGATGGTGGTCAACCCAATAACCATCGGCCCCGATGCTACCTTGGGCGAAGCGCGCGCGGTGATGGAAGCCAACCGGATCAGCGGGATCCCGGTGGTCGAAGCTGGCGGCAAGCTGGTCGGCATCCTGACCAACCGCGATGTCCGCTTTGCCGACAACCCGGCCCAGCCGGTGCGCGAGCTGATGACGCATGAGAACCTCGCCACGGTCAAGGCCGGGGTAAGCGAAGGGGAAGCACGGCGGCTGCTCCATGCGCGGCGGATCGAAAAGCTGCTGGTGGTGGACGATGCCTTCCACTGCATCGGGCTGGTCACCGTCAAGGACATGGAGAAGGCGGTCAACTATCCCGACGCGACCAAGGATGAGGCGGGCCGCCTGCGCGTTGCCGCTGCGACCACGGTCGGGGACAAGGGCTTCGCGCGGACCGAGGCTTTGCTTGCCGCCGAGTGCGACGTGGTGATCATTGACACGGCGCATGGCCACAACAAGGATGTCGCCCGCGCGGTTGAGCGGGTGAAGAAGCTCTCGAATTCGGCGCAGGTGATCGCGGGAAATGTCGCGACCTATGCGGCGACCAAGGCGCTGATCGATGCAGGGGCTGATGCGGTCAAAGTCGGGATTGGGCCGGGCTCAATTTGTACCACGCGGGTGGTCGCCGGTGTCGGCGTGCCGCAACTGACCGCCATCATGGATGCGGCGCGTGCAGCGGCGGATAGCAAGGTGCCGATCATCGCCGATGGCGGCCTGCGCACCTCTGGCGATGCGGCGAAGGCGCTGGCCGGCGGGGCATCGTCGATCATGATCGGATCGATGCTGGCCGGGACCGAGGAAGCACCGGGCGATACGTTCCTCTACCAAGGCCGCGCCTACAAGAGCTATCGCGGGATGGGTTCAGTCGGCGCGATGGGCCGCGGCAGTGCGGACCGCTATTTCCAGGGCGACATCAAGGATCAGATGAAGCTGGTGCCCGAAGGGATCGAAGGGCAAGTGCCCTATAAAGGCCCGGCGCGCGATGTGGTTCACCAGCTCGTCGGCGGGATCAAGGCGGCGATGGGCTACACGGGCAGCGCCACGATCGAAGACCTGCGCACCCGCGCGGAGTTCGTGCGGATCACCAATGCCGGGCTGAAAGAGAGCCACGTTCACGATGTGACGATCACACGGGAAGCGCCGAATTATAAGCTGTAACTAAAAGGGGGTGTTTGTGTTGCAATTTGCTTTCGATCGCCCCGTCAGCTCTGCTTGCTCAATAATGTTGCGTCTGGCGTCGCTTATTGCGATAATTACTTTTCCGATGGGGTCAGCAGTAGCGCAGCAATTGGCGGCCGCGGTTAGATTGGAATTTATTGGGTCGCCGATCCCTGGCACTATTCGAATATTCCGGCAGGAGCGGATGCTGAGAGAGGCAAGCATAACTCATTGGGATTCGATAGGTTGCATTGCTCTGTTGAGGGTGAAGTCGAAAGATAGGCGTGCTTGGAATCAGCCAGTTGTTATTGATTGGACCCAAGTTGCCAGTTTGGAGAATAATTCATCCAAATCAACCATAAGTATTTACGGACGGTTTCCGGCAATAAATGATATTGATCCAGACGTATTGCAGATATCATTTAATAAAATTCGCGCAGAAGGTGCGCGTCAATATTCGGATTTTTTCTTTGGCGCTATGAGTTATTTTTCAAAGAATTGCCGTGATCGCGTGTCGGAGCCGAACTGGTCACAGTTTTGATTCCGATGCCGGCCGAGCTCCTCCACAGCCCATGACCCCCGCAGCGCGCGTTCAGTCTGCGATCGAGATTCTCGATCTCGTCATCGCTGCCGCACAGGCGAATGGCGCTCCGGCGGACCGGACCGTATCTGACTGGTTCCGCGCCCGCCGCTTTGCTGGCAGCGGTGATCGCCGTGCGGTGCGCGATCTGGTCTATGCGGCGATCCGGCACTGCGGTGAGGTTCCCGCCAGCGGCCGCGCGGCGATGCTGGCGCTGGCGCAGGACGACCTGCTGCTGGCGATGCTGTTTGACGGGTCGAAGCACGGTCCGGCGACTGAAACCGAGGGCGAGCTATTGGCGCAGCCCGGCATTGCTCCCGATTGGCTGGTGACTGCGCTAGATGAAAGCGGGGTGACCGGGGCGGCAGCCGAGGCCTTGCTCGCGCGCGCACCGCTCGATCTCAGGGTCAACAGCCTCAAGGCCGATCGCGACACGGTCGAATTACCAGTCATGGCTGAGCAAACGCTGGCACCGCACGGCCTGCGCCTGCCACACGGTACCCCGGTTGAACAATGGCCCGCCTATCAGTCCGGCCAGATCGAAGTGCAGGATTGCGGATCGCAGCTTGCTTGTCTGGCCGTGGGCGCGCAGCCGGGGGAGACAGTAATCGATCTCTGCGCCGGAGCAGGGGGCAAAACGCTGGCGCTGGCGGCAGCGATGGAGGCACGCGGGCGGCTGATCGCCACCGATACCGATCGGGCGCGACTGTCCAAGCTGGCACCGCGCGCGGAGCGGGCCGGGGCCGGGTTCATCGAGTCAGTGTTGCTCAATCCGAGCCGCGAGGGTGAGGCGCTTAGCGATCTCACCGGAAAGGTCGATGCCGTACTGGTCGATGCCCCATGTTCCGGCACTGGCACCTGGCGGCGCAATCCGGAAGGGCGTTGGCGGCTGACCCCGGCGCAGATTCACCGCTACGCCACCATCCAGACGCGGTTGCTCGACCTTGCGGCAACTCTCGTGCGACCCGGCGGACGATTGATCTTCGTCACCTGCTCGCTGCTAGATGCCGAAGGGGCCGATCAGGCCAGCGGATTTTTGGCGCGTTATCCCAATTGGCGCGCCGATCCGCCAATCCTGCCAGCCGGGACTCCGCGCGGAGAGGGAATCCGGCTTACCCCGCACCATGACGGGACGGACGGGTTTTTCATCGCACGTTTTGTTTTGCCGTGATAACAAACCCGCAAATGTCCACGCTCAAGGAGCAGATCATGCGTTACACTCCGGCTGCTGTTGCTCTGTCTTTGGCGCTTGCGGTGACCGCCAGTGGCACCGTGGCCGCGCCGCCGGCAGTGCCGCTCGATCCGCGCGCGGCCACGCTGATCAAGTCGGGCCGCGATGCGCTGGCGGCGGGCAATGTCGATGCGGCAATCGATGCCTATGAAGCGGCCTATGCGGTCCAGCCGGGGCATGTCACCATCCTGCTCAGCCTGGCCGAAGCCGCACGGCGGCAGGGGATGCCGGGCAAGGCGCTGCATTATTACCGCCAAGTTCTCTCGCGTGAGCCTAACAACGAATATGCCATCTCCGGCGAAGGCGCGGCGCTGGTGGAAAAAGGCGCGCTTGAAAAGGCCAAGCTCAACCTCGCCCGGCTTGAAACGCTATGCGGCAAGGACTGCGCCCCCACCAAACTCCTCGCCGCCGCCATAGCCCGCGGCCCAGCACCCCGCGTGGTGACCGCCGAGCAGGTGCAAAGCCAGCCCACGGTGACGCCGAACTAAGGCATCCTACCCCTTTTGGGGAGGGGACCCAGCGTAGCTGGGGGAGGGGGTCGCGCAAGTAGTCCTGAACTTGCGCAGAAGTGAGACGCTGACCTGTTGTCGCGCCAGCACTTGCCATCAGGAGTACTCGCACGAGCCCTTCCACCAGCTGCGCTGGTCCCCCTTCCCTAAAGGGAAGGACGTCAAATCAGCTCGCGAAACTCTTCCAGCACCGCGCGGTAGATCCGCTTCTTGAACGGCACGATTACCTCGGGCAGCAGGTCTGGTTCGAGCCACTTCCACTCCCGGAATTCCGGCGGGTTGTGGGCTTCCAGATCGATGTCGGCATCTTCGCCGTTGAACCGGGCGAGCAGCCAGTGCTGGCGCTGGCCGCGAAACGCACCTTTCCACAGCTTGCCCATCAGCTCATCGGGCAGATCGTAGAGCAGCTCTTCGCTGGTCTGTGAGAGCAGGGTGACGTGGTGGTCCCGCACTCCGGTCTCCTCAGCCAGCTCGCGCAGCGCGGCGGCGTGGAGGTCCTCGCCATCATCGATCCCGCCTTGCGGCATCTGCCAAAAATCGCCGCCCTCGGGCTGGCCGCGCGTGTCGATCCGCTTGCCGACGAAGACGAGGCCGGCGGCATTGACCAGCATCACGCCGACACAGGGGCGATAGGGGAGGTGCGCGTAAGGGTCTGCCATGGCGCGCGCCCTTTGGCCGATTATCGCCCCAACATCAACTTCATCGCCGCAATGATCCGCGTGGTTGCCGCGGCGGCGCTGGGCAGCGCCTTGCGGGTGGTGGTGAAATCGTGGGTCAGACCAGGGAAATTGAGTGTAGTGACATCGACTCCGGCCTCAACCAGCTTGGCCGCCAATCGCCGTGCCTGATCCTGCAGCGGATCGAGCCCGCCTACCGCCATGATCGTGGGCGGCATGCCTTTGGCGCTGGCGAGCAGCGGGAAGGCGCGCGGATTGCCGCTTTCGGGCAGGTAGAGCGAATAGAACCAGTCCATCGCCGCCTTGGTCAGCAGGTGCCCCTCGGCGAATTTGACCATCGATCCATCCTGCGATTCGTCGGTCGCAGGGTAGAGCAGCACCTGCAGCAACACCGGCACGGCAGCGGGCGCATCGCACAGCGCACGCGCCACCACGGTCGCCAAATTGCCGCCTGCACTGCCGCCGATGGTGACCAGCCCGGTCACCTGTCGCCCCAGCGCCGCAGGGCTGCCCGCGACCCAGCGCGCGACCGCCTCGCAATCATCGGGCGCTGCGGGGAAGGGGTGTTCGGGGGCGAGCCGGTAATGAACCGAGACCACCGGCAGATCGAGCTGCGCCGCGAGTTCGGTGCAAAGCGAATTGTGCGTATCAAGATCGCCAATCACGAACCCGCCGCCGTGGTAATGGACCACCACGGGCGAGGGATCGCGGCTTTCGCGCGCGTCGTAGAAGCGGATCGGGATCTCGCCTGCGGGGTCGGGGCAGGTGAGATCGCGGATCACTGCCAGTGGGCGCGGATCGGCCTCGGTCATTGCCTTTAGCGCGAGGTATCCGGCGCGCTGCGTCTCCGGTTCAAGCACTTCGGGCGGCGGCATTGAGTTGATCAGCGCGAGGAAGCCTTTGACGTCTTCGAGCACGAACGGGGTACTATCGGTCATGGCAAACCTCTCAAAAGCACTATTTCAGCACTGGTTAAGTCGCCTTTTGCCACTTGACTAGCGGCTTGCCGAGGCCTTTGCTTGGCAGCGGTTCGCAGGGGCGCAGAAAAACTTCATTGCCCCGGCGCGACAGAGAGGATTAGGGCGGCTTGAAACTGCCCCGCTACCAAGGATTACCAATGGCCACGCTTGCCACGGAACCCGAAGCCAAATCGCAAAACGCCCCCGAAACCGTGGTTGTCCGTTTCGCCGGAGACTCGGGCGATGGCATGCAGCTGACCGGGGGGCAGTTCACGCTTTCCTCGGCGCTCGCGGGCAACGATTTTGCGACCTTCCCTGATTTTCCTGCCGAAATCCGCGCGCCGCAGGGGACATTGTTCGGGGTTTCGGCCTTCCAGATCAACTTCGGCTCTACCTCCATCGACACCGCTGGCGACGCGCCCGATGTGCTGGTAGCGATGAACCCGGCGGCGCTGAAGACCAATGTCGGTGCGCTCAAGCCGGGCGGGCTGATCATTGCCGATACGGGTGAGTTCACCAAGCGCAATCTGGAAAAGGCCAAGTACGAAGTCAGCCCGCTCGACGATGGCAGCCTGGCCAAGTGGCAGGTGCTGGCTTTCGATATCTCGGCGCTGACGCTCGAATCGGTCAAGCCCTTTGGCCTGGGCAACAAGGAAGCGCTGCGCTGCAAGAACATGTGGACGCTGGGGCTGGCGCTGTGGATGTTCGACCGCGACCGGCAGCCGCTGATCGACTGGCTCAACCAGAAGTTTGCCAAGAACCCGGTGCTGGCAGAAGCCAACGTCGCCGCGCTCAACGCCGGCCATGCCTATGGCGAAACGGCCGAGCTGGGCGGGCAGATCCACAAGCAGCACCTTGGCCCTGTGGCGACTCCTGCCGGGCTCTACCGCACGATCACCGGGGCCGATGCCGTGGCGCTCGGGCTGGTGGCGGGGGCGCAGCTGGCGGGGCTGCCGATGTTCTTCGGCGGCTATCCAATCACCCCGGCCAGTTCGATCCTCCACGCGTTGGTGCGGCTCAAGGAATTCGGCGTCACCACCTTCCAGGCCGAGGATGAGATTGCGGCGATCTGCGCGGCGATTGGTGCCAGCTATGCCGGGCAGCTAGGGGTCACCTCCAGCTCCGGCCCCGGTATCGCGCTCAAGACCGAGGCGATGGGCCTTGCGGTGATGACCGAGCTGCCGTTGGTGATCGTCAATTCGCAGCGCGGCGGGCCCTCGACGGGGCTGCCGACAAAGACCGAGCAGAGCGATCTTTATCAGGCGATCTATGGCCGCAACGGTGATACCCCGATCCCTGTCGTCGCCGCGCGCAGCCCCGGCGATGCATTTGAATGCGCGATCGAGGCCTGCCGGATCGCCACGCAATACATGACCCCGGTGATCCTGCTCACCGATGGATATATCGCCAACGCGGCGGAGCCTTGGGCCGTGCCCGATCCCGCCAGCTACACGCCGTTCCCGGCCCAGTTCCTCGCCGAAAAGAACGGCCCCGATGGCACCTTGCTGCCCTTCGCACGCGATGCCAAAGGCGCGCGGCCGTGGATCAAGCCGGGCACTCCCGGGCTGATGCACCGGATCGGCGGGATCGAAAAGAATCCCGGCACCGGCAATATCGACTATTCGCCGCAGGCCCACCAAACCATGACCGACGCGCGCAAGGCAAAGGTCGATGGCGTAGCCATGAGCATCCCCGCGCAGGACGTTGCGCTGGGCGAAACCAGCGGCAAGCTGGCGGTGGTCGGCTGGGGCAGCACCTATGGCCCGATCCACCAGGCCGTCCGCCGCGCGCGCGCCAAGGGGCAGGACGTCAGCCACATCCACGTCCGCCACGTCTGGCCGCTGCCGGAGAATTTGGGTGATTTGCTGCGAGGTTACGAGAAGATCCTCGTGCCGGAGATGAACACCGGCCAGTTCAAGACCGTGCTGCGCGATCAGTTCCTGGTGGACGCGAGGCCGTTGAACAAGACCAGCGGGCAACCGTTCACGATTGCCGAGATTGAAGCCGCGATCGAAGGAGCGCTGGCATGAACGACATGACCCCCATCAAGTTTGAAACCACGCTCAAGGATTGGGAGACCGATCAGGAGGTCCGCTGGTGCCCCGGGTGCGGGGACTATGCGATCCTCAAGGCGGTGCAGCGGACTTTGCCTGAGCTCGGCGTGGACCCGGCGAAGACGGTGTTCGTCAGCGGGATCGGCTGCTCCAGCCGCTTTCCCTACTACATGGAAAGCTATGGCTTCCACACGATCCACGGCCGCGCCCCGGCCTTTGCGACAGGGATCAAGCTCGCCAATCCGGAGCTCGATGTCTGGCTTGTGACCGGCGACGGCGACGGGATGAGCATCGGCGGCAACCACACGATGCATGTGCTGCGCCGCAATCTCAATTGCCAGATCATGCTGTTCAACAATGAGATATATGGGCTGACCAAGGGGCAATATTCGCCCACCAGCCGCACCGGCACGACCAGCCCGACCACGCCTGCCGGTTCGGTCGATCGCCCCGCCAGCCCCTGCGCCTTCGCGCTGGGTGCGGGCGCGCGGTTTATCGCGCGGGGCTTCGATGTCTCAAAGAACCTGCCCGAAGTGCTGAAAGCCGCCCACGCCCACCGCGGCGCGGCCTTTATCGAGATTTTCCAGAACTGTATCGTCTACAATAAAGACGTTTTCGAGGATTTCGCCGCCCCCAAGGGCGCAGAAGACCGCCAGCTATGGCTCAAGCAGGGCGAGCCGATGCTGTTCGGTTCGGACAAGACCGGCGGCCTCAAAGGCATTGCGCTCGATGCCGAGAAGCTGACTCTGAAAGTGGTCGATGTTACCGACGGCGATTGGGCAGCGGCGGGCGTGATCGTCCACGATGTCACCAACCGCTCGATCGCGCATATGCTGGTCGAAATGCCCTTCGGCCCGTTCCCGATGGCGCTTGGTGTGCTCTACGACGATCCCCGCCCGACTTTCGAGGATTCAATCCTCGGCCAGGATGCGCAGATGCGCGAAGGCAAAGTCGCGGACCTCGGCAAGCTGCTCGCCAAGGGCCAGACCTGGACGGTGGCCGAGGGCGGGCCGGAGCTGTGATCCGCGGGGCGGCGCTGCTTGCGCTTGCTGCTGCCCCCGCCAATCCCGCGCCCAGCGAAGTGGCGTTGCCACCATTCACGCCGACGGTGATGATCGTCGAGTATGAAAAGCCGGTGCGCTATCTCGGCCAACCGGCAAGCTGCGCCAACGATATCTGCCTGATGGAGCTCTATGAAGAGCACGCGCAGCGGATCAAGCATATCTCCGGCCCGGTCATCCCGCGCCGCTTCCTGCTGCGCACCACTTCACATTCGATGTACGTTCTGCTCCGCCCCGGCAGCCGGATTATCGTTGCGGTGAGCGATTTTGAGGACAAGGGGACGGTCGGGAAGTTTGCCTATTGGTGGCAGCCGGAGGATGAACACCGCCGAATTTGTCTGACCGAAGAACAGATCGAAGACTTGCACGCCCACGCAGCTTTCCGCAGCGCCCCGCGCAAGCTGGCCTACGTCGATGGCTTGACCAAGGAAAACGTCTGGAAGCGGTGTCTGCCGGTTTGATTTGAAGCGCTTTCAAGGGTTGGACTGAGTTTCGATTCTCGTACAACACCATTTCCTGCCTTGGGTTGAATTGGGTAGCGAAACCGGCTTTGACGGGGCCGAACCGTTCCCGGTCGACCTGCGTTTTGGTGCAAAGTCCGTGTAAAGTTTGGCGAGTGGATCGATGGATAACTTGACGCATTCGCTGATCGGTGCCGCGCTGGGGCAGGCGGGGCTCAAGCGCAAGACCGGGCTGGCGATGCCGGCCCTGATCATTGCCGCGAACCTGCCCGATATCGATGCCGCCTGCTTGCTGTGGCTCCACGGGATGGAGCATGTCGGCTTCCGGCGCGGGATCACGCATGGGCCGCCGGCGATGGTAATCCTGCCGCTGCTGCTGGCGGGGGCGCTGTGGGGGTTCGATCACTGGCAGGACCGGCGCGGCAAACGGCCCGAGGGGCGCTTGCCGGTACGTTTCGGCTGGTTGCTGGCGCTGTGCTACATCGGCACGCTCAGCCATCCACTGTTCGATTGGTTCAACAATTACGGGATCCGCCTGCTTGAGCCGCTTTCCTCGCAGTGGTTCTATGGCGACACATTGTTCATCTTCGATGTGTGGATCGCCGCGATCCTGGGGCTAGGGATTTGGCTTTCGTGGCGGTGGCGCGCTGGCCCGCGCGGCGCGGCGGACCGGCCGGCGCAAGTGGCGCTGGCGGCGACTGCGCTTTACGTGCTGGCCAATGGCGCAATCAGCAGCCGCGCGGTAGAGACCTATCCCGAACTGATCCGCGATGGCGAAGTACTCACCGTCGCCAATGTTCCGCCGTTGGCCTTCTGGCAGCGCGACCTGCTGGTCGGATCGCGCAACAGCTGGCAGCGGGTGTCCTACGATCTGCTGCGCGGACACGGCACGCCGCAGCCGATCTCGCGGTCGGGGGCCTGTGACATCTGGCCCGATGCCCGAGGCCTCGCTGCCATGCGCGCGAAAAGCCCCGAATTGGCGGCTTTCCTGTTCTGGTCGCGCATGCCCTTTGTTGAACGTGATGATAGCCCCAGCGGCGCGCGGCTGCGCTTTCGCGATGCGCGGTTCTCGCAGTGGCCAGTGGCCGATCGCTTCACCGTGGTCGTGCCGCTGGGTGAAGTTAGTCCAGCCTGTCAGGCGCGGATTCGCAGTGCGCCGCCAGCGTCGCCGAAGGTCCTGGGGGATCGGCCGCCCAGCCCATAGGTGGCGCGCCGCAACAAGGCTGTTGGCGATGCAATTCTGACGGTTGAAAGCCAGCCGATCCGCAAGCATATCCCGGTCATGATGGAGGGGACTGCACCACGCGGGAGCGAATTGATCGCGGGCGGTCGGCGGATCGGCATCGGCCCGCAGTGGCTGGCGCGACTTTTCTCTGGTGGGTTCGATCGGGTCTTGCAACGGATCGATCGCGGGCTGGTGGCGGGGCGGATCGACGGGCGGCTGCCCGATGGCTCGCCCTGCGTGTTGGGCGGCCATGCGCCGGGCTTCGTGGCCGAAGTTCACCTCCACGATTACCGCGCGCTGCTGCGCCTGGCGATGGGCGGATCGGCGGGTTGGTATCAGGCTTGGGCCAAGGGAGAGTGGTCCAGTCCCGATCCGGTTCAGCTGTTCGCCTTGATGATGGCCAATGCCGCTAGCCTCGGCTCCACAGCCCGGGCGCGAGGGCCTTGGCGTTTGTTGGCGCGGGCGGTCCACGGGTTCAACCGTAACACCCGGCGCGGGGCCGAACGCAACATCCATGCCCATTATGATCTGGGCAATGATTTCTACGCCGAGTGGCTCGATCCGGCGATGGTCTATTCGAGCGGTCGCTTCGAATCCGGCGCGCGCACGCTGGCGCAGGCGCAGCAGGCCAAGCTTGAGACGATAGCCGAGCGGGTTGCGGGGGCGAAAACCGTGCTGGAAATTGGCTGCGGCTGGGGTGCGCTTTCCGCCCACCTTGCGGCCAGGGGCGCGCAAGTCACCGCGATCAGTTTGTCCGACCAGCAGCTTGCCTATGCCTGCGCGCATTTCCCCGGTATCGACTTCCGCAAGCAGGACTACCGCGACGTTGCCGAGCAGTTCGACGCGATTGTCAGCGTCGAGATGGTCGAGGCGGTCGGTCAGGAATACTGGCCCGCCTTCTTCGATTGCCTCCAGCGCTGCCTTCGCCCCGGTGGCCGCGCGGCCATACAGTTCATCGTCATTCGTGACGAGCTGTTCGATGCCTATGCTGCCAGCGCCGATTTTATCCAGACCTACATCTTCCCCGGCGGCATGCTGATCAGCGAAGGCGCCTTCCGCCGGTTGGCCGCCGAGCGCGGGTTGGATTGGAATGACGAGGTCCGCTTCGGGATCGACTACGCCGAGACGCTGCGGCTGTGGCGCGAAAACTTTGACCAGGCGGTGATCGAAGGGCGCTTACCAGTCGGGTTCGATCAACGTTTCATCGATCTGTGGCGGTTCTATCTGATGTACTGTGAAGGCGGCTTCCGCGGCGGTGGGATCGATGTTTTGCAGGTAACGCTGGTCAAAAGCGCCTGACGGGTCCCCACTGGTGAGCGGCAGCGGGGACCCTTTGGGGCTCAGCAAACCGTGCGGTAAACGCTGGCCGGCGCATATCGGGCCAGGATATTGTCATGAATGATCGGGCTAAGCAGGCTTTCAAAGGCGCAGCCGATCAGACTGTTGTCCCACCAGATCACTTCGGCCTGCAGTGATTCGAGGCCCGGCAAGGTCAGCCAGCAGACCGTGCCGGGGTGCACCCGGTTGACCGAAGAGCAGCAGAAGCCGCTGATCGAAAGATCATTCACCACGGTTTGAAATCCGCGCCCACCCGAAGCGCGCAGGGTAGCCGGGATGGTCAGGCGAGTGCGCGGCGCGCAGCGATCTTCCTGCGCTGCGATCATATAGCGGTCGACGGTTTCGGAGAACTGTGCGCTCATCTTTGCGTGCCCCTCTGCTGAAGTGTTGCCCGCGGGTTGCCGGGCAGGCTTTGCAGAGTATCGCCGAGTCTGGTTGCGCGTGTGTTGTTACGAAGGGTTAACCCGTTCGCGGTGCGGGCTGGCAAATTGTTCACCAAGCAAGGCAACCAAACGCGCCGCGACCACTTCCGGAGCCTTGACCGAGGCCGGATCCTCCCCGGGATAGGCCTTGGCCCGCATCGCAGTGCGGGTCGCGCCGGGATCGACGATGGCAACGCGGATGGCCGAGGTGTTCTGGACCTCCTGCGCGTAGCAATCGACAAGCACTTCGGCGGCAGCCTTGCTGGCAGCATAGGCGCCCCAGAAGGCGCGCGGCTGGGTGGCGACACTGGTGGTCAGGTGGATCAACCGGGCATCGTTGCTGGCCCTCAGCAGCGGACCGAACGCGCCGATCAAGGCTTGCGTGGCTAGGACGTTCGCCGTGAGCGCCTTGGAGAAAGTGCCTTGGTCGATATCGCCCACCGGAGTGAGCTGCGGCAGCACGGCGGCGGCGTGGACCAGGATGTCCAGCGCGGGCCAACGGCTGGAGATTGCCGCAGCAAGGCGAGCGACGCCGTCGCTCTCGGTCAGGTCGACCGGTGCGATGGTGGCACTGCCGCCCGCCGCAAAGATTCGCTCCTCAACTGCTTCCAGCGCCTTGGTGTCGCGGCCTGTGACCACAACATGTGCCCCGGCAGCAGCAATCGCCTCAGCAGTCGCCGCGCCGATCCCGCGGCTCGCCCCGGTGACCAGCGCGAGCTGGCCGGCAAACTGCGTCATTCGACCGGCTCCACTGGCAAGGTAAGTTGTCCGGCGGTCTGATCGCGCTCGGCCATATCGGTCAGCCGGGTGGGGTAATCACCGCTGAAGCAGGCGTCGCAATATTGCGGGCAGGCGGCGTTGCGCTTGGTTTCACGGACCGCGCGGTAGAGCCCGTCGATGCTGACGAAGGCCAGACTGTCGGCAACGATGAACTTGGTCATCTCCTGAATGTCCATCCGCGCGGCGAGTAGCTTATGCCGTTCAGGCGTATCGACGCCGTAGAAGCAGGAATGCCCGGTCGGCGGGCTGGCGACGCGGAAGTGCACTTCGGCCGCCCCGGCATCGCGCATCATCTGGACGATCTTCATCGAAGTGGTGCCGCGCACGATCGAATCGTCGATCAGCACGATCCGCTTGCCTGCGACCAGTGCGCGGTTGGCGTTGTGCTTGCGCTTCACATCGGCATGGCGCGCGCCGTCGCTCGGCTGGATGAAGGTTCGGCCGACATAGTGCGAGCGGATGATGCCGAGGCCAAAGGGGATGCCGCTTTGCTGGGCATAGCCGATCGCGGCTGGCACCCCGCTGTCGGGCACCGGGACGACCAGATCAGCCTCAACCGGGGCCTCAATCGCCAGCTCAGCGCCAATCTGGCGGCGCACTTCGTAAACCGATTGCCCGCCCATCACCGAATCCGGACGGCTGAAGTAGACGTGCTCAAAGATGCAAGGACGGGGGGCTTGCTTGCCGAAGGGGTGATGGCTGGAAACGCGACCATCGGAACGGATCTCAATAATCTCGCCCGGTTCAACCTCGCGCACGAAGTCTGCACCGACAACGTCGAGTGCGACCGTTTCGCTGGCGAACACGGTCGCGTCACCGATCTTGCCCATAACCAGCGGGCGAATCCCCAGCGGATCGCGGCAGGCAATCATCCGCTTCGGCGTCATGCAGATCAGCGAATAGGCACCCTCAACCATGCGTAGCGCATCGACGAAGCGATCGAGCAGGGTGGGGTAACGGCTGGTCGCGATCAGGTGGATGATCACTTCGGTGTCAGAGGTCGATTGAAAGATCGCGCCCTTGTTTACCAGCTCGTTCTTGAGCGTCATCGCGTTGGAAATGTTGCCGTTATGCGCGATCGAAAAGGCGCCGCGTGCCAGATCGGCGTGGAGCGGCTGGACATTGCGCAGGCCCGCGCCGCCAGTGGTGGAGTAGCGGACGTGGCCGCTGGCCATCTCTCCGGGCAGTTCGGACAGCAGGGTCGATTCGGTGAAAACCTGCGCGACATGGCCGATGCCGCGCCGCGCGAAGAAGTCTTTGCCGTCGTAGCTGACAATCCCGCAGGCTTCCTGGCCCCGGTGCTGCAAGGCGTGAAGCCCCAGCGCGGTCATCGCGGCGGCATCCTTCGCGCCGATCACGCCGAAAATGCCGCACTCTTCGCGCAGCTTGTCCCCGTCAATATCGCGGAAGGGGTCAGTCAGGTTCATTGGTTGTCCGCCCGGCGCAAAGCGTGCCCTGCGCGCGCCTTTGGCGGGGAATGGCGGCGAAGGCAAGGGGGCTGCGAGGTCAGGCGAACAAGGTCTGGGACAAGCCGGGATAAGCACTTGCAATCGGAGGGCAAACAGTGGTTTCTGCGGCCATCTTGGCGCGCAGGGAGACTCGCGATGAAACGAATGCTGCTGGCTCTGTTGGCTCTGCTGTCCTTCGGTGGGACGGCATTGGCTCAGGCGCTTGCTCCTGGCGAAATCACGCTGGCCGTCGAGGTGCTGGGGCTGGCCCCGCCTGACCGGGCCTCGCTTGTAGAAACCCTGCGCGGGCGCGGTCCGGATGAGGCCGCAGCCAAGGCCGACCTTGCCAGGCAGCGCAGCGAACTGACTGCCAAGCTGGGCCGGTCCGGCATTCCTGCGTCTGCAATCAAGTTCGGTGATGTGACGATGGAGCCGGACTATTCGGTTGAAGCAGCGGTGGTTGCCGATGCGGCAAGCGAAGGCGCGGCGGCCGCCGCTGCCGAAGCGGCAGCAGATGCTGCGGCCGATGAAGCTGCCACCACCGAGAACAATGGGCCGCGCACAATTATTGCACCGGCCCCCTACGTTCCGCCGCGCTCGGCCAATCAGACGGTAACGATCAGCATATCCGATCTGACCAAGATCGAAGCGGTGCAGGAGGCCTTCCCGCTGGGCGAAAGCCGCTATCGCCGCCCGCAGGCCTTCTATTCGACCAGTGACGAAAAAGGCGCGCATAGTCGCGCGGTTGCCGATGCGCTTGCCCGCGCTCGAGCAGAAGCAGATACCTACGCGGCGGCGTTGGGGATGCGGGTGGTGCGGATCATCAAGGTCAGCAGCGACAAGCCGGGGCTGAACTGGCCGGATCTGATGCAATGGTTCGGCAAGATGGACGATCGCGGATCGCCGAGCGAAGATAACTTTCGCCGCCTGGCCGGTTCCGCTTTTGCCGGAGCCAAGGTCGAATTCGTGATCGCGCCGAAGTGAAGGAGGTGACAATGAAGGCCTTGATCGCCGCCCTGATCACTCCGATCGCACTCTTCGCCGCACCGGCCGCTGCGCAGACACTAGCTCCGGGAGAGATCGAACTGCATATCGAAGGCTTGGGCGACACCCCGGCTGACACCGCCGTTGTCCCGGTTCAACTGACCGGGCGCGGCGATACTACCGCGCTGGCCAAGGCCGATCTCGCGAAGAAGGAGAGAGAGTTTTACGCCGCGATCGCCAAGCTTGGCATTCCGCGCAGTAAGGTTGAAGTCGCGAAAGAAGGCGAGCCGAGTTATTCGGTGATCGAGACCGCCGTACCCTACGAGTGCGCAACCGAGTCGGTGGAAAATCTCTTGGTCGAAGCAACCAACGCGGATAGTCCGCCGGTCGCGCCGAGAGTCGTTACAACTTCAAGCGGCGATTGCCCCAAGCCGCAAGAGCGCGAAAACCGGTTCCTGTTCGTGACCGTCGAAGACCTGTCCAAACTGCCTGCGCTGCGGGAGTTTGCCGGTGGCGATTACTATACCCGTTCGCGCGGCCATTACTTCGCGCGCGATCCCAAGGCGGCCTATGCCGCCGCAGTAGCAGAAGCAATCGCCAATGCCCGGGCTGAGGCGGAGACCTATGCCGCCGCAATGGGCTACCGGGTGGTTCGGATGGTTCGCGTCGGCAATGCCAAGCCCAAGATCAACTGGCCCGATCTGATGATGATGTTCGGCGGCATAGCAATGGGCATGGCCAGCGGCGGGGGCGAAGAGCAATCCGAATACGAACTGCGCGCCATGGCCGCCGGGCAATGGGCTGGGGTGACGATCGACTTCGTGATCGCGCCGAAGTAGCCGCGCTTGCCAGCACTCGGTACGCCCCCTACATCGCCGCCCATGTCACCACGCCGGGCCGCCCCGTGATCCTCTCTCCGTTCGAATGGACCATCGCCAAGCGCTACATGCTGCCGGGGCGGGGCGAGGCGTTTATCGCGCTGGTTGCGGGCATCAGCCTGGTCGCGGTGATGCTGGGAGTCGCCGCGCTGGTGATTGTGATGAGCGTGATGAACGGCTTTCGCGCCGAACTGCTCGACAAGATCGTAGGCCTCAACGGCCACGCGCTGGTGCAGGGCTATGGCGGCCAGCTGGAAAACTGGCGCGCGGTGCTGGCCGATGCCAAGGCGACTCCCGGCGTAACCAAAGCCTCACCGCTGATCGAGCAACCGCTGCTGGGCAGCTACAACGGTCGTTCTGCCGGGATCCTTGTGCGCGGAAATTTGCCGCCCGAGATTGCCGGACTGCAGGACAAAGTGAAGGTCGGCAACCTTGCCGAGCTTCAGCCCGGCTCGGGCAATGTCGCCATCGGCAGCCAGCTGGCGATAAACCTTGGTCTGCGCGTTGGCGATACGATCACAGTGATCAATCCGCAGGGCCGCCCGACCCCGTTTGGCACTGTACCCCGCATGGTGGGCTATACCGTATCGGCGATTTTCGAAATCGGGGTCTATGCCTTTGACGAGACCTTCGTGGTCATGCCGATGCAGGATGCCCAGACCTTGCTGATGACCGGCGATACTGTGGGGATCATCGAAGTCACCACGGTCGATGCCGAGACTGTCGGCGATACAATCGCCCCGCTGGCCAAGAAATATGCCGGGCAGGCGGTGGTCAACGATTGGCGAACGATCAACGGCGCGCTGTTTGAAACACTCGCCGTTGAACGCGTGGCGATGTTCATCGTGCTGTCGATCATAGTCTTGGTCGCGGTGTTCAATATCCTTTCCAGCCTGATCATGATGGTCCGCGCCAAGACCCGCGACATTGCGATCCTGCGAACGATGGGCGCGTCGCGGCGCTCGCTGCTCAAGATCTTCGTCACCGCCGGGTTCTTGATCGGTGCGCTGGGGACCGGGGCGGGACTGTTGCTGGGCTTTGCCTTCCTGCAATTCCGCCAGCGCATTGTGGAGGCGATCCAGTGGATCACCGGGATCAACCTGTGGGACCCCTCGATCCGCTTCCTCACCGAACTGCCCGCGCGGGCCGATCCGATGGAGATTGCGATCATCGTGGTGATGGCGCTGGTCTTCAGCCTGCTCGCGACGCTCTACCCGGCGTGGAAAGCGGCGAGCACCGATCCGGTGCAGGTGCTGCGCTATGAATAGTCCGGTCGTCAAATTGACCGGCCTGACCCGCAGCTTCGAACAAGGCGGCGTGCGGATCGACGTGTTGCGCGGGATCGACCTGGAGGTCCAGCCCGGCGAGATTGTCGCGCTGCTCGGCCCTTCGGGCTCGGGCAAATCGACCATGCTCCAGGCGATTGGCTTGCTCGAAGGCGGATTTGGCGGGCGGATCGAGATCGCCGGCACCGATGCCACCGAACTCGACGGCGATGCGCGCACCGTGCTGCGGCGCGAGAGCATCGGTTTCGTCTACCAGTTCCACCACCTGCTGCCCGATTTCAACGCAGCGGAGAACGTGATCATTCCGCAGATGATCGCCGGCAAGTCGCGTGCCGATGCGGCGGCGCGGGCGGAGGAGCTGCTTGCTGCGCTGGGCCTCAGCGAGCGGCTCGATCACCGCCCCAGCCAGCTGTCGGGCGGCGAGCAGCAGCGCGTTGCGGTCGCCCGCGCGCTGGCCAATCGCCCGGCGCTGGTGCTGGCCGACGAGCCGACCGGCAACCTTGACGAAGCGACCGCCGACAAGGTGCTCGCCCAGTTCCTCGAACTGGTGCGCGGGCAGGGCAGCGCGGCGCTGGTCGCCACGCACAACGAACGGCTCGCCAAGGCAATGGACCGGGTCTATCGTCTGCATGAAGGAGTTCTGGAATGACCAGCCCCAAGACCATCGCTGATTTCGACGCAACCTTGCCCAATGGCGAAAAGGTCAGTCTGGCCGACAAGGCGGGCAAAGTGCTGCTGGTGGTCAATACTGCCAGCAAATGCGGCTTCACGCCGCAGTATGACGGGCTGGAAGCGCTTTGGCAGAAGTACAAGGATCAGGGCTTCGAAGTGGTTGCCTTCCCCTGCAACCAGTTTGGTGCGCAGGAGCCGGGATCGGCGGATGAGATCGAGAGCTTCTGCAAGGTCAACTTCGGTGTCAGCTTTCCCCTGATGGGCAAGATCGAAGTCAACGGGCCGGGTGAGGACCCGCTTTATACTTGGCTGAAGTCCCAGGCCCCCGGGATGATGGGGACAAAGTCGGTCAAATGGAACTTCACCAAGTTTCTGATTGGCCGCGATGGCAAAGTGGTTCGGCGCTATGCCCCGACTGACAAGCCCGAGGGGCTGGCCAAGGACATCGAGAAGCTGCTGTAGGTCTGCACATCCTACCCCTTTAGGGGAGGGGACCCACCGTAGGTGGGGGAGGGGCTCGCGCGGATACTCCTGACTTCGCGCTGATACGCAACGCCGACCAGCCGCCGCACAAGTGCTTACAGTCAGGAATTTCCGCGCGAGCCTCTCCACCCCGCCGCTTCGCGTCGCGGTCCCCCTCCCCTGAAGGGGAGGAAGTTACTTCCCCATACCCGCCAGCTTGCCCTGATCCACCGCCGCAACGGCTGCCTTTAACTCGTCGATCGATCCGGCGTCACCTTCGGCTTCGATCATGAAACGGCCGCCGACTATCCGGGCAAACTTGCCGCGGCTGCGGGTGCGGTTCCATTCCTCGATCTGCATCGCGCCGTCGACGGTGCCGGTGCGTTCATAGCCATAGGCATCTTCGCGGTTGGCTTCGACCCCCATCGCCGCGGCGATCCCGCCGAGCGCGCCCAGCGCGTTCATGTCGACAATCCGCAGCTCGAACTTCTTGTCGCCATTGGCGTAGGTTCCGGCAGCCGTGCCGCCCAATCCGCTAGCGCTGGCGCTTTCCACCGCGGTCCGCTGCCACGATCCGATCGCCGCAGGGAGCAGAGCCTGCATTGCCGATGGCGCAACGGCTGCTCCTGCCGCGGCACCGGCCGCGCCGCCTGCCGCTGCGGCCTCCATCTGCTTGGTAGCAGCTTCGAGCTTGCCCATGTCGACCGACCCGACACCGGGGATGTTTACCGTGCCGGATGCCGTGCTGCCATCAACAGAGCGTTCAATCTTGATCGGTCCGCCGCTGAGCATAGCCGGGCCAGCCACCATGCCGACCACAAAGTAGGACAAAGCCATTGCCACGATCGCCGCCAGGATCGTCACCGCAGTATATCCGACCGTCTTTTCGCTAGGCACCTCCATCAGCGGGCCTGCCCCAAGGTAAAGGAGATAAATCCCGTAGAGGAACGCAAGGAAGCCGATTATCGCGAGTGGTGGAAATATCGCTAGCAGGCCACCAAACCAACCTGCCGTGAAGCTGTAAACCACCAATTTGAATGCTTGCACCCGGTTAGCTTGCCCGCCGAACTGGGGTGCGAGCCAATCCGCAATCAGCGCGATAACCACTACGGCGACCAAGCCCATCACCACAGTAGTAACTAGCGTTGTCAGCCCGAACATCAGACTTGGACGGATGGTGACGAACATGCCGACGCCGAACACCTGCATGCCGATGAATCCGGCGAGCGCGCTCAATATGATCAGCGGCAGACCATAGCGCATGACCAGATTCTGCGGTGTTGTCGCCTCCCCCGCAATCACTGGCCAGGTCTCTTTGGGCTTGAGCAAAATCGCCTTGGCGCGGGCCAGAATGCCATCGCCCAGTTGCTTCAAATCATCCATCGCCGTTCCCCTCGTGGTTAGCGACCCTTGGGTAAGCTGATCGATATGACACCACAGATCGGCGTGAATTGCAAAAGCTGGGGGCCGGGCGGTGGAAAACACGGCGTGGCGCTTTGTCTTGCCGGGTCGAATGCTTAACTATCCGGCCATGGCCTTCGCTCCCTTTGTCCCGCTGTCGGTGCTGTCCAGCTTCACCATGCTCGAAGGGGCGATCGATCCCAAGGCGATCGCGAAATTGGCCAAGGAGCGCGCCTTTCCCGCGATCGCGATGACCGATCGCAACGGTCTTTATGGTGCGATGCCGTTCATTGCCGCCTGTCAGGATAACGGGATCCAGCCACTGCTGGGAACCTTGCTTTCCGTGCAGCGCGAGGTTGGCGGTGCCATCGACTGGCTGACGCTGCTTGTGCAAGACGAAACCGGCTGGAACAACCTGTGTCGACTGGTGAGCCGCGCGCACCTGGGTCGCCCAATCGAGCTTGATCCGCACGTCACGCTGGCGGACCTTGACGGTTCGACTGACGGACTGATTTGCCTCACCGCCGCCGGGGAGGGTGCGCTGGTACGGCTGCTGGCCGAGGGAAGGGCGGAAAGCGCTGCTGCCTATGTCGAGCAGCTTGAGGCGCTGTTTCCAGAGCGGCTCTACATTGAGATCGCGCGGCGCAACAACGCGGCTGAGGAAGCGGCCGAAGCGGCCTTAATCGACCTCGCCTACGCCCGCGATCTGCCACTGGTCGCGACCAACCCGGCGATGTTTGGCGAACCGGGCTTTCACGCCGCGCATGATGCCATGCTGTGTATCGCCAATTCGACCCATATCGATGCCGCCGACCGGCCCCGCTCGGCGCGCGATAACTGGGTCAAGAGCGCGCCGATGATGGCCGAACTGTTCGCCGACCTGCCTGAAGCGATCGCCAACACGCTGGTTGTGGCGCAGCGCTGCGCCTATGCGCCCAAAAAGCGTGGCGCGCTGCTGCCCAGTCTTGCGGGCGACAAGCAAGGGGAAGCCGCGCTGCTGATCAGCGAAGCGCGCGAAGGGCTTGAAGCCCGGCTAGCTTCGCAGCCTGAACTCACTGCGGAAGAGCGGCAGGTCTATTTCGACCGGCTCGATTTTGAGACTGGCGTAATCAACGGGATGGGCTTTGCCGGCTACTTCCTGATCGTGGCCGATTTCATCAAGTGGGCCAAGGCCAATGACATTCCAGTGGGCCCGGGGCGCGGTTCGGGCGCGGGCTCGGTGGTGGCCTGGGCGCTGACCATTACCGATCTCGATCCGCTCAAGCTTGGGCTGCTGTTCGAGCGTTTCCTCAATCCCGAGCGCGTTTCGATGCCGGACTTCGATATCGACTTCTGCGAAACCCGGCGCGGCGAAGTGATCCGCTATGTCCAGGCCAAGTACGGCCACGACCACGTTGCCCAGATCATCACCTTCGGCAAGCTGAAGGCCCGCGCGGTGCTGCGCGATACCGGGCGGATCCTGCAGATGAGCTATGGCCAGGTCGATCGCCTCTGCAAGATGGTGCCCAACCATCCGACCGATCCGTGGAGCCTGCCGCGCGCGCTGAACGGCGTGGCCGAATTCAAGCGCGAGTACGACAACGACGAGGAAGTGCACCGCCTGGTCGATCTGGCGGTGCAGCTGGAAGGGCTCAACCGCAACAGCTCCACCCACGCCGCCGGGGTGGTGATCGGGGACCGCCCGCTGGCGCAGCTTGTCCCGCTCTACCGCGATCCGCGTTCGGACATGCCGGTCACCCAGTTCGACATGAAATATGTCGAGGATACCGGCCTGATCAAGTTCGACTTCCTGGGTCTGAAGACGCTGTCGGTTCTGAAGAAGGCGGTGCAACTGCTTGAAAAGCGGGATATCGCCATCGACCTGTCGGCCCTGCCGTGGGACGACAGCGAGGTTTACGACCTGCTCCAGCGGGGCGACACCGTGGGCGTGTTCCAGCTGGAATCCGAAGGGATGCGGCGCACCCTGGCGGCGGTGAAGCCGACCAATTTCGGCGACATCATCGCGCTCGTCTCGCTCTACCGCCCGGGCCCGATGGACAACATCCCGCTGTTCGGGCGACGCAAGAATGGCGGCGAAGCGGTCGAGTATCCGCATCCCAAGCTCGAGGGGATCCTGTCCGAGACCTATGGCATCTTTGTCTATCAGGAACAGGTGATGCAGGCCGCGCAGGTCTGCGCGGGCTATTCGCTCGGCGGCGCCGACCTGCTGCGTCGGGCGATGGGCAAGAAGAACCAGGAGGAGATGGACAAGGAGCGGTCCAAGTTCGTCGCAGGTTGCAAGGAGGTTTCGGGGATCGAGGCCGCCAAAGCCAACGAGCTGTTTGATTTGATCGACAAGTTCGCGGGCTATGGCTTCAACAAGAGCCACGCCGCGGCATATGCGCTGCTCGCCTACCAAACCGCCTGGCTCAAGGTGCATTACCCGCACGAATTCTACGCCGCCTCGATGTGCTTCGACATGCACCAGTCGGAAAAGTTGGCGGTATATGTTGACGACATGCGCCGCGCCGGAGTGGCGCTGGAAGGCCCGGACATCAACCGCAGCGAGGCCGAGTTCACCGTCGAGCGCACCGACGAGGGCCACGCGGTGCGTTATGCTCTCGCGGGTATTCGGAACGTTGGGGAAAAGGCGATGGACGCCATCGTCGCCGAGCGTGAGGCGCATGGCTGGTTCACCGGCCTAGAAGACCTGTTCCGCCGCGTGCCTGCCGGATCGATGAACCGCCGCCAGCTTGAAGGGCTAGCCGGGGCGGGGGCCTTCGATGGGCTGGAGCCCAACCGCGCCAAGGTGCTGGCCAATGCCGACATGCTGCTCGCGGTGGCCGATGAGGCAGAGCGCAGCCGCAACAGCGGGCAGGCCGCGCTGTTCGGCGGTGACGATCATGCCGCCCCGGCGCTGCGACTGGAGGTGGTTGAGCCGTGGTCAAAGGCAGAGATCATGGCCAAGGAGCGCGAGAACTTCGGGTTCTATTTCGCCGCGCACCCGGTCGAGCAATTCCGCGCGGTCGCCAGCGCCAATGGTGCGCGCACCCATTCCAGTCTGATCGCGGGCGGGATGGAAGGAGCGGGCCGCCGTCCCGCCGTGATGGCGGCGATGGTGGAGAGCGTCCAGCGCCGCAAGACCAAGCGCGGCGCGGACTTTGTGATGGCCGAATTCTCGGATTCGACCGGGCAGTTCTCTGCCTCATGCTTTGAGGAATCGCTGGTTGAGCCCATGATCGGCTGGGCCAAGGATGGCACCTGCGTGCTGCTCAATGTCGAGCTCGACAGTCCGAGTCCCGACGAGCCGCCGCGCATCACCGTGCGCGGCGCGCGGCCGCTGGCCGAGGTAAAGAGCGGGGCGAAGATGGTGCTGAGCCTCGACGTGCTTGATCCCGCGGTGCTGCCCGAACTGGCGCTGTTGCTCCCCGGCGGGGCGGAGGGGCGCGGCGAAGTGCTGGCGCGGCTCCGCACCCGCGAAGGTCCAGCGCCGTTGCTGCGACTCGGCACCGACTTCCAGCTTGATGGCGAACTCGCAGAACGCTTGGCAAGTGTCGAAGGTCTTGCCAATGTGTCGCTCAGCGCAAGCCGTAGCGCGGGCCACCTCAGACTGGTGGCCTGACGCCATTGTCTGGGAGTTGAGAATGCTGGGTGCAATGCAAGACTGGGACCTTCGGGTAACCCGGATTATCGACCATGCCGCGCGCGAGCATGGTCAGCGTGAGATTCTGACGCGCTGGGCCGATGGCAGCGAAACTCGCACCAATTGGGCCGGAATCCGCCACGATGCATTGCGGATGACCCAGGCCTTGCGCAAGCTGGGGATCAAGCCCGGAGACCGGATCGCGACCCTGGCGATGAACCATTCGCGCCATCTGGTCAGCTGGTACGGCGCGGTTGGGGTGGGGGGCGTGCTCCACACGATCAACCCCCGGCTGTTTGACGATCAGCTGGAATATATTGCCAACCACGCCGAGGATCAGGTGCTGCTTTACGATGCGGCCTTCCAGCCGATCATCGACCGGATGAAGCCGCGCTGGACGTCAATCAAGAACTTCATCTGCTATGATAACGGTCAGTTTGAACAGTGGATCGGTGCCGAGGACGGCCAGACCGAGTGGGCCACCGGCGATGAGCGCGATCCCTGCATGCTGTGCTACACCAGCGGCACCACCGGCAACCCGAAGGGCGTGCTCTATGAACACCGCTCGACCATGCTCCACGCGATCACCAGCCTGCAGCCGGCGATTTTCGATTTCGATGCGCGGTCGGTGATGCTCCCGGTGGTGCCAATGTTCCACGCGGCGAGCTGGGGCCTACCGTGGGGTGGGGCGGCAGCGGGGATCAAGTTCGTGTTTTCGGCAGTCAACGATCCTGCCGTGCTGTGTGAACTGATGAACCGTGAGAAGGTGACGCACTCCGCGGGGGTGCCGACCGTCTGGCTCTCAACCTTCCAGCACATGGACGCGACCGGAATCACCCTGCCAACGCTGCGCCATGCGATCATCGGCGGCTCGGCCGCGCCGCGCTTTATGTTGGAGCGGCTGATGAAGGCCGGGGTCAATGTCGCCCACGCTTGGGGGATGACCGAGACCAGTCCGATCGGTACCACCGGCGCGAAGAGCTGGGACTGGGACGATCTGAGCTTTGAGCAGCAAGTGGATATCAAGCAGATGCAGGGCCGGGTGCCGTTCGGGGTGGAACTGCGTACGGTCGATCTGGGCGATCCGGACAAGGTCTTGCCGCGCGATGGCCAGACCAGCGGGGCGCTGCAGGTGCGCGGGCCGTGGGTGATCAAACGCTACTTCAAGGGCGAGGCCGATGCCGCGCCATCGCCCGAGCAGTGGTTCGACACCGGCGACGTCGCCATTCTCCACCCGGACGGCACGCTGCAACTGACCGACCGGACCAAGGACGTGATCAAATCGGGCGGCGAGTGGATCAGCTCGGTCGAACTCGAAAACGCCGCAGTCGGCCATCCCGCTGTCGCCGAAGCGGCCTGTATCGGGATCTACCACCCCAAGTGGGATGAGCGACCCATTCTCGTGGTCGTGAAAAACGCCGGGGCCGAAGTGACCGCCGATGAGATCAAGGAACATCTGGCCAAGACTGTCGCCAAGTGGTGGCTGCCCGATGCCGTGGAGTTCGTGGCCGAGATCCCGCACGGTGCGACTGGCAAGATCAGCAAGAAGGACCTGCGCGATCAGTTCCGCGATTATAAGCTGGCGGACGCATGAAATGACGGCCTACATCGATCCCTCCCGCGAAAACTGGCTAGTGTTCAAGGACCTCCCGCGCGATCGCCCGATCCACATGCTCAACCTGCTCAAGTTCCGCGATGTGGCGGACTATCCCGCAGGCCACCCCAACCATGGCAAAGGCCTGACCGGGCGTGAGGCCTATGCGATCTACGAGCAGGCATTTCAGGCACTGGTGGCTGACGATGGTGCGGCGATGATCTGGCATGCCCCGCTGGAATGCATGGTGACCGGGCCGGAGGGTGAATGGGACGCTGGCTTTGCGATGGGCTATCCGCACTCCGGCGTGTTCATGGCGATGGTCAAGAACCAGCGCTATGTCGACGAGGCCCTGCCTCACCGCACCGCGGCGTTGGCGGACAGCAGGCTGATTAGGTTTGCGGGCTAACGATCCTCGCCTTGAGGCGAGGGGATCAGCGAAGCTGGTGGAGTGGTGACAACAAAGCGCGCGGTAGCGCGCTGGCTGCTACCGCAGCCAATATTTGCACCACTCCGTCAGCGCTTCGCGCTTCCACCTCGCCTCAAGGCGAGGATCGTTGAGTTGATGCTTCTGCCAAAATCGCTTCGACAACTGAGATCACATCGTCGAGAACCTGCTGGGCAGTAAATCGCATTATGGTGATCCCCATGCCCCGCAGCCAAGTATCCCGCCACTCGTCCTTCTCCGCGATCTCTCCGCAGTCGTGGGCAAAGCCATCAACCTCGACCGCCAACGCCAGCTGTGCACAAAAGAAGTCGAGCACATAGCGCCCAGCCGGATGCTGCCTGCGAAACTTCAATCCGCCGGGCCGCTGGCGCAATTCGCGCCACAGCAGAACTTCGGGCAGCGTCATCGTGCGGCGCAGTCTTGCCGCCAAGCGCACCGTATCTGTGGGTCCGTGAATCATGCCCCTACCCAATCAAATCAACCGCAGCTGCTCACTCGCACCCGGCCGTTCAAACCGCGCGCAATCCAGCTCCCAGCGCTCCGCATTCATCCCCAGCCGCCGCGTCGCGATGCGGAACCGCGTGCGGAACACGTCCGCCCAGACCCCCGTCGGCTTCATCCGGGTGAAGAAGCCGGGATCGTTGTCCTTCCCCTCCCGCACCGACTGGACGATGCCCATCACCTTGCCCGCGCGGTCTGGGTAGTGAACCTCCAGCCATTCGCGGAACAGCGGCGCCACCTCATGCGGCAGGCGCAGCATGATCCAGCTGGCCGAGCGGACCCCGCGCGCGGCGGCTTCGCTGAGGATGGCTTCGATGAACTCGTCGGTGATCGCCGGGATGATCGGCGCGATCGAGACATGCGCGGGAACCCCCGCCGCCGCCAGCTTGCCGAGCGCCTCCAGCCGCTTGGACGGGGACGAGGCGCGTGGTTCGAGCAGGCCGGACAGTTTGGGATTAAGCGAGGTGACCGAGATGACGACCGCCGTCAGGTTCAGCCGCGCCAGCTCCGCCAGCAGATCGAGATCGCGCACCACCCGCGCGCTCTTGGTGGTGATCGTGACGGGGTGGCGCGTTTCCAGACACACCTCCAACACTTGCCGGGTGATCCAGTAGCGATCCTCGATCGGCTGATAAGGATCGGTGTTGGTTCCCATTGCCAGCGGTTTGGGCCTGTAACCCGGCTTGGCAAAAGTCTCCCGCAGCAGCCGCGCGGCATCTGGCTTGGCGAACAGCTTGGTCTCGAAATCAAGGCCGGGTGAGAGATCGTGAAAGGCGTGGGTCGGACGGGCATAACAATAGACGCAGCCATGCTCGCACCCGCGATAGGCGTTGAGCGAACGGTCGAACGGAATGTCGGGTGACTGGTTGAAGCTGACGATGGTTTTGGGCTTTTCCTCGATCACCGTGGTGCGCAGCTTTGGGCCGGGTCCGTCGATCCCATCGCGGGCATCGAGCCAATCCCCATCCACCTCGCGCGCGGCAAGGCCGAAGCGCTGCGGAACCGCAGCCGACTGCGCGCCGCGGCCATGAATGGGTGTGGGCATCCATGCTATAGAACATATATAGAACAATCTTGCAAGCGCTGGACAGTTCGCGCGAAGGCGCGAAGAAGGGCGACGAAGTTGGCCAAAACTTCGATTGTCGGTTGCCGAGAAAGAGGCACTGGACTTGTTTAAACGGCAGCTACGCTTCCATAATCAAACTTTGCGATCTTTCAGCCTCTTCGCGCCTTCGCGCGAACTGTCCCGCCGCCTAAACCTCACGCAGCCGCGGCATCAGCTCGACGAAATTGCACGGCCGGTTCCGGCTATCCAGTTGCTCGGCCAAAATCCCGTCCCAGCCGTCTTTCACCGCACCGTTCGATCCCGGCAACGCGAAGACATAGGTTCCGCGCGAAACAATCGCGCAGGCGCGGCTTTGGATCGTGCTGGTGCCGATGGTGCGATAGGAGATCAGCCGGAAAATCTCTCCAAAGCCGGGAATATGCCGCCCGCCGCCGGTTTCCAGCACGCGGTCGAGCGCTTCGGGGGTGACATCACGGCCGGTCAGGCCTGTGCCGCCGGTTGTTATGACCGCATCGATTGCGGGATCGTCAATCCAGGTGTTGAGCCTGCTTGCCACCAGCGCCGCATCGTCGCATTCGATTGCGCGCGCAGCCAGTCTGTGTCCGGCAGCGACAATCCGTTCACACAGGATATCGCCAGAGGTATCGTTGGCAGCGGTGCGGGTATCGGAAACGGTCAGGACCGCGATCTGGATCGGCTTGAAATCGCGATCCGGATCAATCGCCACGCCGAACTCGTCCATTGGCGTCCATCCGAACCGGCACAGCCGCACCAAGCCCGGGGAAGGTGGGCCACATGCCCTGGACCAGCGCGAGGCGGCTTTCTGAAGGACCGCCGGCTTGGCGCTCATACATCCAGTAATTGCGCATCACGATGTTCACATAGCCGCGCGTCTCCCAATAGGGGACGCTTTCGATCCACAGCAGCGGATCGCCCTTGTCCTTGATCTCGTAATTCCAGCGCGTCACCGGGGTCAGACCGGCGTTGTAGGCCGCCATCACCTTGGGCAGCAGGCCCTGGGTGCCGGAGGAATCGCCGAGCATGCGCAGATAACGCTGGCCATAAGCCAAGTTGATCTCAGGCTTGGCCAGATCGCTCGGACCGCCGCTTACGCCCAGTTCTCCGGCGAAATCGCGCGCGGCGGCCGGCATGATCTGCATCAGCCCGCGTGCGCCAGCCGGGCTGACGGCACCCGCACGAAACACCGATTCTTGCAGGGTATGGGCATAGACCAGCGCTGGATCGACCTTCCAACCGCCCAGCGGCGTCCACTTCGGAGTCGGGAAGCGGGTCGCCGGTTCGGGCTTGCCGCCGGCCGGGGCATTGTAGGCCATCCAGAGTTGCGTGGAGGGCAGGCCCAGATCGCGCGAAAGCCGGGTCAGCGGCTGGTATTCACCCGCCGCGCCGATCCGCGCCTGATGGCGCAGCAATTCGTCAGCCAGGCCGTCGCGGCCGATCTCGGCCAGGCCAACAGCGGTGCGGATATTGGGAACCTCGCGCAGTGCCAGCCAGTCCTGCTGGCTGAAATCGGGTTCGGCGTGGCTTTCGGGTAACTTCATACCGAGCTGCTCGACCGCGAGCATCCCGTAGAGCGTTTCATCGCGCTGCGCGGCCAGTCGCAGCGGCGCGGCGGCCCTTTCGGGCTGGCGGCAACGCACCAGCGCGCGGGCGTGCCAATAGTGTGCGGCGGCGGTTAGCTCGGCGTTTTCGGAGAGGCGCGCGGTGCGTTCAAAGGCTTCGGCGGCACCCTGGCAATCGTCGAGCCGCCAGGCGGCAAGGCCAGCGGTCCACCAGCCTTCGGCTACCCACGGGCCATTGCCGTCATTGGCGGTCTGGGCGAGAGCATAGGCGCTGGCATCGTCATTCTCGATATAGAACGACCAGGCAATCTTGGCGCGCCATTCGGCGCGGGCCGAGCCTGAAAGCTGCGTATCGATTCCATCAAGCAGCGCTTTGGCTCCGGCGGGATCGTCAGCCTTGATCCGGGCCTGGATCGAGGCAGAGACTGCTCCCGGCATTGTCCCGTCGCCCGTTTCGCGAGGGCGGATTCGCTTGGGCGTGCTGGGCAGCGCAGTCAGCCGCTGCGGTGTGGGCAGCGCCGGCAGCGCCTCAACCCCGCGGCGCTGGGCCAGACTGGCGATCTGCTCGGCTTGCGGCAGGCTGGTCCCCTGCGCCAGCCAGCGCTGCAGCGCATCGCCCTCGATCCGGGGCGAGCCTGAGGCGAGGTAATATTCGGCGCGGGCCACCTGGTGCAGCGGGCCATCGGGGCGCTGGGCCAGCATGGTCTGCACCTTGGCCCAATCGCCTTTGTCGATCGCGGCGAACAGTTCCTTGTAATAATTGCGGTCTTCTGCGCTGAGCAGGGTCGGGACCGAGGAGCGATCAGCGCGGTTGCGGAAGTAATCGACTGCAGCGCTGTTGGCCATGGCTGCGGTTGGTGCCGTCGCTGCGCTCGCGGCCAACAGTCCCAAAGTAATCCGGCTCATCGTGTGTCGCATCACGTGCCTATTGCCTCGTCCATTCGAGCCATCGCTGCCACAGCAAGGCTTTCCGGCGCGGCCGCGCCATGAGTTCATCGAGCCCCGGCGCAACCAGCACCGGAAAGCTGCGGCCCTCATGGTTAAATTCGTGTAAACTTTGAGCGCTATTCGCTGGATCGTGGCCAAGCAGCGGTGAGATGTGGCTGCCGAAGACAATCACCCGTTGCGGCGCGGCAAGGGCGATGTGGTGGCGGGTCAGTTGCCCGAGCCCGCTGGCGTTAAGCTGCGACCAATCGGGCAGCGGCATGTGGCGGGGCAGGGCGCTGGCGACGTACCTTTGGTCGGCGGCGATCCCGGCAGCAGCAAGGAAGGCACCTAGCAAGCGGCCTTGCGGCCCGGATAGCAGCGCATCGTGGTCCCCGGCTTCGGGATGATCGACCAGCACCAGCAATGCGGCACCAGCGGCACCGCGCGGCGCGATTCGGCCGTGGATCATGCCGCTGTCGAGCGCGGGCTCGGTGAGCCACCACGGCGCGAATTCGGCCAGCACGGTTGGCCAACTTGATGGATCGCCGCCGAAGGCCACGGCAGGTTCGGGTTCTGGGCGGCTAGCGGCCTGATGAGCCATCTGCGTCGGCGGCGCAGCTTCCGTTACGGCAGGCTCGGCGGGGGGCGGTAACCAGTCGCGCGGGTTGTCGGCAAAATCGTGATCGACCCCGGCCAACCGCCACCAGTCAAGCGCCGCAGCAATGCCGCCGGCCAACGGGCTCTGCGCCCCGGATCGTTCCGCCAAATCCACGCAGAGGTCTTGACCTGCCGCGCGGCAGCAATCAAGGCTTGGCGGCATAATTAACAGCACGCTGAACTGCACAGTTGGGGATGGAACCGGCCATGAGCGAACGCGAATCGATGCCTTATGACGTGGTGGTGGTCGGCGGCGGCCCCGCCGGCCTTGCCGCCGCGATCCGGCTCAAGCAGGTCAATGCCGATCTCAGCGTTTGCCTGCTCGAAAAAGGCAGCGAAGTGGGCGCGCATATTCTGTCCGGCGCGGTAGTCGATCCCAAGGCACTCGATGAGCTGCTGCCAACCTGGCGTGACGATGGCTGCCCGATGGCGCAAACGCCGGTGACCGACAACTGGCACTGGGTGCTGACCAAGACCGGCAAGTGGTCGATCCCGCACTGGCCAATGCCACCGTTCATGTCGAACGATGGCTGCTACACCGGCAGCCTTGGCAACCTGTGCCGCTGGCTGGCCGAACAGGCCGAAGGGCTTGGCGTGGAAATCTTCCCCGGCTTCGCCGCCGCCGAGGTGCTCTACAACGACGACGGCTCGGTCAAAGGCGTCGCCACCGGCGATATGGGCGTGGCCAAGGACGGAAGCCACAAGGGCGACTACCAGCCCGGACTGGAACTCCACGCCAAGTACACGTTTTTCGCCGAGGGCGCGCGGGGTCATCTGACCAAGCAACTGAAGGCGAAGTATAATCTTGAAGCCGATTGCCAGCCGCAGGTCTATGGTCTGGGGATAAAGGAGCTGTGGGACATCGATCCCGCCAAGCACGTGCCGGGCCGTGTGCTCCACACCCAGGGCTGGCCGCTGAGCGAGAGCGATAGTTGGGGCGGCGGGTTCCTCTATCATCAGGCCGGAGGGCAGGTCGCGCTCGGCTTCGTCACCGCGCTCGATTATAAGAACCCCTACGTTTACCCCTTCGAGGAATTCCAGCGCTGGAAGCAGCATCCGGAAATCCGCGCGATCCTCGAAGGCGGCCGCCGCGTCTCCTATGGCGCGAGGGCGATCAACGAAGGTGGCTGGCAGTCTGTTCCCAAGCTCGATTTCCCAGGCGGCGCGCTGATCGGTTGCGCGGCCGGCTTCGTCAACGTGCCGCGGATCAAAGGTAGCCACACCGCGATGAAAAGCGGGATGCTGGCAGCTGAGGCCGCAGCGGCGGCGATCGGCGCAGGGCGGGGCAGTGATGCGCTGGGCGAATATGATGCGGCGGTGCGCGATAGCTGGATCGCGACCGAGCTCAAGAAGGTGCAAAACGCCGAGCCGCTGGTCGCCAAATGGGGTGGCGATCTCGGCACAGTGCTGGCCGGGGCAGACATGTGGCTGCGCACGCTGTTCGGCTTCGGCATCGCCAAGCCGATGAAGCACCACCCCGATGCAAGCGCACTGATGCGCGCTGATCTCTATCAGCCGATCCAGTACCCCAAGCCCGATGGTGTGATCAGTTTTGACCGGTTGTCTTCGGTCGCGCTCAGCTTCACCAACCATGCGGAGGACCAGCCGGTCCACCTGCAGGTGCGCGATCTGGAACTGCAGAAAACCAGCGAACTCGGCGTCTTCGCCGGGCCCTCGACCCGCTATTGCCCCGCCGGGGTTTATGAGTGGCTGGGGGTCGAGGAGGGCCAGCCCAAATACCAGATCAACTCGCAGAACTGCGTCCACTGCAAGACCTGCGACATCAAGGACCCCAACGGCAACATCACCTGGGTAACCCCCGAAGGCGGCGGCGGGCCGAACTATCCGAATATGTGAGGGAAACACCAACCGGGAGATCGATGATGACGGGCGCATTGCTGCTGACACTGCTGGCCAATGGCACAGCTGCACTGCCATTGCCCGATCGGCTCGATATCCCTGACAGTTACTCAACCGTGCTCTGTCCCACGGAAGCAGCCGCGCAGCGGATGCTGGCCGAATTCCACCGTGTGAAGCCCGCGCCGAACAATTACACGCTCGATACCGATCGGTTCTTTCAGGGTCTGCGTGAAACGGGCTGCAAGCAGGATTCACCGCGCACAGGTTCGATCACAATCCGCACCGCGGTGGCGCGCCGCGACATCGCCGTGGCCGAGGGCACCGAGACCTATCTGCTATACCGCGGCACGATGGGGGCGGCTGCCAAACCAGTGATTGGAATCGTCGATGAAGGCGGCGCCAACGGCGCGTCCCGCACGCCGCTGGCCGAATGGAAGGAAGCGCGCACCAAGGACGGCTGGCTCGATGCGCGCGGCACCGACCCGGAACAAGGGATTTTCTATCGCTGCGACACTCCGGCGCAAGCGAATGCGGTCGTGGCGGCAATGCGCGGCCAGACCAGGCTGCCGTGGGAGCGCTTCAAAACGAACCTGAAGCAGCGCGCCGCTGCCCAAGGCTGCCGTCCGGCCCGGCAAAGCTACTTCGTCACCGCGCTGCGCGAACGCGTGGTCAACGACTGCGGAGCGGAGTGCTCGATCGAACTGACTGCCCTCGAAGCGATCGATCGGTCCGGTCTGACGGTCGGCTTGGTCTTCGACGCTTCGTTGATGTAGCCGAAGGACTGAATGCCTTCGTCCGATGCGCGAAACCGCTTACGCCAAGATCAACCTTGCGCTGCATGTCCGGCGACGGCGCGCGGACGGCTATCATGAGTTGGAGACGCTTTTCGCCTTCGTTGACGCGGGGGATCGGCTGTCGGTGCGTGAGGCTGCGCAGGACGAGGTGAGAACTTATGGAGAGTTTGGGCAGCAACTCACTGATCCGTTTGATAACATCGTTGCCAAAGCGCTGAATGCTTTACCTCGACAAACTGGCTGGGCGGTCGAACTTGAGAAGAACCTGCCGGTCGCGGCAGGCCTCGGTGGTGGCTCGGCCGATGCGGGGGCGGTGTTCCGGCTGGTCGAGCGCGCGCAGGGTTTGCCAGATGACTGGCAGTCGCGCGCGGCCAAGCTTGGTGCCGATGTGCCGGCCTGCGTGCGCTCCGAAGCTTGCGTCGGGCGCGGAACGGGGACTGAGCTGGAGCCCGTCGAGAACGACCTCGCCGGATCCCCAGTACTGCTGGTCAATCCGCGTGTGCCGCTCAGCACCGGCCCGGTCTTTGCCGGCTGGGACGGCGTGGACCGCGGGCCGCTGCCGACCGGGACTGCGGGCGAAATCGCCTATGCCGGGCGCAATGATCTGAAGCAGAGTGCCGTCGCCCGCTGCCCGCCGATTGCAACGGTGCTGGCGGCACTCTTGCAGTCCAAGCCGCGACTGGCCCGCATGTCCGGTTCCGGCGCGACTTGTTTTGCGCTGTTTGTCGGCGTGGCCGAACGCGATGCGGCTGCTGCTGCAATCCGTCGCCAGCAACCAGATTGGTGGCAGTTGGCGGGACGTTTGCGGTGAAAATGGTCGGTTCAAAGGGTTCGCGCGAAGACGCGAAGACGCGAAGCGAGGAAAGGACGGCGAAGCCGCGTGACTTGGCAAAGCCGACACCAAATCGCTCGGTTGCCAGTGCAAACAGGGACTGCGGTGCATCGAGACATCTTTGCGTCTTCGCGTCTTCGCGCGAAAACTCTGGCCGCGCTCTGGCGAGCGCGCCGTCACAATGAGCGCCAACGAAGCCTATCGCATTGTCGGCACCCCGCGCTTCGGCGGGATCCTGGTGGTGTCCGATCATGCCAGCAACCGCGTACCGGATGACATCGCTCTCGGGATCGATCCGGCCCTGCTGTACAATCACATCGCCGTCGATCTGGGCGTTGCCGGTGTGGCCGAGCTGATGGCCAAGCGCCCCGGGACCGCCGCCTTTCTGGGCAACGTCAGCCGTCTGGTCTGCGATTTCAACCGCGAGGAGCACCAGCCCGCGACGATTCCGATCGCCAGCGACGGACACGCGATCCCCGGCAATGCGCTGGACCATGCGGGTCACGAAGCGCGACTGGAGCGATTTTTCCGGCCCTATCACAATGCTTTGGAGGGCCTTCTTGATTCGCAGCCGCAAGCCTTGATCCTCTCGCTCCACAGCTTCACCCCGCAGTTATCCACAGCGCCATCCACAGCGCGGCCCTGGCAAGTCGGGGTGCTCTACAACGCGGACGATCGCGCGGCGCGTTTGGCAATTCCGCTGTTGGAGGCGGATGGCCTGGTGGTGGGCGATCAGCAGCCCTATTCGGGCAAGCTGCTCAACGCGACAATGAATCGCCACGCCGAAGCCGAAGGGCGGCCCTATTTGGGGATCGAAGTGCGGCAGGATCAGATCGAAACGACTGAGCAGCAGGCCGAATGGGCCGAACGGCTGCACCGGATCTGCAACGAAGTGGCGTTGAAGCTGGAAGGATAGGCGTGTAGGGCCACCGCAAAGCTCTCCAGACGAAAGAATATTGCAATGCCCGCGCTTCGTTCCCGCACTTCGACCCATGGCCGCAATATGGCCGGTGCGCGCGGCCTGTGGCGTGCGACGGGGATGAAGGACGGCGATTTCGGCAAGCCGATCGTCGCAGTGGTCAACAGCTTCACCCAGTTCGTTCCGGGACATGTGCACCTGAAGGACCTTGGCCAGCTGGTCGCGCGGGAAATTGAGGCGGCGGGCGGAGTCGCCAAGGAATTCAACACCATCGCGGTCGATGATGGGATCGCGATGGGGCATGACGGGATGCTCTATTCGCTGCCCAGCCGCGATCTGATTGCCGACAGCGTGGAGTACATGGTCAACGCGCACTGCGCCGATGCGATGGTCTGCATCTCCAACTGCGACAAGATCACCCCCGGCATGCTGATGGCGGCGCTGCGGATCAACATCCCCTGCGTCTTCGTTTCGGGCGGGCCGATGGAAGCGGGCAAGGTGGTGCTGCGCGGCAAAGAGGTCGCGCTCGATCTGGTCGATGCGATGGTCGCCGCCGCGGATGAGGCCTACACCGACGAGGAAGTGGCGACGATCGAGCGTTCGGCCTGCCCGACTTGCGGCTCGTGCAGCGGCATGTTCACCGCCAATTCAATGAATTGCCTGACCGAGGCGCTGGGGCTTTCGCTGCCTGGCAACGGTTCACAACTCGCCACACATTCGGACCGCAAGGAACTGTTTTTGCAGGCGGGCCGGACGGTGGTTGAACTCTGCAAGCGCTACTACGTGCAGGATGATGAAAGCGCCCTACCGCGTCAGATCGCTTCGTTCCGCGCATTTGAAAATGCGATGAGCCTGGACATCGCGATGGGCGGATCGACCAACACCGTACTCCACCTGCTCGCCGCCGCCCATGAAGGCGGGGTCGATTTCACCATGCAGGATATCGACCGGCTGAGCCGCAAAGTGCCGTGTCTCTCCAAAGTCGCTCCGGCGAAGAGCGATGTCCACATGGAAGATGTCCACCGCGCCGGCGGGATCATGGCGATCCTTGGCGAACTCGACCGTGCCGGGCTGCTCCACACCGATCTGCCCACGGTCCACAGCAAGACCATGGGCGAAGCGCTCAATCAATGGGATATTAAGCGCACCAACGATCCGGCGGTCCAGACCTTCTACAAGGCGGCTCCGGGCGGGGTGCCGACCCAGACCGCCTTCAGCCAGTCGCGCCGTTGGGAGGAACTCGATACCGACCGCCAGAACGGTGTGATCCGCAGCAAGGAACACGCCTTCAGCCAGGACGGCGGGCTCGCGGTGCTGTTCGGCAATATCGCGCGCGATGGCTGCATCGTGAAGACCGCCGGGGTCGATGAGAAGATCCTGAAGTTTGCCGGACCGGCCAAGGTCTTTGAAAGTCAGGATGCGGCGGTGACCGGGATCCTGACCGGCCAGGTGGTTGAAGGCGATGTCGTGGTGATCCGCTATGAAGGACCCAAGGGCGGACCCGGCATGCAGGAAATGCTCTATCCGACCAGCTATCTCAAATCCAAAGGCCTTGGCGCGGCTTGCGCGCTGCTCACCGACGGGCGCTTCTCGGGCGGCACTTCGGGCCTGTCGATCGGCCACGTTTCGCCCGAGGCGGCGGAGGGCGGGGAGATCGGCTTGGTCGAGCCGGGTGACCGGATCGAAATCGATATTCCCAATCGGACCATCCACTTGGCGGTGAGTGATGAAGAACTGGCTCAGCGCCGCGCGGCGCAGGTAGCCAAGGGCTGGCAACCCGCCAAGCCGCGACCGCGCAAGGTCTCGGTCGCGCTGCAGGCCTATGCGGCGATGACCACCGCGGCCTCGCGCGGGGCGATCCGCGATGTTTCGCAGCTGGTGCGCAAGTGATTCGCGGCGTTCCCTTGCTTGCGCTGGCCTTGGCGGCGTGCAGCGACAAGGTCCCCGAAGCGACTGCCGAAGGCAGTGCCTCCGCCGAACAGAACGCCAAGACCATCCCCTGCGCGTTGGGCGGTGCGACCGAATTCAAGCCGGACTGCAGCGTTGAGGACACCACTGTAGACGGCAAGCTGTTCTGGATCGTGCGGCATCCCGATGGCGGGTTCCGCCGCTTCCAGATGATCGACAACGGCACCCGCATCGCCACCGCCGATGGGGCGGACGAGGTTGAGATGACGCGCGACGGCGGCGAGTTCATCGTCAAGGCCGGGCCGGATCGCTACCGCTTCCCGGCAGCGCCCGAGCCGGTGCAAACCAGTGCCGCGGCCAACTGACCAGATCCTCACCGCAGCGCAGATGCGCAGCGCTGAGGAGGCGTTGATATCGTATGGGATTTCGGTCGATGAACTGATGCAGCGCGCCGGGCGCGGCGCAGCAGAGTGGGTCTGGCGGGTTGCCGCTGGACGACCCGTGACCGTCTTGTGCGGACCTGGCAACAATGGCGGCGATGGTTATGTAATTGCTGAGGCTTTGCGCGCGCGGGGCGGGGTGGTTGCAGTGGTCGCAACGTGCGAGCCAAAAACTGCAGCGGCGCAAAATGCCCGCGCATTATATCGCGGCGAAGTGCTTGGGCCAGAAGCGGGCCAGCATGGCGCGGTGTTGGTCGATTGCCTGTTCGGCACCGGACTGGCGCGGCCTTTGACAGGGGCGGATATCGTTTTGCTCCAACGGCTTGCGGCAAGTCATTCGTACCGGATCGCAATTGACCTGCCGAGCGGGGTGGCCAGCGATACCGGGCAGGAACTCAACGTCGGCTTGCCCGAATACGATTTGACCATTGCGCTAGGCGCTTGGAAATATGCTCATTTTCTGATGCCCGCCTGCACCAAAATGGGCGAGTTGCGGCTGGTCGATATCGGCTGCGATCGAGTTCCGGAAGCGACCCGAACTATTGGGCGACCGCACCTGTCGGCCCCCGCTCCGGACGCGCACAAATATCGGCGCGGGCTGCTTGGGGTGGTTGGGGGCGCCATGCCGGGGGCGGCAATTTTGGCGGCCCGCGCGTCCCAGGGTGCAGGGGCCGGCTATGTCAAATTGCATGTCAATGAAGGCCTTCATTCGCCGCCCGATCTCCCGGTTGAGACTGCTTCTCTGGCCGAGGCGCTTACCGACCGGCGGATCGCCGCCCTACTGGTCGGCCCCGGGTTGGGCCGCGATGCAATAGCGCGCGAGCGGCTAGCCGAAGTGCTGGCAAGTCCAATCCCGGCAGTGCTCGATGCCGATGCGCTGGTCCTGCTCGGCGCGCGCCTTTTGGCGGAGCGGACCGCGCCGCTGATCGCCACGCCGCACGAAGGTGAACTGGCATCGCTGGAGCGGACTTTCGGATTGTCGGGGCAGGGCACCAAGCCCGAACGCGCTCTTGCGCTCGCCCAGGCCAGCAAGATGGTGGTGGTCGCCAAAGGTCCGGACACTGTCGTTGCCGCACCCGATGGCAGGATCGCACTGGCACCACGTGCATCAAGCTGGCTTTCGGTCGCGGGGACAGGCGATGTCTTGGCTGGTGTGATCGCCAGCCGCTTGGCGAGCGGGGTGGAGCCATTTGCCGCAGCTTGCGAAGGTGTCTGGCTCCACGGCGAAGCCGCGCGATTGGCGGGGCCGGTGTTGACCGCCAGCCAGCTTGCGGCGCACATTCACAGCGCCTACGCGGCCTGCCTGTGAGCGCCACCGAAGAGATCATCCGCATCGCCGCCAAGGGCGACGGCATTACCGCCTCGGGCCGCTATGCCTGGGGCGCGGCGCCGGGGGACTTGCTGCACGAGGATGGCAGCCTCGAATGGGGGCCGGAGCATGTCCAGCCGCCATGCCGTCATTTCGGGCATTGCGGTGGGTGCCAGCTGCAGCAATTGACCGAAGCCGCGCTCGCCGACTTTGTCGAGGCGCGGGTGGCCAATGCCTCGACCGGGCAGGAGCTGGGCGCTGAGGTGATCACGCCGCCGCACCTTTCGCCGCCGCACAGCCGCCGCCGCGCCAGTCTGCGCGCGGAAAGCTCGCAAGGGCGGGTGGTGATCGGTTACCGCGAGGCGAAGTCGCACCGGCTGGTTGAGCTGAGCGAGTGCCCGGTGCTGGTGCCAGAATTCGTTGCTTTGCTGGCGCCGCTGCGCAAGCTGCTGATTGCGCTAGGCACTTCGCAGTCGGGCAAGTCCAAAGGCAAGCGCCACGCCAAGAGCGGCCATGCCAAGCTGGCGGCGGACATCGAACTCACTCTGGCGGAACAGGGGATCGATCTGGGGATCAAGGGGCTCGCTGTCGATGGACTGGCCGCCACCCAGGCCCTGCTCGATTTCGCGCAAGAGCACGGCCTGGCCCGGCTGACACTGGATCAGGGCTATGGCAGCGAAACGGTGTGGGAGCCGGAGCCGGTGACCGTGCGGCTTGGCACAGTTTCTGTTCCGTTTCCGCCAGGAGCGTTCCTGCAAGCGACATTGGATGGCGAGGCGGCGCTCGTTGCCGCTGCGCGCGAATGGCTGGCGGACTGCGCCACCGTGGCCGACCTGTTTGCCGGCCTTGGCACCTTCGCCTTCGCGCTGGCCGGGCCGCAGACCAAAGTCCTCGCGGTTGAAGCCGCGCGCGATGCGCATCTGGCGTGCAAGGCAGCCGCAGCGGTAGCGCAGCTGCCGGTCCATTCGCTCCACCGCGACCTGTTCCGCAATCCGCTGCAGGTTGACGAGCTCAACAAGTTCGCAGCCGTCCTGCTTGACCCACCCCGCGCCGGCGCGCGCGAGCAGGTTGAGGCGCTGGCGGACAGCACTGTTCCCCGGATCGTCTATATCAGCTGCAACCCTTCGAGTTGGGCGCGCGATGCGGCGCTGTTGGTAGATGCGGGATACCGCCTCGCCGAGCTGCGCCCGGTTGGCCAGTTCCGCTGGTCAACCCACGTCGAGCTGGCCA
>CAZVMC010000007.1:0-40260 GCA_964628635.1 uncultured Novosphingobium sp. | reverse complement strand
GGCGGCCTCAGGAAGCATATCCCGCTGACCTTCTGGGCGATGACGGCGGGTACGCTGGCGATCACCGGGGTAGGGGTGTGGCTGATTCACGCCGGGTTCGCGGGCTTCCACTCAAAGGATGCGATCCTGGAGGCCGCTTTCGCCAACGGCGGCGAGGCCGGGCGTTTCGCCTTCTGGACCGGGGTGACCGCCGCGCTGATGACCAGCTTCTATTCGTGGCGCTTGGTCTTCCTGACCTTCTTCGGCAAGCCGCGCTGGGATCAGAGCGAGCATATCCAGCATGCAGTTCATGACGATCACCACGCGCACGACGATCACGGGCATGGACACCACGAAGATGGCACCGCTGGCTATCACCCGCACGAAAGCCCGCTGGCGATGCTGATCCCGCTCGGCGTGCTGACGCTCGGTGCGGTGTTTGCCGGCTGGGTGTTCAGCCACGGCTTCCTTGACAGCGCGGAGTTCTGGGGCGGCTCGCTGGCCTATAATGAGCATCTCATGCACGCGATGCATGATGTGCCGCTGTGGGTGAAGCTGTCGGCCACCATCGTCATGCTGCTCGGGCTGGCGACCGCCTGGTACGCCTACATACGCAACCCCGGTTTCCCCGCCGCCGTGGTAGATCAGCTCGGAGTGGTGCACCGCTTCTTCTACAACAAGTGGTACTTTGACGAGCTCTACAACTTCCTGTTCGTCCGTCCGGCCTTTTGGCTTGGCAAGGTGTTCTGGAAGCAAGGTGATGTCGGGATAATCGACCGGTTCGGGCCAAACGGCGCGGCATGGGTGGTGGCGCAGGGCGCTGGCTATGCCCGCAAGGTGCAGTCCGGCTATCTCTATTCCTACGCATTGGTGATGCTGCTTGGCCTTGTCGCCGCGGTGACCTGGGTGATCGCACGATGAGCGGCTTTCCGATCCTTTCGTTGATGATTTTCTTGCCGCTGGTGGCAGGAATCGTCTGCCTCTTTGTCAGCGCTGCGCAGGCCCGTGGCATTGCCCTGGCGGCAACGCTGCTGAACCTGGCGCTCGGGCTGGTGCTGTGGGCTGGCTACGACGTCGGCGGTGCGCAGTGGCAGTTTATCGAAAATGTGCCGCTGTTCGCCGGGTTCGACTGGGCGCTGGGGATTGATGGGATCGCGCTAATGCTGATCCTGCTTTCGGTGTTCCTGATGCCGATTTGCATCGGCGCGAGCTGGCTCTCGATCGACAAGCGCGTTGGCGAATATATGGCCGCATTCCTGCTGATGGCCGCGCTGATGATCGGGGTCTTCGCGGCGCAGGACCTGTTCCTGTTCTACATCTTCTTCGAAGCGGGCCTAATCCCGATGTACCTGATCATCGGCATCTGGGGCGGGGCGGACCGGATCTACGCCAGCTACAAGTTCTTCCTCTATACCCTGCTCGGATCGGTGCTGATGCTGATCGCGATGCTGTGGATGGTGAATGAGGCGGGAACGACCGACATCCCAACGCTGATGGCCTATGATTTTGCGCCGCAGGTCCAGACATGGCTGTGGCTGGCCTTTTTCGCCAGCTTTGCTGTGAAAATGCCGATGTGGCCGGTCCATACCTGGCTGCCCGATGCCCACGTTCAGGCCCCCACCGCCGGGTCGGTGATCCTGGCGGGTGTGCTGCTCAAGATGGGCGGCTACGGCTTCATCCGCTTCAGCCTGCCGATGTTCCCGGAAGCCAGCGCGCAGTTCGCCTGGCTGGTCTTCGCGCTCAGCATGGCCGCGGTAGTGATCACCTCGCTGATCGCGCTGGTGCAGCACGATATGAAGAAGCTGATCGCCTATTCCTCGGTGGCGCACATGGCGATCGTGACGGTCGGGCTGTTCTCATTCAATGTGCAGGGCCTCGAAGGGGCGATGGTGGTGATGCTCAGCCACGGGCTGGTCTCGGGCGCGCTGTTCCTTGCAGTGGGCGTGATCTACGATCGGCTGCACACGCGGGAGATCGATCGCTACGGCGGGCTTTCGATCAACATGCCTTATTACGCGCTGTTTTTCATGCTGTTCACCATGGCCAGCATCGGCCTGCCGGGGACCAGCGGGTTCGTGGGTGAGTTCCTGAGCCTTGCCGGGATCTACCAGGTTTCGAGCTGGGTTGCGCTGGTCTGCACGACCGGGATCATCCTGGGCGCAGCCTATATGCTCTACCTCTATCGCCGGGTCGCTTTCGGCGAGCAGAAGAACGCCGATGCCGCCGCCATGCCCGATCTGTCGCTGCGCGAATGGCTGCTAATGGCACCAATCGCTGCGGTAGTGCTGTGGATGGGGGTCTATCCCGAGAGCTTCCTGGCCCCGATGCGGCAGGATATCGCCACGCTCGATGCGCGCCTCGCCCGCGCCAAGCCCGCTGGCGATGCGAAGCTCAAGGCGGGCAAGCCGGGCAAGCCCGCCGCTCACAAAGAACATGCCGCCGAGGGGGCGCACTGATGAACTTGCTGCACTCCCTCACAATGGTTGCACCCGAACAGCTGCTGAGCATCTCCGGGCTGATCCTGCTGCTCTGCGCTGCCTGGCGCGGCGATGGTGCTTCGCGTCCGATATCGTGGCTGGCGGTTGCGGTGCTGTTCGTAGCTGGCTTGATGGTCGCTCCAGCGCTGTGCGGCGGCGCGAACGGCACCGCAACTGAAGCCTTCTTCGGCCAGTTCCGCGCCGATGCCTTCGCCGCCTTCGCCAAGCTGTTAATCTTTGCGGCAGCGGGTGCCACCCTGCTGGTGGCCCCGGCCTACTTTGAACGGGTTCGGGCGATGCGCGCGGAGTTCCCCGTGCTGGTGCTATTTGCGGCCTTGGGCATGAGCATCATGGTCTCGGCTACCAACTTGATGACGCTTTACATCGGGCTCGAGCTTAACTCGCTCGCGGCCTATGTGTTGGCGGCGTTCCTGCGCAAAGATGACCGCTCAGCCGAAGCTGGTCTCAAATATTTCGTGCTCGGAGCACTGGCCAGCGGCATCCTGCTGTTCGGGATGAGCCTGATCTACGGTTTCACCGGCACCACCAGCTTCGCCGGGATCGACGCAGCGTTGAGCGGCGAGATGAACAAGGGCGCGCTGTTCGGGATCGTCTTCGTGCTGGCGGGGCTTGCCTTCAAGATCAGCGCGGTGCCGTTCCATATGTGGACCCCGGACGTTTATGAAGGTGCACCCACCCCAGTCACGCTGTTCTTTGCCTCTGCGCCGAAGGTCGCGGCGATGGCGATCACCATGCGGGTCGCGCTGGAGGCATTCGGATCGCAGACTGCAGCCTGGCAGCAGATTGTAGTCTTCGTTGCGCTCGCTTCTATCGTGGTGGGCGCGCTTGGGGCGATCGGGCAGCAGAATATCAAGCGACTGCTGGCCTATTCCTCGATCAACAACGTGGGCTTCATGCTGATCGGGCTGGCCGCAGGTACGCAGCAAGGCGCGGCTGCGATGCTGGTCTATCTGGCGATCTACGTGGCGATGACGGTCGGTTCCTTCGTAGCCGTACTTATGCTGAAGGATCAGCAAGGTGCGCCGGTTGAGGCGATTGCCGATCTGGCTGGGCTTTCTTCCGAACGCAAGGTGCTGGCTGCCTGTCTGGCGATGTTGATGTTCAGCCTTGCCGGCATTCCGCCGCTGTTTGGCTTTTGGGGTAAGTTCGTGGTGTTCCAGGCTGCGGTTCAGGCCGACATGATTGCGCTCGCCGCGATTGGGATTGCCGCCTCGGTAATCGGGGCGTTCTATTACCTCAAGGTGATCAAGATCATCTACTTTGATCCGCCTGCCGGTAAGGCGCTGGGTAAGAGCGATTGGGTGCATCAGGCGCTGCTGGCGCTGTCGGTTCTGGCGATCTCCCCACTGGGCTATCTCGCCAACAAGTACCTCGGTGCCTGGGCGAGCGCGGCAGCGACAGCGCTTTTCTGAACCGCGCCGCCGGACCCAAAGATTTCGTTTTCCTACTGGGTCGCCGGGGTGCATGCCGGAGTGATGGAATTTGTTGCCGAAACCGGATCGACCAACGCCGACCTCTCGGCACGCCTTGGCGCAGGGGAGCTTCTGACCGAAGGCCACTGGCTGGTCGCTGATCGCCAAACCGCAGGCCGCGGGCGGCAGGGCCGGACCTGGTTCGATGGGGCGGGAAATTTTCTCGCCAGCACTGTGGTCCAGGTGGTCCAAACCGATCCGCCACCAGCCACTTTGGCCTTGGTTGCCGGACTGGCCTTGGTTGAAACAGTCGCCCCGTTGATCCCGCCACCACACCGCGCGGAACTCAAATGGCCCAACGATCTGCTGATTGACGGAGCGAAGCTTTCCGGCATCCTGCTCGAACGCGTCGGTGCGCATGTCGTTGTCGGGATCGGCGTCAATCTGGTCACTGCGCCGGACCTGGCGGACCGCAAGACAATCGCTTTGACAAAATTTGGTCCGGCCCCCGATCGCGATGGCTTTGCCGCTGTGCTGGCACGGCAGTTTGCTGATGAATTGGCCCGCTGGCGGACCCAAGGTATGGAATCGGTCGTCAAGCGTTGGTGCGCATTCGCTCACCCGGTGGGGACCAAGTTGACGATCACCGACAGTGCTCCCGAACCACTCCATGTGACCTTCCATGGGCTCGCCGCCGACGGTGCCCTGCAAGTTCGCTTGGCGGATGGCGCGGTCCGGACTATCCACGCCGGCGACGTCAACCTTGCGGAAGCCCGCTGATGCTGCTTGCGATCGATAACGGCAATACCAACGTCAAATTCGCACTGGTCAGCGGTGCGGGTGAGATTGTTCAGCGCTGGCGGATTGCTACCGATCCCCGCCGCACCGCCGATGAATATGCCGTGTGGCTTAACCAGCTATTGCAGATGGAAGGCTTCACGCGCGCCGATGTAAGCGCCGTAGTGATCGCCTCGGTCGTTCCGCGTGCGCTGCACAACCTGCAAGAACTGGCCAGCAAGTACTTCGGAGTTGAGGCACTGATCGGCGGGCGTGCCCCGGTCGAATGGGGCATCGCGCTGAAGGTGGATGAACCGCGCGCGCTGGGTGCGGACCGGGCGGTGAACGCCATCGCCGCGCAAGCGCTGGAAGCGGGCGACAAGATCGTGATCAGCTTCGGCACTGCCACCACTTTTGATCACATCGGCGCCGACGGAGCCTATCTGGGCGGATCGATCGCGACCGGGGTGAGCCTGTCGCTCGATGCGCTGTACAACGCTGCCGCGATGCTGCCCCGCATCGCGATCGAACAGCCACCGTCGGAGAGTGTGATCGGGCGCGACACCGTCAGCCAGATGCAGATCGGGATTTATTGGGGCTACGTTGGCATGATCGAAGGCATGATTACCCGCATGAAGGCAGAAATTGCCAAAGGCGGCGGTGGTCCTGTGAAAGTCATCGCCACTGGCGGCCTTGCGCCGTTGTTTGCTGCGCGAGACGGACTGTTCGATCGGGTCGAACCTGACCTGACCTTGAAAGGAATTGCTTTGCTTTACGCCAACCGGACCGTGGCATGAAGCCCGGTAAGGAGCTGCTGTTCCTCGCGCTTGGCGGTTCCGCTGAGATCGGGATGAACGTCAACCTTTATGGGTGCGACGGCAAGTGGTTGATGGTCGATTTGGGCATGACCTTCGGGGCGAATGAATATCCTGGCACCGAACTGGTCTTCGCCGATCTGGAATTCATCGAAGAGCGCAAGGCGGATCTTATCGGAGTGGTGCTGACCCACGCACACGAGGATCACATTGGGGCAGTGCCCTATTTTGCAGAGGAACTCGGCGTGCCGCTTTATGCCACGCCGTTCACCGCGAAGCTCGTCAACGAAAAACTGGAAGAGGCGGGGGCCCACGTTGAGCTCAATGTGATCGATCACCTCGACCGGTTCGAGCTGGGGCCATTCGGGGTGCGCTATGTGCCACTTGCGCACTCGATAGCCGAGGGCAATGCGTTGTTGATCGATACGTCCTACGGCAAGGTCTTCCACACCGGCGACTGGAAGCTCGACGACGAACCCTTGGTGGGCACTCCGGCAACCCCGGCAGAGCTTACCAAGATCGGCGATGAGGGTGTGCTGGCGCTGGTCTGCGATTCAACTAACGTGTTCAACCCCGAACCCTCAGGCTCCGAGGGTGAAGTCCGCCGCGCGCTGGTGGCGGAAGTGGCCAAGCATCGCGGCAAGCGGGTGCTGGTCACCACCTTTGCCTCCAATGTGGCGCGGCTGGAAACGCTGGGCGAAGTGGCCAAGGCCACCAACCGCAAACTGTGCGTCGCGGGTCGCTCGCTCGACCGGATCATCCGCACCGGCAAGGCTTGCGGCTATCTGCGCGATCTGCCCGAACTGGTCGATTTCGAGCGGGCGATGAACCTGCCCCGTGGGGAGGTGCTGATCCTGGCCACTGGCGGACAGGGCGAAGCGCGTGCCGCCTTGGGCCGGATCAGTGAGAACAACCACCAGATTGCGCTGGAGGCTGGCGATGTAGTGCTGTTCTCCAGCCGCCAGATTCCCGGCAACGAAGTGGCTATCGGCCGGATCCAGAACCGGCTTGCAGCCCGCGACATCACGATTGTGACTGACCGTCAGGCCGAGATACACGTTTCCGGTCACCCCGGGCGGCCCGAGCTGGAAGCGCTCTATGGCTGGATCCGTCCGGAGATTTTGGTGCCGGTCCACGGTGAAGTCCGGCACATGAAGGAGCAGGCGCGGCTTGGCCGGGCAAGCGGCATTCCTGCGGCCATTGATCAGCAGAACGGCGATCTCGTCCGGCTCGCGCCAGGCAAGCCGGGCAAGATCAGCGAAGTGCGCGCCGGGCGCCTGATCCTCGATGGCGATATCATCACGCCCGCCAATGGCGAGGCGATGGTGATGCGCCGCCGCTTGGCGCACAACGGTGTGGTGATTGTGGTGCTTGACCGCAAAGGGCAGGTTCAAGTTGAAAGCCTTGGCCTGCCGCTGGACGAAGACCAGACCGACTTCATCGCCGAAGCGCGCGAAGATGTCGCTGCGGCGATTGCCAAGCTCAAAGGCGGCCAGCGGCATGACCGCGACGTGGTCAGCGAAGCCGCGCGCCTCGCCGCCCGCCGCGCCGCACAGCGCTGGTCGGGCAAGAAGCCGCAGGTCATGGTCATCCTGCCGGAAGGATAAGCCGCATGAAGCTCACGTCGATCATCGCGATCTACTTCCTGTTCTGGGTGATGGGCTGCTTCATCATGCTGCGTTTCGGCATGCAGACTGCCGACGAGGCGGGTATCGAGAGGGTACCCGGTCAGGCCGATAGCGCACCTGCAAACTTTCGACCCGGCAGGGTGCTACTGAACGGTACGATTCTTGCGACCGTGCTATTCGCGCTCTACTATGCCAACTGGGTTTGGGGCTGGATCACCGTCGACGATCTGTTGGCATTACTGCCGCTGCCCTCAGATCAATAGGCCCGATCAGTTCCGCAGCCGCTCGATTGCCTGGGCCAGCGCGACGTAGAGCTTCCCCATGTCGGAGGAGAGCAGTGTGACCCCCAGCGCGTGCCCATCGCGGGTCGATAGGAGCTGCCGCAGCATCGCTTCGAAATCGTGGATGTAGCGGCTGACGTGTTCGCGGAAGCTGTCGTCGTTTGTGAAAACCTGCATCACAGCCTTGGCCTCGGATGCGTCAAGCAGCCGCACGGCGCGGCGGGTGAATACGCCCCGATCGCCCTTAAGGTATGACGCCCAGGCAGTGTCAGTCACATCGGTATCGAGCACCCGGGCGATGTCGATGGCGTTGGAATTGAGCGCTTCGGTAATCAGCGCAACCCGGCGGGCAAAGTCGTTGTCGACTTGCTCTTCCGCCCGCGCGCGGGCCTGATTGACCCGACGCTCCAGATTACCGGCGAGTTCGTTGACCTTGGTCAGTTGATCGCGCAGCTGCACGGCCGCTTCGCGGCTAATGCCCGAAGCATGGACTGCTGCTTGCTCAAGCTGCCCGGCCGCTTCGGCCGTGCGCGCTTTCAGCGCACGATCAATCGCTTCGCCGCTTTCTGCGCCAAGCCGCTCGGCGAGGGCGGTTATCGCCGACGCACTCATGGTCTCGATCCCTGCTACCGCATCGCGCGCTGAACTTCCGAGCGCATCAATTGCGCTCCGCAAAGACTGATCGGCGTGCTGGGCCAGTATGCGGCTCTCTTGATCGAGTTCCGCCAGCGAGCTGCGAAGTTTGCCAATTGTCTCAATCTGTTCCGCGCTGCGTTCGGCGACCAGCCGGTTCAGCGACTCGATCAATTCGCCACTATCCGCCAATTCCTGCTTGCTGCGCAGGACATAGTCAGACAGGCGCGCGCCGCTCTGCTCTGCCTCAGCAGCGACCAGACGCAGTGCGGAAGTGCGATGTTCAACCTGCGCCAGTCGCTCCTCGGTGATCGTCAGAGCCTTTGGCAGCTCTTCCGTGGTGTGCTTGGCGCTACCTTGGATCAGTTCCAGCAGACGCACCGAGTTTTCGGTTAAAGCGTCAACAGCAGCATCTGTCCCTGCAAGAGCTTCTCGGCTGGCAATAAGACGCTCGGCAAGAGTGCCCAGACTGGCGGCGATGGTCGCTGCCGCTGCTTCGCCGTGGCGGGAGATTTCGTCCATGCGGGCAGCAAAAGCGCCAAGCTTGATCTCAACTTCCGCTGCATTCGCGGTCACCCGTTCAGCTCGGAATTCCTGCTCAGTTACGCGTTTTGTTAGGTGCTCATCCAGCTGGGCGAGGTGTCCGGTCAAGGCTTCGACCTGTCGCTCGTGGCGCTCGCTTGCCTGCTGCTCGCGGCGCGCGATTTCTTCAGCGAACACCCGGTCGCGCTCTGCAAACCGTTCATCGACTTCGGCTGCTTCACTGGTCAGCTCGGCAAGGCGTGCACGGGCGGAAGCGAGGGCCTTCTCGTCAATCTCGCCAACTTTGGCGATCGCATCGCGCAAATCGTCTTCCAGTCGGGCGATCGATTCTTGCCAAGCCGAAATCGCGGCAGTCTCAGTCTCGCGCACCGAACGACCGATAGCCATACTCTCATCGCGAACAGCGGTCAGTCTCGCGCGCAGCGAAGTCAGACTTTCGGCTTCTTGGTTGTCCAGTTCTGTGCGGGTCCGGGCGATTTCTTCACCCAGAGCGGTTGCCCGCGTACGGATCGAGGCGAGTGCGGACACTTCGTGCGCGTCCAGTTCATTGCGGAACCCGGTGCCCTGCTCAGCCAAGGCTGCGAAGCGCTGCTCGGCAATGATGCCGAGCTGCTCGCTTTGGTGGGTGAACTCGGCCAGCGTCTTGTCGACCATTGCCCGCAGCGCCACAACCTGCGTTTCGCTCGCCTGGCCGAATTGGTTGAGCTTGGTAAAGCCAGCGACCATGTCTTCCAGCTGGGCGTGGGCAGTGCGGCCAGCCGTGGCAATATTGTTAGTCACGTCTTTGGCAGCACTAGCAATCACGGGGAGTTGCCCGCGCAGCTTCTCCATATTGTCGAGCGCGTTTTCGCTAACGCTGCCAATCGTTTCGATCCGGCTGCCGTTGTCGCTGATCAGGCCCGCAAGTCGGTCTGCGTTGCTCGAGAGGCGCTCACTGGCCATCCGGCCCAGCGCTTCGAGGTCGCGCGCCTGAGCGGCGATGAATTCGCGCGCGAGGCTGAGCTCGCTGTTCACTGTTGAGAGGCGGGCTTCCAGCCTCGCCGATTCTTCGCTGAGGAGCCGGGCTGTCGCACCGAACCGTTCAGCCTCACGGCGGCTGTTACGCATGGCAATCAGCCAAAGGCAGCAAACCAAGACAACTGGCAGTGACCAGTCACGGATCCATCCAACCCAGGCTTGCGGACTGGCAGGCGCGAGCATCTGGCTCTGGTTGGTCCAGACGAAGAAGCCGGTCCAGCCAAGCACGCAGGCGAAAGCCAATGCCGGTAAGATTCCGTTGCGCCAACCAGCGTTGGGCGCCGCCTCATCTTCCTCATACCATTGATCGTCAACAGTAACTTCCGCATCTGCCGTCTGAGCGGCAGTTGTCTCAACCGGCACAGCGTCCTGTGCGTCCGGATCAAGGGCGACAATGTTTCGGTTCCCAGCCATGGGGGCAGGATAACATGGTTAGCGCAGCGATAAACCCCAGTTTAACCTATCGAGATTATCCCGCTCTGATGGCTTATGAATCAGGAGCTTTGGACGCCACTCTCGCCGCCGCCGCAGGCGAGGATATTGGGCTGTTTGCCGAGCTGCGCGGGGCCTTTATCGAAAGCGTGGAGCGACAGGTCGATTTGCTGCGCCGCTCGCGCTGCGATGGCAATTGGCAAATGGCGGCGATGCGTCTCAAAGGCCTTGCGGCGAGCTTCCACGCTGAACCGCTGATGGTTCTGGCGGATGAAGCGCTTTCGGCCGCTCCAGGTGAACCCACCGTGGTGCGCCGGATCGAGAATTTCATCGTCGAGTTCTCTGCCAACTGATCTTGCGCCGGGTTGGCATGCCAGCCTCGCTTCCCTAAAACCCGCGCTCAATTAAACCGGGGCGGAGAAGAACACTGCGGGTTGCCCTGCTATCGATGCTTGAACCGGCTGCCGAAGGTGGCGGAATTCTGCGTGCCAGCTTGCGGATTGGCGGGCGCAGCTTGGGGCGACATCAGCTTGATCTGGCTCTGGCATTGGGCTGTGAACGGGTCGTTTGCATCGCTCCGGCACTCGATGCCGAACTCTTGGAATTGCAGCACCTTACAGAGAGCAAAGGCGCACGATTTCATGTGATATCCGGGCCGCGCGCGCTGCTGGGTTTGGTCACTGCCGCGGATGAGATCATCGCGCTGGGTGACGGATTATTCGTGTCAGGCCCAATTCAAACCTTGCTTGAAGCGGGACCGGCCATTGTCGTCCAGTCGGTCGAATCCGGGTTGGCTGCGGGCTTTGAGCGAATCGATCTCAGCCACGCGGCCGCTGGTGCTTTGCGTGTTCCGGGCCGCCTGGTTGCGCAACTTGCCGATGCCCCGCCTGATTGTGACCTCCTCTCTACCCTACAGCGCCTTGCCTTGCAGGCTGGAGTGACGCGTAAGGAGTTGCCCTCGCTTGAACCGGGCGAGTTCTGGTTACAGGTCCGCTCCGATGCGGAGGCCCATGCTGTCGAACCCGCCTGGGTGCGCCAACGGCTTGGTCCAGCAGATGGCTGGACCGGGCCAGGGCACTGGCTGGCGCTGCAGGGTGTGCGTCGATTTGGAGCAGGTCTGCTCGACGCAGGCGGCGGATCGCGCGCGCTGCTTATCGGAGCTATCGTGCTGATTGCGCTGGGATTCGGTGCTGGCTGGTTCGGACTTGGCTTGCTTGGCATGGGGTTCTGCGGGCTGGGTTGGATCGCGGCTCAGGCCTATCGGTCGCTTGCCCGCATCGAACGCGGTCCGGATGCCGGCAATCGCTCCACCGGCTTGGTGGGTTGGGGAATCGACGCGGTGCTGGTCGCCTTGCTGGGGTGGTCAGCGGGCGCGCACCATGGGATGTTTGAGGTCGATCGGTATTTTCCCCCATTGATGCTGCTTACATTGCTGCGCTTGGTCCCACGAGCGCTTCGCGCGGACTGGACCAATCTGTTTAATGATCGGCTTTTGCTGCTGACACTGCTTGGCACGGCAACCGCGTTCGGGGAAACCGGCCTTGTGGTTCATGGCTTCGCCGTGATCATTGCTTTAGCCGGATTGTTGGTGCCGCGCGGGGATTTTCAGCTAACGCGACCTTAACCAAGCAGCGTTATGGCAAATCGCATGATCGATAGTCAGGTTACTGCTCAGGGTACGGGCCCAGTTGAGCACGTTCTGCGTGACGAGCTGGCGCATGGTGATGCGCTGGTCGGCACGATTGCGCCGATTCTGCGCCATTTGCTCGCGAACGATGATCACTCGGTTTTTGGCGATGAAATTATCGCACGCGTACGCGGCATGCTCAATCACGTTGCGGTGCAATTGCTTGACAAGGTTGAGACCGTGCGCGGGGCCAAGGATCGCGGATCGCATGATCCCGATCACCTTGCCGCGCTTAGCGCCAGTTTCGTGGCGCACGGTGGCTTCCTCGCCCACGTCCATGGTCTCGCGCTGGAGTGGCAGCTGACCGAGCGGCTCCATCGTCGGCTCGCACTTGACCCGGTTCTGTCGCCGTTGCTGCAGGCGCTTATTGCTTCGAATGACCCTGGAACCGCAGGCAAGGCGATGGCCCTGTTGGCTGCGCAGGCGCGCTTCGCACAAGCCCAGCGCCGGATGCAGTTGCCCTTGGCAGAATTGCCGGGCGATGTTCTTCACGCCGCACTCCTCGCGCTCCGCAACCACCCGGGCAATGGTGGGGAGAGTGAAGTCGAAACTGCCGACCGCATGGTTCGCGGTGATCACGATGAATCTCGCAGCCGGATCGGCCTGATTTCTCGCTTGGTGACCGGCATGGGTGGTGGGGCGACCGCAGCGCTTTCGGTCTCGCACGCGGGTGTCGCGATGTTCCTCTCGGCATTGGCCTTGGCGTCGGGGCAAGATCGCGATCTTGCCATTCTGGCTACCAATGAAGCTCAACTGGCCCGCTTCGCACTCGCATTGCGGGCTGCCGGATTGCGCACCCCGGCGATCTCTGAGCAATTCGTCGCGTTGCATCCCGATGTTGAACTGCCCGAAGGGTTCGACGCATTGGGAGCCGATCATGCCGCGGCATTGCTCGCCCGGTCGATCGTTCAGCCGGGAAGCTGACCATGGCCGAAGGCGGCAAAGCCAGCGCCGCAGCCCGAACTGACGGCGATGATCGCCTGATTCAGGCGGACGAGCCGCTTGCCACACTGCAGCGTCGCTGCGGCGGGGAGATCCCCGGTGCGATTGCCATTCCTGCCCTGTCGGAATTGGTGGCAAAAGCGCGCAATTTCGGTTTCAAAGTGGCGCGCCCGTTCACTGCTTCGGATGGTGTGGAGCACGTTAGCGCTTGGGCAGAGATTACGCCACTGGACGATGGCGGCACCCAGATCGCGATCGAGGGTTGGCAGGCCAAACCGCTTCCGCCAGAAGATATGGCAACTCTCGTAGAGCGCAAGGCCGGTATTGATAGGCTCGTTGCCGAATTTACTGCTGAACTCGATGCCGACCAGGCGGTGCTCACAGTTGCGTCCGACGCGCCCGATTTAGCCGAACTAGCCAAAGCCATGCGTGAGGGGATCGGTCGGCCGTGGACCGATTTTGTCGAGATCGCGGGGGACAGCCACCGTCAGCCGCTCCATTGGCGGCTGCTCGATGGCGCCAATTTGCGCATTCAGAGTTCAGACCGGGGTTGGCGGGCAAGTTTGCTGCCGCGCTTTTCGGGCGGTGCCGATCCACTGGGTTTTGAGCTGCTGTTCACAGCGGAAGCGCCACTTAAACCGATCATTCGTGCGCCTGAGCGCCATATGCCCAACAATATGCCAGGACTGGTTGGACGTGATGTCGCCCCGGTCCTGCGCCAACCGATCGCGCGGATCATCGCCAACGCCGAAACGATCCGAACCCGCCTCGCCGGGCCACTCGCGGACGAGTATAGCAATTATGCTGCCGATATCGCTGCGGCGGGACAGCACCTGCTGGCACTGATCGACGATTTGGCCGACCTTGAAGTGGTCGAAGCGGAGGAATTCAACACTGCGCCCGACCGGATCGATCTGGGCGATGTCGCCCGCCGTGCCGCCGGCATCCTTGGAGTGCGCGCTGCCGAGCGCGGGATAACCATCGATGCACCGCGCGAGGGGGAAACCATGCCGGCCATTGCCGAGTTCCGCCGGGTTCTGCAGGTGCTGCTCAACCTTGTGGGCAATGCGATCAGCTATTCGCCCGACAATTCACAAATCTGGATCAGGCTGGAGGGAGAAGGCGCCCGCGCTAGGGTAATCGTTGCCGATCAAGGTCCTGGGATCGCCCCGGAGCAGCAGGCCCGGTTGTTTGACAAGTTCGAACGGCTCGGCCGCAGCGATGCTGCCGGGTCCGGCCTTGGTCTCTACATCTCACGGCGACTGGCGCGCGCGATGGGCGGTGATCTGACAGTTGAAAGCGCGCTTGGCCAAGGCGCGCGCTTTACGTTGGACGTCCCGGCTGACTTATTGGCTTCAGCCCCGAAAGCCAGCCTGCACCGTCTGGACTAGGCGCCGTCAGGCAATTGCCAATGCAATAACCGCCAAATTGGCCTCATTCCTAACGAGCGAGGCCAAACCTTGGCTTTGTAGGTAATCGACCTTGGCCGGTTCAGCGCTTGCCGAGCGGAACGTAATCGCGCTGGGTTGGCCCGGTGTAGAGCTGACGCGGCCGCCCGATCTTCTGGCCGGGATCGCTGATCATTTCGTTCCATTGCGCCACCCAGCCAACGGTGCGCGCCAGCGCGAACAGCGCGGTGAACATCGTGGTCGGGAAGCCGATCGCCGAAAGGATCACGCCCGAATAGAAATCGACATTCGGGAACAGCTTCTTCTCGATGAAATAGGGATCGTTCAGCGCCATTTCTTCAAGCCGCAGCGCCACTTCGAAGACCGGGTCGGTGACCTTCAGCGCATCAAACACCTCGCGCACGGTCTGCTGCATCACCGTCGCCCGCGGATCGTAGTTTTTGTAAACGCGGTGGCCAAAGCCCATCAGGCGGAACGGATCGTTCTTGTCCTTGGCGCGTTCGATGAAGTGCGGGATGCGATCGGGCGTGCCGATCTCGTGCAGCATGTTGAGCGCAGCCTCATTTGCCCCGCCATGGGCCGGACCCCAGAGACAAGCGATTCCTGCCGCCACGCAGGCGAACGGGTTGGCCCCCGATGAACCGGCGAGGCGCACGGTGCTGGTCGAGGCGTTCTGCTCGTGGTCGGCGTGGAGGATGAAGATCCGGTCCATCGCCTTTTCGACTGCCGGGACCACCTCATATTCCTCGGCCGGAACCCCGAATGTCATTCGCAGGAAGTTGCCGGTGTAGGACAGGTTGTTGTCCGGATAGAGGAAAGGCTGACCGACCGAGTACTTATAGGCCATCGCCGCAATCGTCGGCATCTTGGCAATTAGCCGGTGCGAAGAGATCCGGCGGTGGACCGGATCAGAGATGTCGGTGCTGTCATGGTAGAAGGCCGATAGCGCGCCAACCACACCGCACATGATTGCCATCGGGTGCGCATCACGGCGGAAGCCACGGTAAAACGTCGCCAGTTGCTCGTGCAGCATGGTGTGGCGGCTGATGGTGTAGGTGAAATCCTCAAGCTCATCCTTGCTGGGAAGCTCGCCGTTGAGCAGCAGATAGCTGACTTCCATAAAGCTCGAGTTTTCAGCAAGTTGGCCAATCGGATAGCCGCGGTGCAGCAGCACGCCCTCATCGCCATCGATGTAGGTCAGCGCGGATTCGCAGCTGGCGGTGCTGGTGAAGCCCGGGTCATAAGTGAACAGCCCCGATTGGCCATAAAGCTTACGGATATCGACCACGTCCGGCCCGACGCTGCCCTTCAGCACCGGAAGGGCGAATTCGTCGTTGCCCGCGATCAGTCTTGCGTCGTTTCCCACCACTCAACTCCTCAAAATCTATTGCACGCCCGCCGGAACCGCCTGCGCGTTGATCCGCGCCAAGCTTTCGTCGCGACCAAGCAGAGCCAGCACATCGAAAATACCCGGGGAGGTTGTCTGACCCGTTAGCGCCGCCCTAAGGGGTTGCGCAAGCTTGCCGAGCCCCAATCCCAGCTCCTCCGCCATTGCTTTGAGACTGGCTTCGAGGGCCTCGGTTGTCCAGTCGTTTTCGCGTTCGATCCGGTGCGATATCTGTCCTAGCAGTTCGCGTGCCTCGGGCGTCAGGAGAGCCGCGGCCTTCTCTTCCATCGTCAACGGGCGCTGGACAAACAGGAAGCCAGCGGCAGCGGCAAGATCGTTGAGGTCCTTGGCGCGCACCTTAAGCACTGGCATCGCGCGTTCCAGCAGCGCCAGATCTACCGATCCTGTGACATTCGGCGCGATGAGCGCTGCCAGACGAGAATCATCGGCTTCGCGCAAATAGTGACCATTGAGGTTCTGAAGCTTGGCCAGATCGAAGCGCGACGGGCTCTTGCCGCAATCGGCGATATCGAACCATTCAATCGCCTGCGCGCGGCTGATGATCTCGTCATCGCCGTGGCCCCAGCCAAGCCGCAACAGATAATTGAACATGGCCTCGGGCAGGATGCCCAGTTCGTCGCGATAGGCGTCGACCCCGGTTGCACCATGGCGTTTGGATAACTTGCCGCCATCGTGGCCGTGGATCATCGGCACGTGCGCATAGTAGGGCTCGGGCCAGCCCATGCCATGAATGATTGTCAGCTGGCGGAAGGCATTGTTGAGGTGATCGTCGCCGCGGATCACGTGAGTAACGCCCATGTCGTGATCGTCGACCACAACTGCGAGCATATAGGTCGGCGTACCATCAGAGCGGAGCAGGACGAAATCATCGAGCTCGGCATTGGGCACGGCGACGCGACCCTGGACCAGATCCTCGATTACCGTCTCACCCATTTTCGGGGCCTTGACGCGGACGACGTAGGGTTGATCGGCAGGCCAATCCGTAGCGGGGGCATCGCGCCATTCGCTGTCGATCCGGAACGGGCGGCGTTCGCCCTGGGCTTTCTCACGCCGCGCGGCCAACTCCTCTGGAGTCAGATAGCAGCGGTAGGCCTTGCCCGCTTCGAGCAGCGACTGGGCGACTTCGGCGTGACGCGCCGACCGCGCGAACTGGAAGGTCGCCGGCTCGTCGCCTTCCAGGCCAAGCCAGGAGAGGCCATCGAAAATCGCGGAAATTGCGTCATCGGTGGAGCGCGCGCGATCGGTATCTTCGATCCGCAGCAAGTATTTGCCGCCGTGATGTCTGGCAAACAGCCAATTGAACAGTGCAGTGCGGGCGCCGCCAATGTGCAGATATCCGGTTGGCGAGGGGGCAAACCGGGTAACAACTTGGCCGATGACTTGGCCAACCGCCGCAGAACGATCCGAATTGGCCGAAATACTTGTCAACTTGCGTTCCATCCTGTCTGATCGGGCCATGGCCAGTTCGGTGCCGCCACTTGTGCCTATGGGCAGCTCCGCGCCTGCCGACGCTGCACTGCAACATAGCTCTTGGCCCAAGCTTTCCAACTTGTCCAGCGGTGTCGCGCGGCTCGAAGCGGGGCTGGAAGCAAGCGGGTTCGATCGCGCGCCGTGGCTGGTGATTGCCTTTGCCGCCGGGATCGCGGGATGGTTCGTACTGGCCAATATCTGGCAATGGCTGGCCCTGCTAGCGCTCTGCGCTGCCACGGCGCTGGCTGGTCTGGCTGGACTGCGCCGGGAGGGACGTCATCCGTTCTTGCGGCAGGCCCTGCTCACTGTCTCTTGCACGGTTGCGCTGGGCTGCCTAGTGGCATGGGGCAAGTCTACGCTGATCGGCGCCGAGCCGATCGCAGGACCGATGGTCAGTCGGTTCGACGCGACTCTGGTAAGTCGTGAGGAGCAACCCGCCGAGAACCGCGTGCGCTTGCTGCTCGATACGAGTGAGCCCGAAACGGGCCGCGCAATCCGCGTCCGGGTCAATCTGCCACTGACCAAGGATCGCCCGGACCTGGTTAGCGGGGCGCAGGTCCGGATGCGGGCGCGGTTGATGCCGCCGGCGCCGCCGATGTTGCCGGGCAGCTACGACTTTGCCCGGGCTGCCTGGTTCAGCGGCCTCTCCGCGACCGGCACTGTGCTGGGCGAGGTTGAGGTGCGCCGCGCGGGCGATGGGGGGGGATTGCTCGATCGAACGCAGTCTTCGCTGGCTAGGCATGTCCGCAGCCAGTTGAGCGGATCGCCAGGAACGATCGCTGCCGCTTTTGCCAGCGGCGATCGCGGGGCGATTGCCGAGGCCGACGAGGAAGCGATGCGCGATGCCGGGTTGACGCACTTGCTTTCAATCAGCGGACTGCACGTCAGCGCAGTGGTGGCCGCAGCCTATTTGCTCGCGATCCGGATGCTCGCGCTGTGGCCTTGGTTGGCGCTGCGGGTGCGCCTGCCGCTCGTGGCAGCGGGGGCCGGGGCTTTGGCCGGGGTTGGCTACACTTTGTTGACCGGGGCAGAGGTGCCTACCGTCCGGTCGTGCATAGGCGCGGTGCTGGTACTGATCGCTTTGGCATTGGGGCGAGAGGCGCTGAGTATGCGGATGGTGGCAGTGGCAGCCTTCGTGGTGCTGCTGCTCTGGCCTGAGGCCTTGGTCGGGCCAAGCTTCCAGATGAGCTTCGCCGCGGTGATCGCAATCGTCGCACTGCATGGTGCTGCGCCGATCCAGCGCTTCCTTGCGCCGCGGGCTGAGCCATGGTGGGCGCGCGGTGGTCGGGTCTTCGCGATGTTGCTTTTGACCGGAGTGGTGATCGAGCTGGCCCTGATGCCGATCGGGCTGTTCCACTTCCACCGCTCCGGAGTCTATGGGGCGCTTGCCAACGTTGTGGCGATCCCGCTGACCACTTTCATCTCAATGCCGCTGATTGCGCTTGCGCTGCTGTTCGATGCGGTAGGGGCGGGAGCGCCATTCTGGTGGCTGGCGGGCAAGTCGCTTGAGCTGCTCTTGTGGCTGGCACACTGGACCGCGGGGCAGCCTGGAGCAGTCACCTTGCTTCCGGCGTTCGGGGCAGTGCCCTTCGGCTTGTCACTCGCCGGGCTCATATGGCTCGCACTGTGGCGTGGGCGCAAGCGACTGCTGGGGTTGATACCTGTCGCATTGGGGACGGCCGGGCTGGCCAGCGCGAGTGCGCCCGATGTGCTGATATCGGGTGATGGCCGCCATGTCGGCATCACCGGGGCAGTGCCGGGCGAGTTGCTGGTGCTGCGCGACAGCCGGAGCGACTATGCGCGTGACAACCTGATGGAGCAGGCCGGGATGGAGGGTCAAACCCGCAGCCTCGACGACTGGCCGGGTGCGGCTTGTAGCCGTGAGTTCTGCACCGTGACCTTGCGGCGCGGCGGGCGGAACTGGCGCTTCCTGCTGGGCCGCGGGACCGACTATGTCGAGGAACGCGCTCTGTCGGCGGCCTGTGAGCGGGTCGATGTGGTTGTTGCCGACCGCTGGCTGCCACGGTCTTGCCGCCCCGCCTGGTTCAAGGCCGATCGCGCACTGCTAGGCAAGACCGGCGGCCTGGCGATTGACCTTACTACAGGCCAAGTTCGTACTGTTGCCGAAGGGCAGGGCGAACATGGCTGGTGGAAGAAACCCGCGCCGCGCAAACCGCGCCGAAAGGGAGAGACTGGCTCAGCGGCCACGCCGTCGCAGTCGACAACAGGCCCCGATGCAAGCCAAACTTTACGCTGACTTTACACCAAAGCGTTGGCGATCCCCTTAGTGATAACGCCGCAAAAGGCCTGCGAGCTTGCCCTGGATCAGCACTTCGCGCGGATCGTAGACCTGCGGTTCGTAAGCGGCATTGGCGGGGTCGAGCCGGACGCGGCCATTATCGCGATGGAGGTACTTGAGCGTGGCTTCTTCACCCCGCACCAGCGCAACGACAATTTCCCCATCACGAGCGGTATCGGTCCGGCGGACGAGGGCATAGTCGCCGTCGAAAATCCCGGCTTCGATCATCGAATCACCCGATACCTCAAGCGCGTAGTGCTCACCCGCGCCCAGCAGCGCTGCGGGTACCGGCAGCATCGCCGAGGTTTCCAGTGCTTCGATCGGCACACCGGCCGCGATTCGGCCGTGCAGCGGGATCTCGATCACATCATTGGCCGGGGCAGGCCGCGCCGGTTCCGGCCGCTTGAGCGCGACGACGTTGTCCGCCACCTTGGCAGGAGCTTTGTTCTGCACGTCCTCGGGCTGCTTGAGCACTTCGAGCGCCCGCGCGCGATTGGGGAGGCGGCGGATGAAGCCGCGTTCCTCGAGCGCGGAAATCAGCCGGTGCACGCCAGACTTTGATTTGAGATCGAGCGCTTCCTTCATTTCTTCAAACGAGGGCGAAACGCCGGTTTCCTCGAGCCGGGTCTGGATGAAGCGGATCAGCTCGTGCTGTTTGCGGGTCAACATCGACGGCGCACTCCCGAAGGAACGGCTGGAAATCGCGTTGTTCCCGTGCCGTTCAGTGAACGAATGCGGAACAGGTAAGCAACAAAATTTGCCGAGTCAAGCAATCCCGCCATTTTCGAGCGAAAATACCATCACCGCCGCGCCCGCCGGCAGGGCGGGGATGCCAGCAGGGCAATCGATCAGCAGGTTCGAGCGGGTCAAAGCGGCCAGTCCGCCGCTATCCTGGACCGCTTCGAGCACTACTTCATCCCCTTGCCAGTGCCCGCGTCGAAACTCGCGGCGATCCCCACCAGCCACCATCGGTTCCGCAAGAAGAGCCGTTCGCGCCGCGGGCAAGGGTTCTGCCGCGCCGAGCAGCGCGCGCAGCAGCGGGAGCAGGAACAGATAGGCGGTCACATGACTCGAAACCGGGTTGCCGGGCAGGCCAAGCACCAGTTGCCGCCCCTTGCGCGCCACCAGCAGCGGCTTTCCTGGCTTGATCGCGACCCGCCAGAAGGCCAGCTCGGCCCCCCATTCGCGCAGCACCGGGTGGACGATATCGTGATCGCCGACCGAGGCACCGCCGCTGGTCACGATCAGATCGGCTTCAGATGCCGCTTCCAGCGCGTTCCGCAGCGCTTCGGCGTGGTCCGGCACCGGACCGATCCGCGCGGCTTGGCATGGCACCGCACTGGCCTGGGCGAGGAGCATCGCGCCATTGCTGGCAGGCACCTGATGCACCGCGCAATCACCGGGATCGTCGGTCAATTCGTCGCCGCAGTCGATCACTGTCAGACGCGGCAAGCGGCGCACCGCGAGATGGCGGTGGCCAGATGCCAGCGCGAGCGCAATTAGCGCCGGGGTAACCCGCTGACCCATGGCGGCCAGCACATCTCCTTCGGCAAAGTCGGATCCTGCCCGGCGCAAATGGCGTCCTGCAGTGGCGGCTTGCGTGGCTTCGACCCGGTCACCGGTGCGCCGCACATTCTCTTGCAGGATCACGGTTCCAGCGCTGTCGGGCAGCACCGCGCCGGTCGAGATACGCACGGCCTGACCGGGGCGTACTTGCCCGGAATAGGGATGTCCTGCCGCCGATTCGCCAATCACGGTCCACGGCCCGGCGAGGTCGCTCGAGTCGATCGCATAGCCATCCATCGCCGAGAGGTCGCAGGCCGGCTGCGTCCGTCCGGCCACCAACGGTTGCGACAGGAAGCGGCCCAGCGCCGAGCCGACATCGACCCGCTCGATCGGCAGCGGCGTGACCTCGGCCAGCAGGCGCGCCTGGGCTTCTTCGAGCGGCAGCGGCGGCTGCATCAAGGTTCGGCCCGCCAATCGCCAGACTTGCCGCCGCGCTTTTCGATCAAGCGCATGTCTTCGATCACCATGCCCTTATCGATCGCCTTGGCCATGTCATAGATTGTCAACAGCGCAATCGAAGCGGCGGTCAAGGCTTCCATTTCCACGCCGGTCTTGCCGGTCAGCGCGGCGCTGGCGGTGGCGCGTACGCCATCATCCTCAATCGCGAAATCGACCGTCACGCTATCAATAGCGAGCGGATGGCAGAGCGGGATCAGTTCGGCGGTCTTCTTTGCCGCCATGATCCCGGCGATCCGTGCGGCGGCAAAGACATCGCCTTTGGGAACGGCACCATCGCGGATTGCCGCCAGCGCGGCATCCGACATCCGGATTCTCCCTGAGGCGATAGCGACCCGGTTCGTTTGAACCTTGGCCCCGACATCGACCATGCGGGCATGACCGTTCACATCCAGATGGGTCAATTCGGTCAACTCTCGATCGCTCCTGAAGAACGCTTGGACCGCGTGGACCACAGTCTTAAGCAGAAAAAGCTGTCGGCGTGCAAAGCGCCGCCCTGAGCTTTGGATGCAGGGTTGAATGCGCGGCCAGCCATCCCGCAGCTATGCCAGATGTTGACCGTGTAGGACAGGGCTGGGTCGCGCGTTCAGCCGAGGAGCAGCGCGCGGGTTGCCGCTTCGACATCGTCTTGCCGCATCAGGCTCTCACCTACGAGGAAGGTGCGAACGCCGCTTTCGGCCATCTGCTGACAATCAGCATGGCTGGCGATCCCGCTTTCGCAGACCAGCAGGACATCGTCCGGAACCAGTTTGGCGAGCCGTTCGGTAGTGGCCAGATCGACTTCGAAGGTCTTAAGGTTGCGGTTGTTGACCCCGATCAGCCGCGAGTTCAGCCGGGTGAGGGCGCGTTCGAGTTCAGCCTCATCGTGGACTTCGACCAGCACGTCCATTCCCTCGGCGCGCGCGGCCGCCTCGATTTCGGTCATCGCGCCGTTGTTCAGGGCAGCAACGATGATCAGTATCGCATCGGCTCCGATCGCGCGGGCTTCGGCACACTGCCAAGGATCGACCATGAAATCCTTGCGGATCACCGGCAGCTCGCAAGCGGCGCGGGCGGCGATCAGGTAGTCCTCGTGTCCCTGAAAGTACGGCGCATCGGTCAGCACGGACAGGCAGGCTGCGCCACCCGCCTGATAGGCGCAGGCATGGGCTTGGGGATCGAAATCGGCGCGGATCAGGCCCTTGGAGGGTGAGGCTCTCTTGATTTCTGCGATCAGCGCGAAGCCGTCGGCGGCCTTAGACCTGAGCGCCTGTTCGAACCCGCGCGGGGTGCCTTGCGCAGCGGCGCGAGCGTTGAGTTCGGCGAGCGAGGTAAGCGCCTTTCGTGCAACCACTTCCTTGCGCTTGGTGTTGCAAATTTCGGAGAGTTTGTCGGTCATCAGCGCTGATCAATCGGTGATTGCGATAAAGCCCGGGACAGCGCAGATCGCGGCCAGCCAGCGGGTGATTGCCGGATAGTCCGACAGGTCGAATCCGCCGCCCTCCTCTGCAACGTGAGTATAGGCGAACAGGGCGATGTCGGCGAGACTAATCGCCTCGCCCGCTAGCCAATCTTGTCGGGTCAGGTGCTGATCCATCAGTTCTAGCGCGGCCTTGCCTGCTTCGATCTTGCCCGGCAGCATGGCACACTGAAGATCGGTCAGGTTCTCCGTCCCTACGATGTCCAGCCAGAACCGCGTCGTCGCGACATTGGGCTCATGGTTGTATTGTTCCCAGAACATCCAGCGCAGCATGTCGGCATGGTCAAACCGGTCCGCCGGGATCAGGTGCGATCCGTGCGCCAACCAAATGCAGGCGGCATTGCTTTCGGGCATGAACCGGTCGCCAATTTGCAGCACGGGAATCCGACCGTTGGCGTTGACGGTCGCAAGGAATTCCGGGGTGCGAGTCTCTCCCTTAAGGATGTCGTATGCACGCCGCTCCAATGGGATGCCCAGCAACGCGGCGGTGAGCCGAATCTTGTAGCAGTTACCGGATGCAGCGTACTCGTGCAGGATCAGCTTGTCTGTCATGGCTTCACTGACTCAATCCAGCAATCGAGCAGCGCCTTGGCTAGCCCCTTGTCGAGCGCTTCGGCAGCTTCCTCGACGCCCTCGAACAGGTCCTCGACCTCGCCCGCGACCAGCAGCGCGGCGGCGGAATTGAGCAGCACGGCGTCGCGATAGGCGCCGTGTTCGCCTTGTAGCAGGCGGTTGAGGGCGGCAGCGTTGTATTCGGCCTCACCGCCGCGCAGGGCTTCGAGCGGGTGGCTGGGCAGTCCGGCATCTTCTGGGCGGAGCTCGGCCGGCAGAGGGCCGAAGCCAACCGAAGCAACATAGCTGGTCCCGGCAATCGACAATTCGTCCAGACCTTCAGCGCCCGAGACGATCAGTGCGGCCTCGGTGCCGAGCAGCTCCATTGCCTCGCGGTAGAGCGCGATCACGCTGGGGTGCGCGACCCCAACCAGTTGCCGCGTCACGCCCGCTGGATTGCACAGCGGGCCGCAGAGGTTGAAAATCGTCCGCCGCCCTAGTGCTTTGCGGATCGGCGCGAGACGGCCTAACGCCGGGTGGTGCGCCTGCGCGAAGAGGAAAGCGATGCCGAGATCGGGCAGGGTTGCCTCGGCCAGTTCGCTGGCGCGGGCGAGATTCAGGCCAAGCGCTTCAAGCGTATCCGCGCCTCCGGCCTTACTGCTTGCCGCGCGGTTGCCGTGCTTGGCGACGGGCACACCGCAAGCTGCCACCACCAGCGCGACTGCAGTCGAGACGTTGAGGCTGTGCTGCCCGTCTCCCCCGGTGCCGCAGACGTCGATGGCGTTTGGCGGCGCGATGATGCGCTTCATCCGCGCGCGCATCGCGCTGACCGCACCGGCGAGTTCGGCAGCGGTTTCGCCGCGGTCCGCAAGTTCCGCCAGCGTGGCCGCGATCTCAGCGTCCGCCATCACACCGTCGAGCATCTTGCCGAACAGCGCTTCGGCTTCGTCGAAAGCCAAGCTCATGCCAGTGCGCGGACCGGCAGTCCGCAGATCTTGAGGAAGTTGGCCAACATCGCGTGGCCGTGCTCGGTGGCGATGCTCTCGGGGTGGAACTGGACGCCGTGGATCGGCAGCGTGGCGTGGCGGAAGCCCATCACGTGCGCGTCGTCACTGGTTGCGTTGACCACCAATGAATCCGGGATCTGCTCGACGATCAGCGAGTGATACCGCGTGGCGATGAAGGGGGAGGGCAGGCCTGCGAACAGCCCGCTCCCGTCATGCGTAACCGGCGATACCTTGCCGTGCATCAACCCGCCGCGCACGACCTTGCCGCCGAAGTGCTGGCCGATCGACTGGTGGCCAAGGCACACGCCAAGCAAGGGCCTCTCCGCTTCGGCACAGGCCGCGACAAGGTCGAGGCTGATCCCGGCCTCGTTCGGGGTGCAGGGCCCGGGCGAGATCAGGAAGCCCGCAGCGCCGCTGGAGAGTGCCTGTCCTGCGGAGATCGCATCGTTGCGCACGACCTCTACCTTCGCCCCCAGTTCCATCAGGTAGTGGACCAAGTTCCAAGTGAAGCTGTCGTAATTGTCGATGACGAGGATCATTCTGGCCCCGTGGCGGGTTTAAGCGCCGCGATCAAGCCTTGCCCGCAAACCGGTCACTCGCGCGGACCAATCCGTCGGTGATCCCCGGCTCGGTGTAAAGGTGGCCGCCATCGGGGACGATTTGCAATTCAACCTCGGGCCAAGCCTGCTTGAGCGCCCATGCGGCTGCCGGGGGCGTGCAGCAATCGTGGCGGCCCTGGACGATAACGCCTGGTATCCTGCGCAGGTTGTGGGCATTCTTGAGGAGCTGGCCTTCCTCGAGCCAGCAATGGTGACGGAAATAGTGGTTCTCAATCCGCGCGACCGCCACCGCGTGGTCGTCGGCGGTGAAATCCTCCATCATGGCGGGATCGGGCAGCAGGGTAACCGTCAGGCCTTCCCATGTGCTCCACGCCTTGGCGGCCGCCAGCCGCACCGCGGGATCGTCGCTGGTCAGGCGGCGGTGGTAAGCCTCGACGAGGTCGCCGCGCTCGACCTCAGGAATGTGGCCGGTGAAATCGGTCCAGCCTTCAGGATAGAGCTCGCTCGCGCCGTATTTGTAGAGCCAGTCCTCCTCGCTCTTGCTCGCGAGGAAAATCCCGCGCAGCACCAGTTCGGTGACCCGCTCGGGATGCGTCTGGGCATAGGCAAGGCTGAGCGTCGAGCCCCACGAGCCGCCGAAGACCAGCCACTTCTCATACCCGGCCATCTCGCGCAGCCGCTCGATATCGGCGACAAGGTGCCAGGTGGTGTTGGCCTCAAGGCTGGCAAACGGGGTAGAGCGCCCGCAGCCGCGCTGGTCGAACAGCAGTACGTCATAAAGCCCCGGATCGAACTGCCGCCGCTGCCCGGCGCTGCACCCGCTGCCGGGGCCACCGTGCAGAAACACCGCCGGCTTGCCCCCCGGCGTGCCGCAGCGCTCCCAGTAGATCGTGTGTCCGTCGCCGACTTCAAGCATGCCCGATGCATAAGGCTCGATCGGCGGGTAGAGGGTTCTGCGCTCACTCATTTCGCCAGCAACTTCGCCAGATCCTTCTTCCAGAACTTGGCCCAGGTGTGGGTGCCGTGGCCGCGGGTATCCTTGGTTGCAGGGATCAGGATGAACCGCGCTTTGGGCATCAGCTTGGCATGCTGTTGCGCGAGGCCGAGTTCGGGCGGGTTGATGAAATCGTCGGCGCTATTGATCCACAGCACCGGCACGGTGATCAGCTTGAGGCGGGGCAGGGGATTATAGCTGCGCGAAGAGTCCAGCTGATAAATCTGGTCATTGGCGTCGACATCGCTTTGCGCGCGGGTTTCATAGCTGCTGCGCAGGTAATCCTCCGCCTTTTCGCGGGTCGGATATTGATCTTGGAGCAGCACCGGATTGGCCCCGGCGATGATCGAAAGGTAGCGCGCGGTGCGCAGACCACTCTCGGGCGGGCTCGCGTAATTGCCGCCATCCCACTTGGGATCGGCCTTTATCGCATCGATGCTCATCTGCCGCCACATCCGGTTGCGCCCGGCAATTTCTATCGCGTTGCAGGCAAACGGCGCGAGCCGCAGCGCGAAGCCGGGCTTGTCAGTCCCCCAGACGAAGGCGTGCATGCAGCCCATCGAGGTGCCGAGGATCAGCTGAAGCTTGCTCACATTCAGCCCTTCGAGCAGCAGCCGCTGCTGGGCGTTGACCATGTCGGTGTAGTCGTAGCGCGGGAACTTCATCCGCAGGCCATCGCTGGGCTTGGAACTTTTGCCGTGGCCGATATTGTCCGGCAGGATCACGTAGTACTTCGTGAGGTCGAGCGGCTGCCCCTTGCCGAACAGCTCATCGGCGAATTGCGGGCGGAAAAACTGGTGCCCGCTGCCGCCGGTGCCGTGGAGCACCATAACCGCATTGGTCACTTCGCCCCCGGCATTGCGCTGCGGCGTGCCAAGCGTGGTTACGTGCATGCGCAGGTCCATCACCTCGCCGGTTCCGAACTTGAACCCGGGGAGCACGATGTCGCGTTCGGCGGCTTGTTTGATCCAGTCCTCCGCGTGAAGTGGGGCGGCGATCAGGGCGAGGATGAGGAAGAGGAGTTTGCGCATGTGGAGCAGGCTAGCTGCCACGATCGTCAGGTCAAGCTATTGCCCGAACCCCGCTTCCCCCGCTACCCGCACCGCCTCTTTCGCCGCCGCGATTAGCGCGCCGGCTTTGGCCTCGCATTCGCGCTGTTCATAGGCCGGGTCCGAATCCGCGACGATCCCTGCGCCGGCCTGCACGTGCAGCATGCCATCCTTCACAACCCCGGTGCGCAGCACGATGCAGGTGTCGAGGTTGCCGTCGGGGCTAAAATAGCCGACCCCGCCGGCGTAGGCCCCGCGCGTTTCGGGTTCGAGTTCGGCGATGATTTCACAAGCGCGGACTTTCGGTGCCCCGCTGACGGTGCCAGCGGGGAAGCCTGCAAATACGGCATCGAGGGTATCGTGCTTCGCGCTATCGAGTTTGCCGACCACGTTCGAGACGATGTGCATTACGTGGCTGTAGCGCTCGACCGTGTAGCTCTCCGTCACCTCGACCGTTCCAGTCTCGGCCACCCGGCCAACATCGTTGCGGCCCAGATCGAGCAGCATCAGGTGCTCTGCGCGTTCCTTGGGGTCGGCGAGCAGCGAAGCTTCGTTCGCGCGGTCCTCGTCCGGGGAGGCACCGCGTGGCCTGGTCCCGGCGATGGGACGAATCGTGACCTCGCCATCCCGCACGCGTACGAGGATTTCCGGGCTCGATCCGGTCAGCGCGAAACCCGGCAGGTCGAGGAAATAAAGGAACGGCGATGGATTCACCCGCCGCAACGCGCGGTAGAGCGAGAGCGGGGGTAGGGTGAAGCGCGTGGTAAAGCGCTGCGCCAGCACGACCTGGAAAATATCGCCTGCTTCGATGTAGTCCTTCGCGCGCAGCACCATCCGCGCATAGTCTCCCGGTGCCAGCACCGGGGTCAGTTCGGGTTCGGGCAGCGTTGCGTCTTGCGGCGCAGGTGGGGAGGGGGCCGCCAGCTTGCGTTCCGCCGCATCGAGCCGCATCGCCGCCGATTCGATGGCCTGATCTGGCGCAGCATCGGACGGCCAAATCGGTGCGACCCAGAACAGTTGGTCGGTCAGCCGATCGAACACCATGAGCACGGTCGGCCGGACAAACAGCATATCAGGCAAATTGAGCGCGCTCTGTGGCGGGCGGGGCAATTGCTCGACCAGTCCGATTGTCTCGTAACCGAAGTAACCGACCAGACAGGCCAGCGCCGGGGGCAGCTCTTCTGGCACATCGATCCGGCATTCGGCGACCAGCTTGCGCAGCGCCGTCATGCTGTCATCGGGCAGGGGCGCGAATGCAGCGCGGTCGTGCTGCCACTGCGGATTGAGTTCGCATTCGGCACCGCTTGCGCGGAACACCAGATCGGGGTCGAGCCCCAGCAGCGAATAGCGCCCGCGCACTTCGCCGCCTTGCACCGATTCGAGCAGGAAATCGCCGCGCCCCTCTTCGATCAGTTTGGTGGCCGCGCCGACCGGTGTTTCGCAATCTGCAATGGTCCGCCGCCAGACCAGCGCTGCGCGGCCCTCATTCAGCGCCGCGCGCGCGGCGGCGCGGTTTTCAAGACTGCCGCCAGACATCGCCGCCTAGTTGCTGCCGAGCAGACTGGTCCGCACCGCGCGCAGCCCGTCCTCGTTGCGCTTCACGCCGATCTCGGCCGCCATCGCCGCAACCAACTGATCGGTATATTCGCGGCCGGTGCTTTCGGACAGTTCCTTGACCAGGCCAGCCAGGCGCGGATCGGTTGGATTGATCTGCCCCGGCGTGACCCCATCGAGCCGCAGGACATACCACCCGCGGTTGCGCGGCGCACCGATCAGCTTGATCGATCCCTTGGCCATACCGAAGAACACCTGCATCGGCAGCGGCGGCTTCTGACCAAAGCGCTGCTGCATTTCCTCGCGCCCCATATCGACCCGGTCGACCGGGGGCAGGGTGGCACCCAGCGTGGCCATGGCGGCCGCCATCTCTGTGCCCTTCTTGAGCAGCTCTTCGATCTTCTTGGCGGCGGCCTTGGCGGCGACGGCGCCCTTGGACAGCTGGATATCCTCAACCACTTGCGAGCGCACTTCAGCGATTGGAGCGGGGGCAGCTTCGGTCAGGGTGCCGACATCGAAGATCATGAAGGTTTTGCCCGGATCGACTTCGGCGACCTGCGGCTGTCCTTCACCTTCCATCGAAAAGGCGGTTGCCAGGATCGGTTGCAATTCGCCGGGGGCGCTGACGCCTTCCTTGCCATAAACATTGCCATTGGGCAGCAGCGGCTCGGTGACCTTCAGGGTCAGGCCCAGCTTCTTTGCTACATCGCCCAGCGCAGAGCCATTGTCGAATTCATCCTCGATCTCGGCCGAGAAGTCAGTGAGGGCTTTGCGGCGCTTTTCCTCGGTCAGGACCTTCAGGATTTCTCCGCGCACGTCGGCGAGTGTTCGCGCCGGTTTGCCCTCAATCGCGTCAACCCGCATCAAGTGCCAGCCGAGCCCGCTCTTGACCGGGCCGGCGATTGCCCCGTTGGCCGCAGCGAAGGTCGCCTCGGCCACAGCGGGGGACGATTGGCCGGATAGCTGCGTCTGGCTTAGCAGTCCCAGCGAAGCCGCAGCAAGGCCCTTGCCGCTGGCTACGGCATCAAGCGACTTGCCGCCCTTGATCTCCGCCAGAACGGCCTTGGCGGCGGCTTCGGTAGGCAGGACCAGCTGGGTGATCCGGCGCTTTTCCGATGCGGCATATTCAGCGCTGTTCGCGGTGTAGCGGGCCTGGATTTCGGCATCGGTTGGTGCCGGGATCGCGCCGATCGCGCTTTCCGAATAGCTGACATAGCGGATCACGCGGCGTTCGGGACGCATATAGTCGCTGCGGTGCGAATGGTACCAGTCGGTCACTTCCTTGTCCGTCGGCAGGGCCGAAGGCGCAAAAGAAGCCGAGGGCAGCAGCCCGATTGAGCCGGTGCGCCGCTCGGTCAGTACGCTAGCATAGCGCAGCACGGCATCGCGCGGCATGGCTGCGGCCATATCGGCCGGGCTGAGCAGCAATTGCGCGCTGATCCCTTGCGCGATTTCCTCGCGCGCCTGTGCTTCAGTAAGGCCGCGCTGGCCGACAATGGCGCGGAAGATCTCGGGATTGAACTTGCCATCGGCGCCCTTGAAGGCCGGATTCTTGTCAATTTCGCTGTCGACCAGCCGGTCACTTGGGGTGAAGTGGTTTTTCTGTCCCCAAACCCGCAGCGTCAGCCGGTTGATCAGGTCGGTCAGCACGCCTTCGAGGCCGCCTTCGGCCAGAAAGCTCTTCACGGTCAGCTCCGGATTGCGCTCGCGCATTGCTTCCACCGTGCTGGTCACCCGGCGCGAGAGGTCGCCGGTGCCAATCCGCTGACTGCCAACCGAGGCCACCCGGTCGCCGCCAGCGACGCCGCCGAAAGTGCTGCTACCCGAAACATCCGCCAGCGCAAAGGACAGGCCGATGATCGCGACCACCGCCAAGACAATCGGCACACCGAACTTGGAATTGAAGAACCTGCGGAAAAAGCTGATCATCGGGTCGGTCTCTGGCTTGTGTGGCACCGCCAAGCGGGCGCTTCGGCGCGGCTTTACGGGCCATTGGCGCGCATCGCAATATCCGGGCCGAAACTGTGGCGGATTTGTCGCAGGGGGCTGCGACAAGCTGGCTCGGATGGTCGCAAGGCCTTTGACAAATGGCTGTCCGCTCGCCTAGTCGCGGGGCGCAACACGCCCTATTCCAGGGCTTTTCCTTTTAACAGAGAGAGTTACATGGCTGACCGGCCTTATATCGTCGGCAATTGGAAAATGAATGGCACCCGCGCCATGCTGGCCGAGGCGCGGGCGATCGATCGGGCTGCTGCCCGCGTGCCGGGAGTGCGGGTGGCGATTGCGCCGCCGTTCACGCTGGTTGCGGCCATGGCCGAAGCCGTGCAGGAAATCGGCGTGGGCGGCCAGGATTGCCATGCCGAACCATCCGGCGCTTTCACCGGAGACGTTTCGGCACCAATGCTTGCCGATAGCGGTGCGCAGTTCGCGATTGTCGGACACTCCGAGCGGCGCACGCTGCATGGTGAGAGCGACAAGGCGATCCGCGCCAAAGCTGAGGCTGCACTGGCCGCCGGGCTGGAAGTGATCGTCTGCGTTGGCGAAACCGAAGCACAGCGCGATGCTGGTAAGGCTGAAGCAGTGGTGGCAGCGCAGCTCAAGGGTTCGCTCCCTGATGATGCAGAGCTCGCCGCACGGATTACCGTTGCTTACGAACCGGTCTGGGCCATCGGTACCGGCCGGGTGGCCGCACCTGAAGATGTGGCGGCAATGCACGCTGCCATCCGCGCGCATCTTGAAAAGCTTTACGGTGCAGCGGGCGCGGACATGGCGATTCTGTACGGCGGCTCGGTCAAGGCGGATAATGCGGCCGAGCTGTTGGCAGTGCCCGATGTGGGCGGTGCGCTGGTCGGCGGGGCGAGCCTGGCGGCGGACAGCTTTCTGGCGATCGTGCTGGCAGCGGCTGGACCCGGCGCGGAATAACGCCCGCCAGCTTGCAACTGCGTCGCGCCGCGCCTAGATGCGCGCAGAACTCGAACTCCCGGAAACCGGCATGAACACCTTTATCTTTCTCACCGTAGTTCAGGCGCTGGTCGCCACTGCGCTCGTCGCGGTCATTCTGATGCAGCGTAGCGAAGGCGGCGGGCTTGGTGTTGGCGGTAGCCCCAGCGGGCTGATGTCGGCGCGTGGTGCGGCAGATTTCCTGACCCGATCGACTACCGTGCTCGCCACGCTTTTTGTGGCCTTGAGCATTCTGTTGGCGGTTCTGGCCGTAGGTACCGGATCAAGCCGGACGCTCGATACCTCGCTGCAGCGCGGCGCTGTGCCTGCTGCGGCTCCTGCTCCGGCGCTCCCCGCCGACCCCGGTGCAGGAGTCGGCCCGGTTGCTGCACCCAGCGCTGCTGCGCCAATGACAACCCCGCCCGCCAAGCAGTAATCTACCGCTACAATCCGCCGGCCCGCCTGAGCGATCCGGCGCGCGTTGCTGTGGATTCATGGCGCGGCATATTGCGCTTGCCCCCCAACTCCGCTTAAGGCCCAACTCCCATGGCGCGGTACATATTTATCACCGGCGGCGTGGTTTCCTCGCTCGGCAAAGGTCTGATGGCGGCAAGCCTTGCGGCGCTGCTGCAAGCGCGCGGATTCAAAGTCCGCATCCGCAAGTTTGATCCCTATCTCAACGTCGATCCGGGGACCATGAGCCCCTATCAGCACGGCGAAGTCTATGTGACTGACGATGGGGCTGAGACTGACCTCGACCTTGGCCATTACGAGCGCTTCACCGGCGTCTCAGCGCGGCAGGCGGACAATATTACCAGCGGACGCATCTACCGCGACATCATCGCCAAGGAGCGCCGCGGCGATTACCTCGGAGCGACTGTGCAGGTGATCCCGCACGTTACCGATGCGATCAAGGATTTCGCCAAGGCCGAGACCGACGATCTCGATTTCGTGCTCTGCGAAATCGGCGGGACAGTTGGCGATATCGAGGGGTTGCCGTTCATCGAGGCGCTGCGCCAATTGCGCAACGAACTGGGACGCGAGCAGACCTGCTTCGTCCACGTCACGCTGGTGCCCTATATCGCTGCGGCGGGTGAGCTGAAGACTAAGCCGACCCAGCACTCGGTGCGTGAGATGACCGGGCTTGGGATCCAGCCTGATATTCTGCTGTGCCGCTGCGAGCATGAACTGCCAGACAACGAACGCGCCAAGATTGCGCTGTTCTGCAACGTCCGCAAGGAAGCGGTGATCCCGGCACTCGATGCTTCATCGATCTATGCCGTGCCCTTGCAATACCATGCCGAGGGTCTCGACGCGGAAGTTCTGCACCACTTCGGGATCAGCGCTCCGGCCCCGGATCTGGCCCGCTGGGACGATATTGTCGACCGCTATCAGCACCCCGAGGGTGAGGTAACGATTGGCGTGGTCGGCAAATATGTCGGGCTTCAAGATGCCTACAAGTCGCTCAACGAAGCGTTGGTCCACGGCGGCATGGCGCACCGGGTCAAGGTCAACATCAAGTGGCTCGATGCCGAATTGTTCGAAGCGGGTGACGACGAGATCGCCGCCCGGCTTGAGCCGATGCACGGGATCCTCGTGCCGGGCGGGTTCGGGGTGCGCGGGTCCGAGGGCAAGATCGCTTCGGTCCGCTTCGCGCGCGAGCGCAAGGTGCCATTCCTGGGCATTTGCCTGGGCATGCAGATGGCCTGTGTCGAAGGCGCGCGGCATACGGCCGGGATTACCGCTGCGGGGTCGACCGAATTTGGAGAAACCCCAGAGCCGGTGGTTGGCATCATCACCGAATGGATGAGCCCCGAAGGCTTGCAACAGCGGGGCGCCGATACCGATCTGGGCGGCACCATGCGGCTTGGCGCCTACGAGGCGAAGTTGGCGGGCAACAGCCATGTCAGTGCTATCTATGGCGGCGCTACCTCGATCAGTGAGCGCCATCGCCATCGCTACGAAGTCAACGGTGCTTACCGCGACGCGTTGGAGCAAGGTGGGCTGGTGTTTTCGGGCATGTCCCCGGATGGACTGCTACCCGAAATTGTCGAACGGCCGGACCATCCCTGGTTCGTCGGCGTTCAGTTCCACCCGGAACTGAAAAGCCGCCCGTTCGATCCGCACCCGTTGTTTGCCGGTTTCATCGGCGCGGCCCTTGCTCAGGCGCGATTGGTGTAGGTTACATCTGAAACAAAATTCGGACGGGTTTCCAAGCTGCATCAAGGCTTTGCCGATGGTGTAGGAAAACTCACAGCAAAACCCCTTGCCAGCAGCAAGGCCTATACCCTAGCGAGCCGCGCAAGAGGCCGCTTGGCCTTTTGTTCGACCTGGGTCGCACCGGAGTTGGACCATGTGTCGATTGACCCGAATTGCGAATCGTGGCGCCCTCGCTGCGTCGATTGGGATGCGCGGTAACCTGATCCTTACTGCGTCTCTTGCGGTTCTGTTGCAGGCCAATCCGGCATTATGCTGCCGTGGAGCAGCTATGCGCTGATCAACAGGCTCGTCGGCTCTGTTCGTCTTCTGCGACCCGGACGATCACGGGCTGACCTGGCGACGTGAAAACGTCGCGGGGGTGAGGTCGCAAGACCTCACCCCCATTTGTTAGGCCATAGTGACTTAGGCGGCTGACTTCTTATCGTCTGCGCTATCGGAAACCACCGCCAGCGTCTTCTGCGTGCCAACCGGAATAGTCTTGGGCTTCATCGCCTCGGGCACTTCGCGCACCAGGTCGATAACCAGCAAGCCGTCTTCCAGATTGGCTGCATCAACGCGGACATAGTCGGCCAATTCGAACCGACGCTCAAACCCGCGCTGGGCGATGCCGACGTGGAGGAACTGGCCGTTCGAGGCCTCTTCGCCCTTCTTGCCGTGGACCACCAACAGGTTCTGCTGCGCGGTGATATCGATATCGGCCGGCTTGAACCCGGCAACGGCCAGCGTGATGCGATAGGCATCTTCGCCGCGCTTTTCGATGTTGAACGGGGGATAGTTGTCGGCGCTGCCGGTGCGCTGCTGGTTTTCGAGCAGGTCGAACAGCCGGTCAAAACCGACCATGGAGCGGCGATAGGGGGTGAAATCAAAGCGGTTCATGTCACAAATCCTCTGTTGAGCAATTTACGGTTGGTGGAGCCCCGAAGGCGCTCCGCAGTGGTGCCATCCTCACGCGAACCATGACACCGAACAAGAGATATGATAGCGGCGGCCCGATTCAAGAGGAGTTCGCATGACCACCCCCAAAGTCGAAATCTACACCAAGTGGGGCTGCCCCTATTGCGTGAGGGCCAAGGCGTTGCTCGATAGCAAGGGCGTGAACTATGACGAATTCGACGTGACCATGGGTGGCCCGAAGAAGGCCGAAATGCTCAAACGCAAGCCCGATGCGCGCACCGTGCCGCAGATATTCATCGGCGGTCAGGCAGTGGGGGGGAGCGACGATCTTCACGCGCTTGACCGTGCGGGCAAGCTCGACCCAATGCTGGGGCTTTAGTCGCTCGTGACCCGTATCGCGCTGCTGCAAATGACCAGCGGGATCGATCCTGCTGCAAATGCGCAGACAATTGTCGGCGCAGCCGGTGCCGCCGCGATGAGCGGGGCGAGCATGCTGTTCACCCCGGAAATGTCCGGCCTGCTCGATCGCGATCGCGGCCGGGCCGCAGCTAAAATCGTGCGCGAGGACGAAGACCGCGTTTTGGCTGCTTCGCGGGAAGCCGCGGCAAAGGCTGGAATCTGGATCGCGCTTGGCTCACTGGCTATCGCCCGCGAAGATGGACGCTGGGCGAACCGATCCTTCGTGATCGACAGCAGCGGCAATATCGCCGCGCGCTATGACAAGATCCACATGTTCGACGTCGATCTCGCCAATGGTGAAAGCTGGCGCGAATCCAGTGCCTATGAAGCGGGCGACAGCGTGGTCACGGTTGATTGCCCGTTTGGCCGACTGGGACTGTCTGTCTGCTACGATTTGCGCTTTCCTGCGCTGTTTGAGGCGCTTGGCAATGCCCGCTGCGATGTGATCGCCATTCCCGCCGCGTTCACGCGGCCGACCGGCGAAGCGCACTGGCACGTGCTTCAGCGTGCGCGGGCGATCGAAGCCAGCGCTTTCGTGATCGCCGCCGCGCAGGTTGGCAGCCATGACGATGGGCGCAAGACCTATGGCCACAGCTTGGTGGTCGATCCGTGGGGCGAAGTCTTGCTCGATATGGGCGGTGAGGAAGCGGGGCTGGCCTTCGTGGATCTAAAACTCGACCGGATTGCCGAGGTACGCGGCCAGGTCCCCAGTCTTGCCAACCGTCGCGCGATCACCAGATTGCAGCCATGATTGTATTCGATTTGCAATGCGCCGCAGGCGGCCATCGCTTTGAAGGCTGGTTCGCTTCGTCGGATGACTATGCCGCACAACAAGAGCGTGGGCTGATTGCCTGTCCGCAATGCGGTTCGAGCGAAGTTGGCAAGGCTGTTATGGCCCCCTCGGTGGGTCGAAAGGGCAATCAGCTCGCCCCGGTCAGGGCGGCGAAGCCGCAAGCCATGACCAGCGCCGAACTGCCGCCCGAAGCCGCCAAACTGATGCAGGCCCTCGCAACGATGCAGGCCGAACGGCTCAAACAGTCAAAATGGGTGGGGGATAGCTTCGCCGACCAGACCCGCGCGATGCACTACGGCGAGTGCGAGCACGAGACCATTCACGGGCAGGCCACACTGGGTGAGGCGAAGGATCTGCTGGAAGAGGGCATCGCGGTGATGCCGCTGCTGGCTCCGGTGGTACCGCCGGATGAGATGCACTGATTGCCTCGCACCGAGTCCCCGCCTAAGGGGAGCGCGGGCGCCCGTAGCTCAGCAGGATAGAGCACCAGATTCCTAATCTGGGGGCCATGGGTTCGAATCCCGTCGGGCGCACCAAAAGTTCGGGGTCGGAGCGAAGCGGAGACATCCGAAGCGTAGCGAAGGACAATCCCGTTGGGCACACCGCTTATTCGTTAGCGCCAGCGTGCAACCAATCCGCGTGCCTTGGAGCCTTCTTCGTCACGCTCCACTCTTCCAGCATCGGCCTGGCAACGCGCTTGAGCTCGGCGTATTGCTCAGCCGTGCCGATATCGGCGGCGAGTTCGATGCGGTGGCCGTTGGGATCGAAGAAGTAGATCGACTGGAAAATGCCGTGGTGCGTGGGCCCCAGCACATCGATGCCCTCGGCTTCGACGTGGGCCTTCGCGGCCAGCAGCTCGTCAACCGAGCCGACCTTGAAGGCCAGATGCTGCACCCAGGCCGGGGTGTTGGGATCCTTGCCCATTTCGGGCCGATTGGGCAGCTCAAAAAAGGCCAGCACGTTGCCGTTCCCGCAATCGAGGAACACGTGCATGTAGGGATCGTATTCGCCGGTTGAGGGAACATGATCCTCGGCAAAGGCCGTCGTGTAGATCATGCCGAGCACGCGGTGGTACCAATCCACAGTCTCCTTGGCATCGCGGCAGCGGTAGGCGACGTGGTGGATGCCTCCCAGAGCAATTGGATGGGTCACGAGGTTTCCTCCACCTGCAGCGCTCCGCGGCGGATCTGGTCGCGTTCCATCGATTCGAATAACGCGGTGAAATTGCCCTCGCCAAAGCCTTCGTCGCCGCGGCGCTGGATGAATTCGAAAAACACCGGGCCGATCTGCGTTTCGGAGAAAATTTGCAGCAGCAAGCGCGGCTGGCCGCCATCGGTGCTGCCATCGAGCAGGATGCCGCGTTTTTGTAGTTCGGCGACCGGCTCGCCGTGGCCGGGTAGCCGCTCTTCCAGCATTTCGTAATAGGTTGCTGGGGGAGGGCTCATCATCGGGGTGCCGCTGGCCTTGAGCCGGTCCCAACATCCCAGGAGGTCATCACAGATGAAGGCAATATGTTGAATTCCCTCACCATTGTAGGCGCGCAAGAATTCTTCAATCTGCCCGCCGCCGGCTTGCCCTTCTTCGTTCAAGGGAATGCGGATCTTGCCATCCGGGGCGGTCATCGCCTTGCTGGTGAGTCCGGTATATTCGCCCTTGATGTCAAAATAGCGGATTTCGCGGAAGCCTGCGATCCGCTCGTAGAACGCCGCCCAGTGCGCCATCCGGCCACCGTAGACGTTGTGAGTGAGGTGATCGATCAGGTTGAGCCCGGCTCCGACCGGGTGGCGATCCACCCCGGGCTCATAGACAAAATCGATATCGTAGATCGAAAGGTCGTCACCATACCTGTCAATCAAGTAGATGATTGAGCCTCCGATCCCCCGGATTGCAGGCAGGCGAAGCTCCATAACTCCAGTCTGGGTCTGGACCGGTTCGGCCCCGCGTTCGATCGCCTCGGCATAGGCCTTGGCTGCGTCTTTCACCCGCCAACCCATCCCGCAGGCCGAAGGACCATGTTCGGCGGCGAAATAGGCGGCGGGGCTGCGTGGTTCGTAATTGGCAATCAAGTTGATTTCGCCTTGCCGCCACAGTTCGACATCCTTTGAGCGGTGGCGGGCTATTTTGGCGAAGCCCATTGCGCTGAAAACCGGTTCGAGCATGCCCTTTTGCGGCGCACAAAATTCGATGAATTCGAACCCGTCGAGGCCGAGGGGGTTATCAAACAGGTCGGCCATGGAATGCTCCCGCAAAACTGGTTTCAAACGAAACCGGATTGTCGCGATTGCAGAGCGGTGAGTCAAGCCTTGGGTTGGCCGCACTGCATCTTGTCGGCCACGGTTCGACGCAATCTTAGGACAAATTCAAAAATAGAGCTTGAACTGCTGATTCACTTGTGATTCTTAAGAGTCGTGAGGGGACGTCAAGACATGCGCCGCGATCGCAGAACACAGGCTTTGGCCTTGTCGTGCCTGCTCGGCATGGCGGCCTGGGCGCTGATTGGGCCGAGCGGACTGCTTTCCTGGAGCGAAAACAACCGCTTGCTAGCACAACGTCAAGCAGAACTGGCGCGTCTCTCGGCCGAGCGGACCGAACTGCGCAACCGCGTGGCGCTGCTCGATCCCAATCACGCCGATCCGGACCTGACCGGTGAATTGCTGCGCAGCAACCTCAACGTGGTTCATCCGGACGAAATGGTGCTGATCGTCAACTAAGGCGCGGAAGCGCTCCATTCCGACGTGACAACAAAATACGTATGGGACTGTTTCCCTTACGGCAGCATCGCCTTATAGCCTGTCTGTCAGAACCAAACTCAGGGGACCGCATTTGGCCAAGCCCGCCGCCAGTCGCGCCAAGTCGAAAAAAACGACACCGAGCGATGCCGAAAAATTTGCGCTGCGCAGCCTGCAGGAAGCCTTCGAAGGTGACCCGCGCTTTGCCGCCAGCGACGATCAGTTGCTCAATTTCTACGAGCAGATGGTGCTGATCCGCCGGTTTGAGGAACGCGCGGGGCAGCTTTATGGGCTCGGTCTGATCGGCGGATTCTGCCACCTCTATATCGGTCAGGAAGCCGTCGCGGTGGGGCTGCAATCGGCGCTCGATCCCGACAAGGACAGCGTGATCACCGGGTACCGCGATCACGGTCACATGCTCGCATACGGCATCGACCCCAATGTGATCATGGCTGAATTGACTGGCCGCGCTGCCGGGATTTCCAAGGGCAAGGGCGGCTCGATGCACATGTTCAGTGTCGAGCATAAGTTTTACGGCGGACATGGCATCGTCGGCGCGCAGGTTGCGCTGGGAACGGGCCTTGCCTTCGCGCACCAGTACAGCGAGGACGGCGGCGTCTGCATGGCCTATTTCGGCGATGGCGCGGCCAACCAAGGCCAGGTCTATGAAAGCTTCAACATGGCGGCGCTGTGGAAGCTGCCGATCGTTTATGTGATCGAGAACAACGGCTATGCGATGGGTACGGCGGTCAAGCGCTCGTCGGCTGAAACCGAATTCTACCGCCGCGGTACCGCTTTTCGGATCCCGGGGATGAAGGTTAACGGGATGGACGTGCTCGAAGTGCGGCAGGCCGCCGAAGTTGCACTGGCCTACGTTCGCGCCGGCAACGGGCCGGTGCTGATGGAGCTTAACACCTATCGCTATCGCGGCCACTCGATGTCCGATCCGGCCAAATATCGCAGCCGCGAGGAAGTGCAGGAAATGCGCGATCACCATGATCCGATCGAGGCGGCGAAAGCCGAATTGCTGAAACGCGGAGTCGACGAAGCGCGGATCAAGGACATTGACACCCAGATTCGCAGCAGAGTCTCCCAATCGGCTGATTTTGCGGAGAACTCGCCTGAGCCGGAAGCGCCCGAACTCTACACCGACGTGCTGGTGGAGGCCTACTGATGGCACTCGAACTCAAGATGCCCGCGCTTTCACCGACGATGGAAGAAGGCACGCTGGCCAAATGGCTGGTCAAGGTTGGCGACGAGGTGAAGTCGGGCGACATTCTCGCGGAGATCGAGACCGACAAGGCGACGATGGAATTCGAAGCCGTCGATGAAGGCACGATCGGCGCGATCCTGGTTCCAGAGGGGACTGAGGGCGTAAAGGTCGGCACCGTGATCGCGACGATTGGCGGGGCAGGGGAGACCGCCGCACCGGTCGCCGCTCCTGACATCGCGCCGGCTCCTGCGGCCGAAGCTCCGGCTCGACCGACTCCAGTTGCGGTCAAAGCCGATCCGGAAGTGCCGCACGGGACCAACATGAAGAGCTCCACCGTTCGCGAAGCGCTGCGCGATGCAATGGCCGAGGAAATGCGCCGCGATGCCCGCGTCTTCGTGATGGGTGAGGAAGTGGCCGAGTATCAGGGGGCCTACAAGGTCACCCAGGGGCTGCTTGAGGAGTTCGGGCCGAAGCGGGTGATCGACACCCCAATCACCGAATACGGCTTTGCCGGGATCGGCGTGGGCGCAGCGATGGGCGGTTTGCGTCCGATCGTCGAATTCATGACCTTCAACTTCGCCATGC
>CAZVMC010000006.1:0-42578 GCA_964628635.1 uncultured Novosphingobium sp. | reverse complement strand
ATTGCAGCGCGCAGATCAGGTCAAGCTGGCCGTTGTTGCCGCTGTCGGGGAAGCGCTCGGGCAGGTAGAGATAGCCCAGCGCGTTGAGCCGGTGGTTGACGGTGACCACCACCACGTCGCCGCGCCCCGCGAGTCTAGCCCCATCGTTCAGCGGATCGGTGACCGAACCGGTCGAATAGGCGCCGCCGTGGAAATAGACCATGACGGGGCGGCGAGTTCGCGCGTCGAGCTCCGCCCTGACGATCCGGTCGTACTGACTTGGAGCCCAGACGTTGAGGTAAAGACAATCCTCGGATTGGGGACTGTAACGACCCTGCTGAGGAGACACGTGGCCGTACAACTTTGCCGAGACTTCACCGGCGGGCAGAGTGACTGGAACAGGGGGCTGGAAGCGCGCGGCGGTAGCATAGCGAATACCGAGGAACCGGGCGACTGGCACCGGGTCATATTGCTCACTCCCCCACTCGCCAACGAAACGCGTTCCGCCTGCGTCGGCAACCGGCTCCGCGGTGAACACGTGAACTGCGTCGGCCCGAGCGACAAAAGGAATTGCCGCGGCAGCCACTCCGCCAGCCAACACGGCCCGGCGGCTTAGCCCTTCAGCGCCGGACATCGCCGCCGCTGGCCGAAAAGCCCTGGAGCGCGGCGCGGTTCACCAGGCACATGTCGCCCGGGATGGTATGCTTGAGCGCGGTCAAGGCAAGCCCGCTTTCGGCCATGGCTTGCTCGTCGCCGCTTTCCAGCCAGGCGTGGAGCACCCCGGCGGCGAAGGCATCGCCGGTGCCGATCCGCTCGACAATCCCGGTCACCTCGATCTCGGCAGTCTGGTGCGCCCCGGCGCGGCCATCGACCCGGGCAGCGATGCGGTGGTGGTCGCCGGTCACGATCTGCCGCGCGGTGGACGCAATCAGGCGCAGGTTGGGGAAGGCGGCGAAGGCGGCGTCGGCCGCCTCGCGGCGGCGGTCCGCGCCATCGCCGCTGAACTTCTTGCCCAGCAGTAGCGAGATATCGCGGTGGTTGCCGATAAGGATGGTCGCGTCGGCCACCAGCTCGCGCAGAACCGTGCCGGGATCGCTGTCCCAGCTCGACCAAAGTTGGCCGCGGTAGTTGCCGTCAAAGCAGATCGGCACCTCCGCCGCGAGCGCCGCTGAGTTGGCTGCCTTAGCCAGCTCCACTCCTTTGGGCCCAAGCGCCGGGGTGATCCCGCCGGTGTGGAACAGCCGCGCTCCGTTCAGCGCCCCGGCAAAGTCGATCGCGGCGGGATCAGCCTCGGCAAAGGCGCTGCCGGCGCGGTCATAGGTGATCGCGGAAGGGCGCGGTCCGGCGCCGTTCTCCATGAAGTAGAGCCCCATCCGCCCCGGCGCCCGGGCCAGGAACCGCGTGTCTACCCCTGCGCCGCGCAGCGCAGCGACGGCGCGATCTCCTGGGGGATTGTCGCTGACCACTCCGGCAAAGCGCACGTCATGGCCAAGGCTGGCCAGGGCGACGGCAACATTGCCCTCGGCCCCACCCGGGTGCAGCGCAAGGCTATCGGCCTGGACCATCAACTGCGATCCCGGCGGGGTTAGCCGGAGCAGCAGCTCGCCGAAGCAGGTAACTGTCATCCGGGGAGCTTATCGCGCCAGCCAGCCGCCGTCGACGGCAATTACCTGGCCGGTCACATAGTCCGAAGCTGCGGACGCCAGGAACACAGCCGCCCCGGCAATGTCCTCGGGCCGACCCCAGCGCCCAGTCGGGATGCGCTCCAGGATCTGGCGGTTGCGGGTTTCGTCGGCCTGCAACGCGGCGGTGTTGTTGGTGGCGATATAGCCCGGGGCGATGGCGTTGACCTGCACGCCCTTCGGCGCAAGCTCGTTGGCCATGGCCTTGGTCACCCCGCCAACGCCGGACTTCGCCGCAGCATAGCTCGGGACCCGGATCCCGCCCTGGAAGGTCAGCAGGCTGGCGATGTTGACGATCTTGCCGGAACCCCGCTCCACCATGTGCCGTGCGGCCGCCTGGCTCAGGAAGAACAGCGTCTTGAGGTTGGTGTCCATCACCGCGTCCCAGTCCGCTTCCGAAAACTGAAGCAGGTCATCGCGGCGGATAATCCCGGCGTTGTTGACCAGCACGTCGATCCGGCCAAGGCCAGCCAGCGCCTCGTCGATCGCCCGCTGGACCGGCTCGGTCGAGCCAAGGTCCGCCTTGATGTTGACCGCCTTGCGGCCCGTCGCCGCGATCAGCGCCAGCGTTTCCGTGGGCTCGCTGCGGCCGGCCAGCGCAACGTCGGCACCGGCTTCGGCCAGCGCAACGGCGATCGCCTGGCCGATCCCGGTGTTGGCCCCGGTCACCAGCGCGGCCTTGCCTTCGAGCGAGAACGAGATCGCCATCAGAGCGCCCGCAGATAGTCGGCGATGGCCTGGTCCTGGCAGTTCGGATAGAACAGCTCGGCAAACTTTTCACCCGCGACCGCGGCCTTGAGCAGGTCCTGGTCGACCGACTTCAGCACGGTCAGCATGTCGCGGCACGAAGCGGCCTTCATGTCCTTCAGCTTGCTGCGGTTGGCGGCCATGAAGTGGGCGCGCTCCTTGGGATAGCCGGCGCCGCCCTCGTTCTCGAAGATCTTGCGGTAGCAGTCCTGCAGGTTGAGTTCCGCCGCCCAGCCGAAGCCCTTCGAATAGGGCATCGAGATCGCATTGCCGTCGTTGATCTGGCTGAACAAGAAGGCATCGGTCGGGTCGATCACCAGCCCGCAGAACACGCCGGGCATGGCGTTTGCCGCCAGCATCGAGCCCATGCCCGTTCCGCAGCCGGTCACCACGAAGTCAGCCGCGCCCGAATTGAGCAGGATGCCGGTCAGCAGGCCGTTCATCACATAGGTCAGCGAGGCAGCGTCTTCGGGCGTGTACATCCCGTAATTGAACACCTGGTGGCCCAGCGGTTCGGCAACCGAGGTCAGCGCCTCGTGCACGATCGGGTTCTTGGCGGCCTGGCTGTTCTCGATGATCAGGGCGATCTTCATGGGTTTGGTCTTTCCTGCTGAATGCTTGTTTGTCGCCCTAGGTAACCGGTGTCATTGCCAAGATCAAGGGTAGCGATGAAGAAGCCGAACGCTGTCAGTTCTTGGGCGGCGAAACCGAGGCGCGGGGGACGAATTCAGTCGGGAACAGCGATTGTTCCTTGCCCGCGGTTTCGGGGTGGATGAGTTTCAGCGCTGCAGAGCGGGCCATGGTGCGGATCGGCCAGCGCACGGTAGTCAGCGGCGGCCAGATCGTTGCGGCGATGGCGGTGTCATCGAAGCCGACAACCGAAAGATCGCCCGGCACCTCCAGCCCGCGCTCGCGCGCGACGTGGACCACACCGGCGGCCATCACGTCGTTACTGGCAAAGATCGCCGTGGGTGGATGCGGCAGGCCAAGCAGCGAGATGCCGGCTTCCTTACCGGTTTCGAAGGTATAGTTGCCGCGCGCAGTCAGGCTGATATCGGCGGGGAGGCCGAGGGCAGTCACCGCCTCACGCCAGCCCTCGCGGCGTTCGTGGGCCGAGCGGAAGCCGTCCGGGCCCTCGACCAGCCCGATCCGCTTATGGCCCTGGGCGATCAGATACTCGACAGCCCCGCGTACGGCCTGGCGGTCGTTCGACTGGACCAGATGCGCCGGATCGTCAAGCTCGGCCGAGCCCATGCGGACATAATTGCAGCCCAGCTCATCAAGCAGTGCGAAGAATGCGTCATTCTCCGACAACGGCGGCAGGACCATCACGCCATAGAACCGCTGCTGTTCGATGAACTTGCGGATCTGGTCGAACAGGCCGGGATCGTTGCGATCGACCGGGTGGATCACCAGCGCAAATTCGGTGCCGCGGATCGCGTCGAGCACGCCTTCCTGGAAGTTCAGCACCATCTGGGCATTGGGGTTGTCGTAAATCAGCCCCAGCGAGAAATTGCGGCGCAGCGCCAGCTGGCGGGCCTGCGGGTTGGGCACATAGTCCAGCTCGGCGATCACCGCCTCAACCTTCTCGCGGGTCGCCTGATTGAGCAGCGGTGAGCGGTTGATCACCCGGCTGACGGTCTTTTTCGAAACGCCCGACAGGCGCGCGACGTCGTTGATCGTCGGCTTGCCTTCGCGGCCGGATTTGCCCGCCATGCCATCCCCTTGCGCTGCCGGCCGGAGGGCCAAGCGTGATCATCCTTGCCTTCCCGCGCGCAGAAAGGCAAATACTGACACCGGTTACCATAATCGACGGCATCATGTCAGACAAGCTTCCGCCCGCGCTGCAGATCCATCCCGCCGATACGGTTGCGGTCGCGCTCCGCCCGCTTTCGGCGGGGGAGGAAGTCGCTGGCGTGCGGGTCTCGGCACCGGTTCCACCGGGGCACAAGCTGGCGCTGGTCGATCATTCCGCCGGGGCGATTGTGATCAAGTACGGTCAGCCGATCGGCCGGGCGAGCGCGGCGATTGCGGCCGGTGATCATGTTCACAGCCACAACCTGGTGACGACGCTGGCGGGCGAACTTTCCTATCGTCCCGGCACGTTACCGGCTGCGGATCCGGCAGTGTCCAACTTGCCCACTTGGCACGGTTACCCGCGCGCCGATGGCCGCGCTGCGACGCGCAACGAGATCTGGATACTGCCGAGCGTCGGCTGCGTTGGCATTACCGCCGAGGAAGTCGCCCGCGCGGCGCGCGAACGCCATTCCGGGCGGATCGATGGCGTCCACGCCTTCGCCCATCCGCACGGCTGTTCGCAACTGGGCGACGACCTTGATGGCACCCGCGCGCTGCTGGCGGGCCTCGCCACCAACCCCAATGCTGCGGGTGTGCTGCTTTTGGGGCTGGGCTGCGAATCCAACCAGCTCGACGCCTTGCTGGCAGCCATACCGGAGCCGGCGCGAGGCAAGGTCCGGCTGCTTTCAAGCCAGAGCACAAGAGATGAGACGTCGGCGGCGGCCGCGCTGATCGATGAGTTGGTAGAGCAGGCGGCTGCGGCCCAGCGGGTCGAGCTGCCATTCTCGGCACTCACCATTGGCTTGAAGTGCGGCGGGTCGGACGGGTTCTCCGGCCTCACCGCCAATCCGCTGCTCGGACGGCTGGCCGGCAACCTGTGTGGCGCCGGGGGGCAGGCGATCCTGACCGAGATCCCGGAGATCTTCGGAGCCGAACAGGCGCTGCTTGACCGAGCGGTTTCGGTCGGGGTGTTCGATGCCGCGGCCGGTCTCGTCAACCGGTTCAAGCGCTACTACCTCGACCAAGGCCTGCCAGTGTCGGAGAACCCCTCGCCGGGCAATCTGGCGGGCGGGATCACGACGCTCGAGGAGAAGTCGCTCGGCGCAGTGCAGAAGGGCGGCAATGCGCCGCTGGTCGATGTGATCGGCTATGGCGAACAGGCGCGCCGAGGTGGCCTGACGCTGCTCGAAGCGCCTGGCAACGATGCGGTTTCCTCGTCAGCATTGGCCGCGGCCGGGGCCACGCTGGTGCTGTTCACCACCGGACGGGGGACGCCGCTGGGCTTCCCTGTGCCGACGGTCAAGGTTGCGTCGAATCAGGCTCTGGCGGCGGCCAAGCCGCACTGGATCGATTTCGATGCATCGCTTGCGCTGCGCGAAGGGCTGGACACGGCAGACCAGGCCTTTGCCGCCTGTCTTGCTGCCATTGCCAGCGGCGCGCCAACCGCCGCCGAACGCGCTGGACAGCGGGCGATTGCCATCTGGAAACGCGGCGTAACGCTGTGATGCACACAGGCTCAACACACGCGGACTTGCCAATGACACCGGTTTCCATTAGCCACGGCGCCAAGCACCGGCGGATGACCGGAACAAAGACCGTATCGAGAGGTAGAGTTTGACCGAGCAGGCCCAATCCGTTGCCACGGCCTTTGTTAGCGCGCGCCGCGCGGCGCAGGCGCTTGCCGACTACCCGGGCGCGCCGCCGCAGGATCTGGCCTCAGCCTATGCGATCCAGGACGCGGCAATCCGGCTGGATGGACGCAGCGTGGTTGGCTGGAAGGTCGGCCGAATCTGGCCGCCGCTCGATGGCCAGCTCGGTGCCAATCGCCTGTCCGGTCCGGTCTTTGCCGATGAGGTCGTCTCGGCCGCCAATGGCGAGGTTCCGGCCATGCCGGTGTTCGAAGGCGGCTTTGCAGCGGGCGAGGCGGAGCTGCTGCTGCACGTCGCACCCGGCTGGAACGGCATGGTGCCGGATGACGATGCCGCGACCCGCGCCATCGTCGATGAAGTCCGTCTGGGAATCGAGATCGCCAGCTCACCCTATGCCCGGATCAATGCCGACGGCCCGCTGGTGACCGTATCCGACTTCGGTAACAATCGCGGTGTGGTAATGGGGCCGGTACTGAACAATTGGCGCACCCTTGACCTGTGCAGCATCGTGGTGCGGACCGAAGTCGATGGCGAGACCGTGGGCGAGGCGACTGCCGCGACCATGCTTGACGGCCCCTATGGCGCGGTCCGGTTCCTGCTCAGTAACCTCAGTGCTCGTGGTTTTAACCTGACGCAAGGGCTGTGGGTTTCGACCGGAGCGATCACCGGAGTCCACCCGGTCAGGCCGGGACAATCCGTGACTGCTAGCTTTGGCAGCCATGGGGCGGTGTCCTGCACAATAACCCTGGCGCGGCCGCGCTAGATCAGACTGGAGAGACCGATGTCCCAGAGCACCCCCGCCGCTGTCGGCATCGCCAAACCCGATGGCGGGCGCCGCTGGCTGATCATCGCGTTGCTATTTGTCGCAACCACGGTCAACTATGTCGACCGCACCATGCTGGGTCTGCTCGCCCCGTCGTTGGGCAAGGAGCTTGGCTGGGGCGAGAACGACTACGGCAATATCGTCACTGCCTTCCAGGCCGCCTATGCCTTGGGCTTCCTGCTGATGGGCTGGCTGATCGACCGGTTTGGTCCCAAGATCGGCTATGCAATTGCGATCACAGTCTGGACTGTTGGCCACGTCGCGCACGGCTTTGCTTCAACCATCGTCGGATTCATGGCAGCGCGGGTGGTTCTGGGCGTGGGGGAAGCCGGGCATTTCCCGGCCGTGGTCCGCTCCAGCAGCGAATGGTTTCCGCAAAAGGAACGCGCGCTGGCGATCGGCTGGGTCAACTCAGGCACGACGATCGGAGTGATCCTGACCGCTCCGACGCTATGGGTATTCATGACTGGGCTGGGCCTCGGCTGGCGCGAGACCTTTATCTGGTCGGGCCTGTTCGGGGCGATCCTGTTGATGTTGTGGTGGAAGCTCTATTCCAATCCCCGCGAAAGCGGAAAGATGAGCGAGGCCGAACTCGCCTGGATCGAGCACGATCCGCCGGAAAATGTCGCGCAGGTGCCCTGGCGCCGCCTGATCACTATGCGCGAAGCTTGGGCCTTTGCGGTGGCCAAGTTCCTGACAGACCCCGTCTGGTTTCTGATGTTGTTCTGGCTGCCGAAGTATTTCAGCACAACCTATGGCGTAGACCTGAAGGTGGTGTTGTTACCGATGATCATTATGTACCTGCTATCGGATGTGGGATCGGTGATGGGTGGCTGGGTTTCATCCAAGCTGATCCAGCGCGGTCGAACGCCCAACTTTGCCCGCAAGGCAACATTGCTGATGTCAGGCTGCATGGTTCTGCCGCTGCTGTTTGTCTCGGGACTCCAGAATATGTGGCTGGCCGTGCTGCTGATCGGAATTGCGCTGGCCGGACACCAGTCGTTTAGTTCCAACCTGCTTTCGCTGCCGCCCGACATGTTCCCCAAGCGGGCAGTCGGTTCGGCGATCGGCCTCGGCGGCTTTGCCGGCGGGATCGGTGGCATGATCATGGCCAAGTCGACCGGACTGGTGCTCGAAGCCACCAACGGAAACTATACCCTAATCTTCATGGCCTGCACGGCAGTTTATTTCCTCGCCGTGGCAGCCATCCATTTGCTCAGCCCAAGACTGGCTCCGGTGAAGGTCGCTTAAACCATTTCTTTAGCGCGGACGAACGCGATCGGCTTGTTACGACTGCAAGTTCGCCGCCTAACATGAACCCCCAGACGAGGCCCGCACTCCGCTAATTTGCGCCGCGATCTGTGCCAAATGTTCTGACGATGGACAGCCGGTGCAGCTGGCGCTGGCGATGCAGGTGCGTCGCTTGGCGCCTGCAAAAGCTAAGCTCGCATAGGCAGTTCCCCGGGGTTGGAGCGCAACCATGAGAGGTGCCCCCCATATGGAATTTTTCCAGTAAATTCATATGGTTATTGACCGAATTCTCTCACGAACATTAAAGGTTTGTTTACCATCATTGTGCATAAAGGCCCCGTCGACGAACAGGACGGGTCCATTTAATGCCATTCGTTTTAACCCCAGCGAGAGCCGCGCGCCTTAGGGCTGCCACGCGCTATTGCGGGGTCGCGGTATTGGCTTTGGCGACCACGATTTACTCTTCGCCGGCCTTAGCAGACCCTGCACCGAATTCCGCTGCACCCAATTTCAGCCAGACCACGGCTGGGGCATTTTCAACAACGGTTCCGGATGGAATCTGCTCGGTCATCACCAGCACGCGCGGCGGGTCCGGGGCCTCTTCGGGAATTACTGTTACCAACAGCGGCCTTGGCGGTGGTGGCGCTGTGATCAATGCGCGCTTCAACGTCCTTCCCGGTCAAGCGATCGGTGGTGCCGTTGGCAGCGGCGGGGTCTATTCAACTTCTTTGACCGCACCCAATGGCGGCATCGGCACTGCCAACGGCGGCAGCTCTGGCAACTCATCCACCGGATTCCTTACGCACCGCGGCGGCGGCGGTGGTGGCAGCTCATCTATCAGTGTTGCCGGGATCAAGGTGGTAGAGGCAGGCGGAGGCGGTGGCGGTGGCGCATCCCACTCTACCAGCTCGACAACCGCCAATGGCGGCGGAGGCGGCTTTTCGCTTTCAGCACCCGGTGTTGCGCCGGGGCTCAACGGCTTGAACGGTGTCGATGGCACGACGACTGTGAACGGCGGCAGGGGCGGCGGTGCAGCAGCCGGCGGCGCTGGCGGCACCGGGGCGGGATCACTCAGCGGTCTCGCCGGCAGCGGCATTGGCACTGGCACTGGCGGCAATGGTGGCCCTAATGACCGCAACACCGATACCGGTGGTGGTGGCGGCGGCGGCTATACAGGCGGCGGCGGTGGTGCCTCTACTACAAATTCCACCAGAACAGCGGGCGGTGGCGGTGGCGGCTCAAGCTTCGTGCGCGCCACTTCCCCGACCCTTGCTGCACCTGCGCCAACCGCCATTTCCGGCTCTGCGGGTCCTGTCCCAGCTTCCGGCTCAGTCAACGGTGATGCTGGCTTCGTCTACATCGATTTCGTTCCATGTGTTTACGCGCTATCAGTTACCAAGTCTGCCAGCGCAGTATCAGTGAACGCCGGTCAAGCCGTTCGCTGGACAATCACCGTGCGCAACACCGGCACCGATCCGATGACCAAAGGCGACACGGTAACGCTTGCCGATACGCTCCCCACCGGAGGTGGCTCGACGTTCCGCGTGGTCTCTGTCTCAACCACTCCCGGTTCGACCGATCCCAACATGGCCAGCGGGGCGATAACCTGCACCGGGGTGACCGTTGGCGGAACCATGCCGGCCAGCACCGATTGTTCGCGCCCCTATAGCGCGCCTTCGGCACCCGGCGCACCAAGCGGCGGCGTGCGCGGGCTCAACGCCGGCGAAACGCTGACGATTGTCTATGACCAGATTTTCAACAACGCGATTCCGGCGGCCACCGTCAGCAACACTGCCTCGACTGTGGACCGGTCGGGAACGACCGTAACCGGAACCGCGCCCAATACCGATACCCAGGGCACCAATGGCAACCGCAATTCAACCGCGGCGGTCAGCGTGCTGCCCTATGACTTGCGCGTTCGCAAATCCGCATCGTCGGCGACTGTAACGGCCGGTTCCGAAATGACCTGGACGGTCGAGGTTACCAACCTTGGCCCGGGCGACATGTTCGGCCCCGATGCCACTGCGGCAAATCCGCTGATCGTCACCGATGCCGCGCCAACCACTAACGTTTCGGCCCCGGTTTCGTTCACTTCAAGCGGACCGGCGGGCACCTGCACCTACGCTTCGGGCACAATCACCTGCTCGGGCGGTCTGGCGTTCAACCAGACTCAGACTTTCACATTCAAGCAGACTGTCAATGCGGCGGCCCCGGCCGGAGCGACCGTTTCCAACACCGCCAGCGTTACCGATTATTTCACTGGGGACAGCAACGACAGCGCGGTGGGGCAGTTCACTATCGCCGCCAGTAGCGATCTGGCCACGACCAAGACGCGATTGGGCGGCAGCGCAACGCCAGCGGTTGGCGATACCGTCACCTACCAGGTGACCGTAACCAACAATGGTCCTTCGGCGGCAACCAATGTTTCGCTGACCGACACTTTGCCCGCGGGCCTCACCGCTACGGCCGGAAACGGCACCGTGAGCCAGGGCAGCTACAGTGCAGGAACTGGCCTCTGGACAGTCGGCAGCCTGGCAAGCGGTGCAACCGCGACCCTGACTCTCGTCGGCACTGTAAACGCCGGCCAGGGCGGTCTGGCAATCACCAATACGACCACTGCTGCCACCACACCGGATCAGCCTGATCCAACCGCCACCGGCGATGACCTTACCGAGACGGTCAACGTGTTCCTGCCGGCGATTGTCGCGGTGACCGACAGCGCCAGCGGGATCAACGGCAACACCGGTCAGAGCAACATCTACAATGTGCTGACCAACGACACTCTGAACGCAATTACCGCGACCACGGGAACCGTAACGACGACGGTCACCGCGCCTGCATCGAACCCCGGCGTAACGCTCAACCCGGCCACCGGAAACGTCAGCGTCGCTGCCGGAACCCCCGCGGGGAACTACACCATCGGCTATCGGATCTGCGAAATCGCCAACCCCACCAACTGCGCCAATTCGACTGCCACTGTTACCGTCGCGCCATCGGCCGATTTGCAGATCGTCAAAAGCAACGGTGTCAGCACTGTCACTTCGGGTTCGACTGTGACCTACACGGTGACCGTCACCAATCTGGGCACCGATACGATCACCGGTGCGGTGGTGACGGACGTGGTCGGTGCAGGCCTGACCTGTCCTGCCGGCAACGCCGTGACGATAGCCGGCAGCGGCATTCCAGCGGGCAGCTTCACGATCGCCAACCTGACCGGCTCGGGCATTGTGCTCGGCACGCTCAGCTCGGGCCAATCGGCCGTCCTCTCATACTCTTGCCAGGTGAACTGACATGATTGCCAAGCACAGCATTCATCGTGTTGGCCGCTCCATCGGCTTGGCTGCCAGCGCCGCCGCTTGTGCCCTTGCGGCTCAGGCAGCTGCGCAGGTCGCAACCGATCAGCCGACACTGACGATCCCGGCCGAGAGCCGCAAACCGACGACCGATATCCGCGTGACGAAGTCCGCTGCGGGTCCGAACATTGAGATCACCGTGGCCAATTATGGCGCGGAGCCAGTGACGGGGATCATCGTTACCGACCGCCTCGATAGCGGTCCGGCCTGTCCCGCAACCAGCCCGGTCAACGTTAGCAGCGGCGGCGTGGCCGAGGGTCGTTTCACAATCGCCGATCTTACCGGTGCGGGCATCGTGCTCGGCACTCTCTCGGGCGACGAAGTCGCCACACTCACATTCGAATGCAAGGGGAACTAATCATGCAACACACCAATCGTTCGGGTACTGCCCGCAAGGATCTTGCCCGCCTGCTTGGCACGGCAGCTCCGGTCATCGTGCTCGCCCTGCCTGGGACAGCCTTCGCGCAGACCGCGGTCAACACCGCGCGCGTTGCAGCGCCCGTCGGGACCTTTGAAATCAACCCGACGAACAATGAGTCGACCGATACCGACACCGTGCTCGCGGTGATGGTTGCGACCAACGACAACGCGACCGGGATCAACGGGCTCACCGGTGCGACCGCTGTCGTCAATGCCTTCACCGGTGACACGGTGAATGGCGTTGCGGCGAACAATGCGAATTCGATCCTCTCGGTTGCTTCGGGTTCCAGCGTTCCGGCCGGTCTCAACTTCAACACCACCACGGGTGCGGTCGACGTTGCGCCGGGCACCCCTGCGGGCACCTACAGTTTCGACTACCAGATCTGCGAACGCGCCAATCCGACCAACTGCCGCACGGCAACGATCACGGTAACCGTGGTGGCTGCGCCGATTGTCGCTGATCCGGACACCGTTACGGGCGTCAACGGCACGACTGGCGGCACCAACGTGCTCGATGTTCTTGCGGGCGATACGCTCAACGGCACTCAGGTGACCCTGGCGCAGATCAACATGACTGTGACGACCCCGGCAACCCCGGCGAGCCCGGGCGCACCGGTGCCCACGCTCGATCCGGCGACCGGCCAGGTCTCGGTTCCGGCCAACACCCCGGCGGGCACCTATACGATCACCTATCAGATCTGCGAACGCCTCAACCCCAGCAACTGCGCGACCAACACCGCGACGATCACGGTCGATCCGGCCCCGATCGTGGCAACCAACGACAGCGCGACCGGGATCAACGGCCTGACCGGCGCAACCGCTGTGGTCAACGCCTTCACCGCTGACACAGTCAACGGCGCAGCTGCCTCGAACACCAATGCGGTGCTCTCGGTCGCGGCGGGATCGAGTGTTCCGGCCGGGCTGACCTTCGACACCACCTCCGGCAACGTCGATGTCGCGCCGAACACCCCGGCGGGCACCTACAGCTTCGACTATACGATCTGTGAGCGTCTCAACCCCACGAACTGCCGCACGGCAACCATCACGGTTACCGTCGTCGCCGCACCAATCGTTGCCGATCCGGACTCGGTCACCGGGGTCGATGGCCTGGTTGGCCAGCCCAACGTGGTCAACGTACTCGATGGCGATACGCTCAACGGCGTGCAGGTCACCCCGTCGCAGGTCACCGTTTCGGTTACCACACCGGCAACTCCGGCCACGCCGGGCGCACCCGTGCCGACGCTCGACACGGCAACCGGCAACGTCTCGGTTCCGCCGAACACGCCGGCTGGCACCTATACGATCACCTATCAGATCTGTGAGCGCCTCAACCCCAGCAACTGCGCGACCAATACGGTTACTGTCACGGTTGCGGCAGCTGCGATCGTTGCCACCAACGACAGCGCGACCGGCATCAACGGTCTGGTTGGAGCCACGGCAGTGGTCAACGCCTTTACCGCTGACACCATTGGCGGTGTCGCCGCATCAAGCACGAATGCGACCCTCGCGGTTGCGGCTGGCTCAAGCGTGCCGGCGGGCCTAACCTTCAACACCACCAACGGCAACGTTGATGTGGCGCCGAATACCCCGGCGGGCGCTTACAGCTTCGATTACACGATCTGCGAGCGGCTCAACCCGACCAACTGCCGCACCGCGACGATCACCGTCACAGTGGTCGCCGCAGCGATTGTCGCCGATCCGGATACGGTTGCGGGCGTCAACGGCACGACCGGTGGGACCAACGTCCTCGATGTGCTGGCGGGCGATACCCTCAACGGTACGCAGGTCACCCTCGCCCAGGTCAATCTGTCGGTCACAACTCCGGCAACCCCGGCCAGCCCGGGCGCGCCAGTGCCGACCCTCGATGTCGCAACCGGTCAGGTTTCGGTTCCGCCGAACACCCCGGCGGGCACCTACACGATCACTTACCAGATCTGTGAGCGCCTCAACCCGAGCAACTGTGCGACCAACACCGCGACGATCACCGTCGACGCCGCGCCGATCGTGGCGACCAACGACAGCGCGACCGGCATCAACGGTGCGACTGGTGCGACAGCGGTGGTCAACGCCTTCACGGCGGATACCATCGGCGGCGCGGCGGCATCGAACACCAATGCGATCCTCTCGGTTGCCTCGGGTTCGAGCGTCCCGGCTGGTCTGTCATTCGACACCGCCACCGGTAATGTCGATGTCGCGCCCGGAACTCCAGCCGGCACCTACAGCTTCGACTACCAGATCTGCGAACGCCTCAATCCGACCAACTGCCGCACCGCGACGATCACCGTCACCGTGGTGGCAGCGGCGATCACCGCTGATCCGGACTCGGTTTCGGGGATCAACGGGGTCGCAGGGGCCACCAATATCCTCGACGTGCTCGATGGCGACACGCTCAACGGTTCGCCGGTGACCATGGCGCAGATCAACATGACGGTGACCACCCCGGCGACCCCGGCCAGCCCTGGCGCGCCGGTACCGACGCTCGATGTTGCAACGGGCCGGGTATCGGTTCCAGCCAACACCCCGGCGGGCACCTACCAGATCACATATCAGATCTGCGAACGGCTCAACCCCAGCAACTGCGCGACCAACGTTGCGACGGTCACGGTCAACCCCTCGGTCGACCTGCAGATCGTCAAGAGCAACGGCGGCAGCACGGTCTATTCGGGCAGCGTCGTCACCTACACGTTGACGGTCACCAACAACGGGCCGGACAGCGCGACGGGCGCGGTTGTCACAGACGTGCCGGGTGCCGGGCTGACCTGCCCGGTCGGCAACGCCCTGACCTTCTCGGGTCCGGGTGCGCCGAGCGGTAGCTACACGATCGGCGACCTCGTTGGTGCCGGTGTCACTTTGGGCACGCTGGGCAACGGCCAGTCCGTGACCATCACTTACGATTGCCAGGTCAACTAACCATGCGCAGCAACCCTCCCATCAGGGAGGTCACGCGAAAGCGGGCCTTACTGAACCGTCTGTTATCGACGGCGGGAACCATCCTGATCGTATCCTGCCCGGCCGCGGTGCTGGCTCAGGTCGTGACGAATGCGGCACGGGTTGCTGCGCCGGTTGGCTCATTCGATCCGGTCGCCGGAAACAACGCGGCGATCGATAGCGATGCATTGCTGGCGGTGATCGCCGCCAGCAATGACAATTACCCCGGCACGCGTAGCGGCGTTGGCAATCCCAATCTGGGCAACGTGCTGGGCAATGACCGGCTTAACGGCGCGGCAATCGACCCGGCCTTGATCGCGCTGCGGGTGGTGACACCGGCGAGCGATCCGGGCGTGGTGCTCGATCCGGTGACGGGACAGGTTTCGGTCGGCGCTTCGGTGGCCGCAGGGACCTACTCCATCGTCTACGAACTTTGCGAACGCGCGAACCCGACCAACTGCGCACAGGCGACCGTCACGATTACCGTCGATCCGGCGATAAGCGGGGTCAGCGGCACGGTCTTCGACGACGGCAACGTCAACCGCAACATCGACAATGGCGAAAACCTGCGCGGCAACTGGATCGTTGAGATTATCAAGGACGGTGCAGTGGTTGCGACCACCCGCACCGATTCCTCGGGCAACTATCGCTTCGATGGCCTGCTCAGTGGCAGCGGCTATTCGATCCAGTTCCGCAACCCCGAAAGCAACGTGGTGTTCCGGGTCATCCCGAATGTGACTCTGGTCGCCAATACCACCCTGCCGGACCAGAATCTGCCGCTCGATCCCTCGGGCGTGATCTACGATTCGATCACGCGTGCCCCGGTACGCAATGCAATCGTCACCTTGCTGGGGGCCAATGGCGCACCGCTTCCTAGTGCGTGCTTCATCTCAGCCACCCAGCAAAGCCAGCCGACGGATTCGAGCGGGCTCTACCGTTTCGATCTGCTGCCAGGTGCGGCACCGCAGTGTCCGGTGGGCGAGACCGTCTACACCATCTCAGTCGCCCCGCCGACGGGCTATTCGGCCCCATCGAGCGTATTGCCGGCCGAGCCGGGCGCGTTCGATCCGACCGGGCGACCGGGACCGGTGATGATTGGCGCCGCAATCACTGCTCCGACGGGAGCCGATCCCGTGCGCTGGTATCAGTCAGTTCGACTGGCGCAAGGCGATCCGGACGTGATCTTCAATCATATCCCGCTCGATCCCTTCACACTTCGCGCGCCCTTGGTGGTCACCAAGACCAGCATCAAACGCACCGCCAATGTCGGGGATTTGATCCCCTACACCATCACCGTTCGCAACACCGAAGCTGCGCAGCGCGGCGCGGTCGATGTGGTCGACATCTTGCCGCCGGGATTGAAATATGTCCCCGGCTCCGCCCTGGTGAACGGCGTGGCGGTGGAACCACTGGTCAGCGACCGCGAACTGCGCTGGGAACGTCAGACGATCCCCGGCAACGGCACCGTAACCTACCAGCTGACAGCCGTGGTTGGCGCAGGCGTCACCACCGGCGATCGGGTCAACACAGGTGTCGCGCGCAACGATCTGGACGACGGAGAAATTTCAAACCGCGGTCAGGCGGTCGTGTCGATCGTGCCCAGCACGGTGTTCGACTGCGCTGAAGTGATCGGCAAGGTCTATGAAGACCTCAACGGCAACGGCTATCAGGATGAAGGCGAGCGCGGCATTCCGGGTGCGCGGCTGGCCACTGTCAATGGCGAGCTGATCACCACCGATCAGTTTGGGCGCTATCACATCGCCTGCGCCGCCGTGCCCGATGCGGCAATCGGCTCCAACTTCGTACTCAAGCTCGACGTGCGGACTGTGCCGGTTGGCTATGCACCGACCACAGACAACCCGCAGTCGATCCGCCTGACCCGCGGCAAGATCAGCGAGCTCAACTTCGGGGTTCAAAAGGCTGCGAGCACGGCGCTCGATCTCGATGCCAATGCCTTCTTGCCTGGAACCGCAACACTGCGGCCTGAAATCGTCCAGAAGCTCGCCACGCTGCGGCCCAAGGACGCGACGCGGCTAGTCTTCCAGATCACCTACCGCGCGCAAAGCAGTGAGGACTGGGCGCTTGCCGAAAAGCGCGCCGAAGCAGTCAAGACCGCGCTCGCTGGCCAATTCAGCAAGGACTGGGACGCACCCGCGCCAGTCATTGAAGCCAACGTAACCCGTGCCTTTGGCATGCCAGGGCGGGAGTGAGACCGATGCATAGCCCTTCCATCAAACGGTCCAAGCCACTGTCAAACCGTGCGCGGCTGGTCTCAGGAATTTCGCTCATTGCGGCGGTGGGCTTTGCCCCGGCTACCGCCCAGGCCAGCACGCTCGAATTCGCCAACTACGCCAGCACGGCGCAGTCGGCGCCAGCCGCCGAATCATCGCATGACCGGATCGAGCGCTTTGCCAGCTCAGCCCCGACCGCAAACAGCGGCAAGATTGCTGGTATCGAGCGCATCGTCGCCGAACCCGCCCCGCACGCAGTTGCCCCGGTCCTTTCGGTTGGCCTGGTCGAACACAATACTGCCGTCATTCGCGGCGAGTCTGCGACCTTCATCGCCTATTCGAACTACCCCAGCGCGGTGGTTCGCAGCGAACTGCGGATCTTCGACGCACGCGTTTCACCGAGCGGTGTGCCGCATTACACCGCCGAGTTCGATGCCAATGGCGTGGCCCGGTGGACCCCGACCGCCTATGCCAGCGCAAAGATGGTCTATGTGCTGCGGGTCTATGACCGCAACGGCCGTTTTGACGAGACCGCCCCGCAGCCGCTCGAGCTGCTCCATGCAGGGGCCTTGCCAAGCAAAGCCAAGGTCGCGCGCCCGGACTTCGGAGTGGTGGATTCTGCCGCCATTCGAGGAATCGCCACCGATAGCTTCGCCCCGCTGCAGGTTGCCGGCGTGCTGACCGACAGCGCTGACCTATTGACCGTGGCCGGGCAGATCGTGCCAGTCGCGAGCGATGGCAGCTTCTCGCTCCAGATGCTCGAACCGAATTCCTGTGATGGCGTTGTGGTGGCCGTCCGCAATCCATGCGGAAGCACTTCCAGCGGCACAATTGCACTAGCTACAGGCGCGGATGCTCCCGTCAGCGGCCTGACCATTCGCAGCGAACCGGTGCCAGCCGACGACGCGCGCGATTACGACATCGAAGTGCGCGCCGATGGCAATGCCGCCGAACCAGTAATGGCCGTGGGTCTGATCGGGGCCGAGCGCACCGTCGCGCCGGGTCAGCCAGCGCAGTTCCAGACCTATACCAACTATCCCAGCTACGTCGCACGCGGCGAGGTGCGGATTTTCGCTGGCCGCGCAGTGCCGGATTCGCAGCCGCTCGCCACAGTCGCCACCGATGCCAACGGCTTTGCCGAATGGCAGCCCAGCAGCGACGCGCCGCGCGAGCTGTTCTATGTGTTCCGCGCCTATGACGAAAAGGGCCGCTTCGACGAATCCAAGCCTGAAGAGCTGACCCTGCTAGAGGCGCCGGTCGATCACGATAGCGCTCCAGTCTCACGCCCCAACTTCGGGCTGGTCGATGAAGCCGCGATCCGCAACATTCAGCTGAATCGCACCGCGACGGTCACCGTCTCCGGCACGGCCGACCCGGCCAAGGACGTTGTCCGGGTCAGCGGGCAACTGGTCCCGGTCAATCCCGACGGCAAGTTTGTCGCCCAGCAATTAGTGGATCGCGACAGCTCTGCCGTGCGCGTCACCGTGCAACAAGACGGGCAAACCACCTTTGCCACTTCGCGCGAAATCGCGGTTCCGCGCAGCGACTGGTTCGTGGTCGGTCAGGGCGATTTGACCCTACGGTCTATGGACGGATCGTCCACCGCTGTGGAAGTTTCGGGTGACCCCTTGGCCGATGGCAATTCGCTCACCAGCCGCGCGGCGTTCTACGTCAAGGGCAAGTGGGGCGACGGGTGGAAACTCACCGCCTCGCTCGACACCGGCGAGACGCTGCTGGAGGACATGTTCAGCAACCTTGATCGCAAGGATCCGCGCCAATTGCTGCGGCGGCTGAGCTCAAACGAATTCTATACGACCTATGGTGACGATTCGACTCTGGTCGAGGATGCGCCGACCCAGGGCCAATTCTATCTGCGGCTCCAGCAGGCCGACACCAGCCTGATGGTTGGCAACTATGTGGTGAACATCAATCAGGCCGAACTCGCCTCGCTCGATCGCGGGCTCTTCGGGGCTGCCTTCGATCACAAGAGCATGGCGACGACATCGTTCGGGGAGCGGCGCGTCCAGTTCACGGCCTTTGCCTCAGATCCCGGTACCATTCCGGCGCGCGAAGAACTGCGCGGCACCGGGGGTTCGCTTTACTTCCTCCAGCGGCAGGATCTGTCGGTCGGCTCCGAGCGAGTCAGGATCGAGGTTCGCGATCGCGATACCGGGGTCGTACTGGAAACGCGCGAGCTGCGGCCGCAGGAAGACTACGACATCGATTACTTCCAGGGCCGCCTCACGCTGATGCGCCCGCTCGCTTCAACGGCTTCAACCGGGACCACTGTCCGCGATGGCAGTTCGGACGGCAATGTACCGGTGCTGGTCGTGCGCTACGAATATACGCCGCCGGTTGGCAGCATCGATGGCTATACCCTGGGCGGACGCGGTTCGGCCTGGCTGGGTGACACCTTGCGCCTCGGCTTGACCGCGCAGCGTGAGACCACCGACAGCGCCGACCAGACGCTGCTGGGTGCCGATGCTTTGCTGCGGATTGCCGCCGGGACCTACCTCAAGGGCGAAATCGCCCAGACCGATGGCCCGGCCTTCGGGCAGGCCAATTCGGTCGATGGTGGGCTTTCATTCAGCACCATAACCGCCCCAGGAAGCGCGGGTGTGAAGGCCCGTGCCTACAAGCTGGAAGCCGGGATCGACTTTGCCGAATTGACCGGCCAGACCGGTGATCGCGGGCGTGCTTCGGCCTATTATGAAAGCTTCGACGCGGGTTTCGCTTCGCCCTCGCAGCTTACGCAAAGCGACACCACGCGCTGGGGAGCGGCGCTGTCGCTTCCGCTCGGCACCGGAACGACAGTTGCGGCCAAATACGACGAACTCAAGAGCGCGGCGGCAGGTACGCACCGGGTCGCGAGCTTCGATTTCGGCCAGACATTCGCTGGCGGTTTCGAAGTCAAACTGGGGTTGCAACACGACGATCAGGTCGCCGGGTTGCTCTACAACAGCACCGAAGTGGGCGCGCGCAGCGATGCGGCGGTCCAGCTCGGCTATGCCCCGCAAGGAAGCAATTGGTCGGTCTACGGCTTCGGCCAGGCCACGCTCGACCGGGATGCCTCTCGCCGTGACAACGACCGCTTCGGCGCTGGCTTGAAGGCCGAAATCAGCGACCGCATGTCACTCGCTGCCGAGCTTTCGGGCGGCGATGGCGGGCTGGGCGCCGATATCCAGCTCAGCCGCCGCTATGGCGCTGGCTCGGAGGCCTATATTGGCTATTCGCTGCTCGCCGATCGCACCGACACCGGGCTGGAACCGGTCAACCTGTTCAGCCGCTCCAATCGCGGCACTTTGACGGTTGGCACCCGCCACAAGTTCAGCTCCGCGCTGAGCATCTATGGCGAGAACCGAATTGGCCATGGCGGCACTGCGCCGAGCACCATGCGCAGCTTCGGGGCGAAGTTCGATCCGAACGAGAAGCTGAGCTTCAGCGCCAGCTTCGAAAACGGCCAGATCGACGATGCCACCACCGGGCTGTTCCGCCGCACCGCCGGGACCTTCGGGTTCGGCTATACTACCGAGAGCGTACAATTCGGCTCAACCGTCGAAGCACGGTTTGAGCGCGGTGTGGGCCGCGATCAGAATGTCTGGTTGTTGCGAAATACGGCTTCGATCCAGGTCAGCCCCGACTGGCGCGCGCTTGGCCGCTTCAACATGGCGATCGCCGACGACGACGGCACCTCGCTGCGCGCGGCTGACTATATCGGAGGCGTGCTTGGCTTCGCCTATCGCCCGGTGCTCAACGACCGCTTCAACATGCTCGCCCGGATCAACTATTTCCGCGACATGGGCCCAGTCGGGCAGGTCACCGCTGGCGGGGAAACCGCCGCGCCCAAACAGCGCAGCGTGATTGGCTCGATCGACGCCAACTTCGATCTGAGTCATACCCTGACCATCGGAGGCAAGTATGGCTACCGGCAGGGGCAGGTTTCGCTGGGCCGCCAATCGGACACTTTCGTATCCAGCAACACCCATCTTGCCGTGCTGCGGCTTGACTGGCGCCCGGTCCGGCAATGGGATGCACTGGTCGAAGTCCGCTACCTCAGCAACGACATCGCCGGTGATTCCCGCTGGGGCGGACTTGCCGCGATTTACCGCCACCTGGGCGACAACGCCAAGATCGGGATCGGTTACAGCATTTCCGACTTTTCCGATGACCTGACCGACCAGAGCTATACCAGCCGCGGTGTCTTCGTGAACCTGCTCGGCAAGTTCTGATCCGGGATGCTGGGATTCTACCGGAATGACTTGGGCCGCAACCCATAGCGGTTGAGCTTGTCGTAGAGCGTCTTGCGCGGCGTATCGAGAAGCCGCTCAAGCTCGAGGACGTTGCCGCCGACCGATCGCAAGGCGTTTTCGAGCACCGTCTGTTCGAATTCGGCAACTGTCCGATGAAGCGGGCGGGGCTCCCGGGCAACCGGCAAGTCCTGTTCGGGCAGATGGAGGCCGATGGCCCAGGTTCGGGCAAGCGCATCCAGTTCGCGCACATTCCCCGGCCAGTCCCGCGATTGCAGGTGGTGCCACATTTCATCCGGAACATTACGGTGCGGCAAGCCGAGTGCCGCTTCGTGCCGCGCCAGACAGTGCCGGAACAGGGCCGCGATATCCTCGCGCCGATCGGCCAGCGGCACCAGCATGAGCCTGACAGCCGCCAGCCGCTCATGAAACAGGCTCCGCTGCGGTTCTTGCTGACTGGCCGATTCCTGCAGACTCCGCGTGGCGATAACGCAGAGGTTCAGCTTGCGGAAACGCTCCGCACCGGCTGGCAGGATCGAACGCGTTTCCAGCACTGACTGAAGCCGCGCTTGCATTGCTGTACCGGCCGTTTCGATCTGATCGATCAGCAGGGTACCGCCATTGGCCCGTTCGATCAGACCGCTTCGCGCCAGCCCGCCTGCACCCGGCTCGCGTCCGAATAACAGCAGTTCGGCATCAGGATGGGTCAGAACGCCGGCATCAATCGTCACCAGCGGCCGATTGCGGCGCGGACCCAATTCGTGGATCAACTGCGCAACGAAGCTCTTGCCGGTGCCGCCCGCTCCTTCGATCACCAGATCGACCTCCGCTTGGGCGACTGCCGAGACAGTACTGCGCAGCCGCACAGCAAAATCGGAACTGCCTATGAACTTCTCGTGCGCTTGCCGTTGCAAGGCTTCGCGCAGTCGGCGGTTTTCCAGCACCAGCCGTCGCCGCGCGGCAGCGCCCTGTATCGCCCGGATCAGCACGGCGGACGAATAGGGCTTGGTAAGGAAATCGACCGCCCCGTCCTTCATCGCGGCGACCGCCATCTCCACATCGCCGTGGCCGGTCGTGAAAATCACCGGCAATTCGGCATCACGAGCTTGCAATCGGGCAAACAGGGCCAGGCCGTCCATGCCCGGCAAGCGCACATCGCTGACCACGACGCCGTCAAAATCATCGGGCAAGGCCTGCAATGCGGCCTCGGCCTCAGCAAACAGCGAGACTTCCATCCCGTCCAGCCGCAAGGCAGCAGCTACGGCTGGGCCAAGCGCCTCATCGTCTTCGATCAGAAAGACGCTTGCAGGCCTGCTCTCGGTCATAACCGGGGAATCACCATGGTGAAGCGCGCGCCCTGATCGGCATGATCAGCCAGGAGATCCCCACCCAGCCCGCGCATGATATCCTGCGAAATCACCAGACCCAGACCCAGCCCGTCGGCCTTGCTGGTGGCAAAGGGCTGGAACAGGCTGGCGCGCTGCTCTTGCGTGAGTCCGGAGCCATTGTCGCTGACCGAAAGACGGATGAAGTCGTTCGCTTCAACTACCTCCAGAGTGACCCGGCCCTGATGACCAGCCGCATCGAACGCATTTTGCAGCAGATTGACCAGCACCTGTTCCAGCGCGACGTGTTCACCGCGGACCATCGCATCGAGCGCCGCTTCAGGCGGGCGGACCAGGTCGATACCCTGTTGGGCGATCCGCTCGCGCAGCAGCAGGAGCGCGCCATCGATGACCTGCCGCAGCGCCACTTCGCGCGGTACGCGGTTGCTCCGGCGGCTGAACCGGCGCAGCTCATCGGTGATCGTTCCGATCCGGTCTGTCAGCGCGGCAATTCGCGAGAAGTTCGCGCTGGCTTCATCGATCGTTCCGCGTTCCACCAGCCGCTCGCCAGTCTCGGCCAGAATGCGGATGGCGGCGACGGGCTGGCGGATCTCGTGCCCGACACCGGCGGTAATTTGCCCAAGCGTGGCAAGCCGGTTCGCCTGCTGCAACTGGTCGCGCAGCTGCAAGGTCCGCTCGTTCAACTCGGCGGTTATCCTGGCCTGCCTGCGCCGGTGGGCGAGGACGGCCAGAGCCGCAGTGACACCAAGCAGCACCAGCAGCACCAACCACAGCAACCGCGCATTGGCTGTTGCTGCGGCGAGCGAAGGCGTTGGATCGGATAGCAGATGCAGTTCCCAGCCGAACGGTGCAACAGGATGTCCGGTATCGATCAGTGGTGCGGCGAGCAGGCCTGAATCGCCCGTGTCCGGCTCAAACCGGCGCAGCTCCGCCGTGCCGAACCGGCGCAGATCCTGCTGCGCATCGCGTTCACCTGGATGGGCCGGTCGAACTGTAGCGAACCGCCAATCCGGCTTGCTGGTGACCAGAATGACGCCTTCAGGATCGGTCACATAGACCCCGGATGTGGCCTTCGCCCAGCTGGCTTCAAGCTGATCGAATTCCACCTTGATTGCCACCACCCCGGCAGGCCCCGAGGAGCCGTCGACGCACCGGGTGATGTATAGCCCAGGCCTGCGACTGACCGTCCCCAGGGCAAATTCGCTCGCCGTCCCTGCTTGCAACGCATCGCGGAAATAGCTGCGGAAATTGTAGGTCGAACCGATGAAGCTGTCGGGCTGCTGCCAGTTGCTCGCCGCAAGAGTCAGGCCCTTACGGTCCATCAAGTAGATGGCGGCCGCGCCGGTCTGCCCGGCCAATTGCTCAAGCCGATCATTGAGGCCGCTCAATTCGGACCGGTTACCAGCCAGCAGCGATTGCACCTGCGGATCACGCGCCAGTACCAAGGGAACAAGGCTGATCTTGTCGAGCTCACTTTCCAGCCCTGCAGCGAGGATCGCAGCTTCGTTTTGCGCAGCCCGCTCAGCTTCGCCCAGCGCTGCGGTTCGCATGGCGCGATCGAGCACCAGCAAGCCGAGCGCCGCCACGAGCACAGTCGCTGCAATCCCAATGACCAGCAGGTATCGGCGCCCGGGCCGCACAGTGCTGTTGTGCTGAAGCGTCAAGGTCGCCAACTGCCCACCATCTGAAACCGCTCCGTTCAGCTATCCCTTGGGGAGAGCCACTTCAGGAATTCCAGAAATCCGCAAAAATGGCCAGTCATTTGTCTGAAAAATCGGAATTCCAACGCGATTTTATAGTCTAAACTATTGTTTAAATTCGTTTCTCTTGGGAAGGAGATTTCCATTGTTGCAGGAAAGGTTCGGCCTAGTGTGGTCTGACAGGCGCGATGACGCTGATCGGGGGAGCGGGAATTTATGGGGGCCATGGCAGCACAGGCGAAATCGGACGAACTTCCGGCCCGGCGGCCCTTCTATCGCATGCTTTATGTCCAAGTGCTCGCGGCGATCTGTCTCGGGGCGCTGCTGGGGCACTTTTTCCCCGATCTGGGTAGCGCGCTGAAGCCGCTCGGCGATGGCTTCATCAAACTGGTCAAGATGATCATCGCCCCGGTCATTTTCCTGACCGTCGCCACCGGCATCGCCGGGATGCGCGATCTTTCCTCGGTTGGCAGCGTGGCCGGCAAAGCCTTTGTCTACTTCCTGTTCTTCTCCACCTTGGCGCTGATCATCGGGCTGGTAGTGGGCAACGTCGTGCAACCCGGAGCGGGACTCGGCATCGATCCCGCCACCCTCGATGCCAGCAAGGTCGAAGGTTATGCCAACACCGCCGAAGGCCAGACGATTGCGGCGTTCCTGCTGAACATCATCCCCGAAACTCTGTTCAGCGCGATGACCCAGGGCAACATCCTGCAGGTCCTGCTGGTCGCGATCCTGGCCGGGCTGGCGCTCTCTGCCACCCGCCCGCACAGCGATCTGGTGCTGGATGTCCTCGCTTCATTCAACGTGGTGGTGTTCAAGCTGGTGCACATGCTGATGAAGCTGGCACCGATCGGGGCCTTCGGTGCGATCGCCTTTACCATTGGCGAGTTCGGCATCGATTCGCTCAAGAATCTCGCGGCACTGATCGCCACCTTCTATCTCACTTCGCTGCTGTTTGTGATCGTTGTGCTGGGGCTGGTGGCCTACCTGGCAGGGTTCTCGATCTTCAGTCTGATCCGCTACCTTCGCGAAGAGCTGTTGCTGGTGCTCGGCACCTCCTCGTCCGAAGCGGCGCTGCCCAGCCTGATGGAAAAGATGGAAATCGCCGGCGCGCGCAAGTCTGTGGTCGGGCTGGTCGTGCCGACCGGCTACTCGTTCAACCTCGATGGCACCAATATCTACATGACGCTGGCCGCGCTGTTCATCGCGCAGGCGCTAGGCATCGACCTTTCCATGTCCGAGCAGCTCGCACTAGTGCTGGTTGCGATGATCAGCTCCAAAGGCGCGGCGGGGGTGACCGGGGCGGGCTTTGTCATCCTGGCGACGACGCTCTCGGTGGTGCCCTCGGTGCCGGTGGCGGGGATGGCGCTGATCTTGGGGATCGACCGGTTCATGAGCGAGTGCCGCGCACTGACCAACTTCATTGGCAATGCCGTGGCGACAATTGTGGTCGCCCGCTGGGAAGGCGCGCTCGATACTGAACGGCTGGCTGCCGCCATGGCTGGCAAAGCCCTGTCGCTGCCCGAGGACGATATCGAACGCCACGAGCGCAGTGGCCCGCACAGCGAAGCCTTGGCGGCGGCGGTGAGCAAGCCGGCATGATTGGGCGCCGCACCCTTCTGGCCAACCTTTCAGCGCTGACCGCTGCGGGTACGGTCGCGCTGGGCAGTGCGGCTCCGGCATTGGCGCAAGATTCGGAAGAGATACCCCTGTGGCCAGGACGTGCACCGGGCCGTGGCGGACCGACCGGACCCGAAAGGTTGGGCACCGAAGGCGCGGGCCTTGGGGCGCTTTCGAATATCTCGACCCCGCGCCTGCGGGTCTACCGTCCGGCCAAGCCCAACGGTGCAGCACTGGTCATTTGCGGCGGTGGCGGGTACTTCCGGATCCAGCTGCTCAAGGAAAGCACGCCGACCGCCCGCTGGCTGCAGCAGCGCGGCTTCACGGTGTTCGAGCTGATCTACCGCCTGCCCAACGACGGCTGGGAAGCCACTGCCCCGTTCATGGATGCACAGCGGGCGATGCGGATCGTGCGCAGCCGCGCGGCCGAGTTTGGGGTCGATCCCAAGCAGATCGGGATCTTGGGTTTCTCGGCCGGCGGGCACCTGGCTGGCTTCACCGCGCTCCAGCCCAAGCGCCCACTCTATGCCGGGACTGACAGCCATGAGAAGGCCAGCGCGCGCCCCGACTTTTCGGTGCTGCTGTTTCCGGTCGTGTCGCTGCGGACGCCCTATGAATCCACGCGCACCCGGCGCGAGATTATCGGCAGAAACCCCAAGATCGAAGCGCAAGACGCCTGGTCGCTTGATACCTACGCCAGCGCCGATGCGCCGCCGACGATCATCTTCGCAGCGGCAGACGACACTATTACCCCGCCGGGTCATGGCATTCTGCTGTTTGAAAAGCTCTATGCCGCAAAGGCTTCGGTGGAATTGCACCTGTTCCGCGATGGCGGGCATGGCTGGGGGCTGGGCAACCCAGACCAGGTGTTAAGCCAATGGCCGGACATGTTCCTCAAGTGGTTCGGTTCGGCAAGGATTCGACAAGACAAGCAGGGAGAATAGACGATGGCAACCAAGGTGCTCCGCAAGCTGGCGCTGTTCAGCACGACCGCATTGATGACGGCAACAATGGCGCAGGCGCAGGATACCGCTGCCCCGCCGCCGCAAGCCACCGAAGAAGCCGAACCGGCGATCATTATCACGGGAACACAGATTCAGGGCGCACAGATCAACGATGTGCTGCCGGTGACCGTGCTGGATGAGCAGCAGGTCGAAAACACCGGGGCTTCATCGGGCGACGAGCTGTTCCGGGCGCTGCCGCAGACGGGCACGGTGGCCTTCAATGAGCAGAATGCGACCACGCAGAACAACGTGCGCGGCGATGTCGGCTCGGTCAACCTGCGCGACCTGGGCACCGGCAACACGCTGCTGCTGATCAACGGGCGGCGGATGAACCTGCACCCTGGCTTCCAGACCGAACTGCTGGTCCCGGTGGTCAGCCCTGATACCAACGAAATCGCGCCGGGCAGTGTGCGCCGGGTCGAAGTGCTGCGCGATGGAGCCTCGGCGATCTACGGTGCGGATGCGGTTGCCGGGGTGATCAATACGGTCCTCAAGGGCAACATGCGCGGCGGCTTCGTGGAAGCCGATTGGCGTGCTTCGGACGGGACCAGCCTGTTCAGCTATTCGCTCAGCGGGGGCTTCGGGTTCGATTTTGGCGGCGGACGCGGCAATCTGACGCTCTATGGCGGGTACTTCAAGGAGAACGGCCTGCCGGCTTCAAAGCGCAGCTATTCGCGCGATGACAATCGCTTGCCGCTGGTTGCCGGAACCGATTTCGCAGGCGACGCTTCGTTCAACAACCGCAACACCTTCGGCCCCTTCGGGCAGTTCGATATCCAGACCTCACCCAACAGCCGCACCCCGATCAACGACGACGATTTCTATTTGCAACCCAGCACCTTCCCCGGCTGCCGGATGGACTTCCGCAATGGCATCTGCGCGCGCAACGGCGAGACGCCGACTACCGACGTTCGTTACAACACGATTTTCGGCAACACCCTGATCAGCGCCAAGCAGCGCTACAGCGCGATGGCCCTGTTCAATTATGACCTGACCGACAACATCGAGCTCTATCTGGAAGGCAGCTATTACCGCTCGGAGAATGAGCGGATCAACGATGCTTCGGCGATCCTCAGCGCGGTGCCGGTCGGGATTTCGCGGACAGCCTACTGGAACCCGTTCGGGCCCACCACTTTGGCCGGCGGCGGGGCCAACCCCAACCGCCTGCCCGGCACCACGATCCCTTCTGGCGGGGCGGACGTGATTATGGAGCGTTACCGCTTTGTCGATGCCGGCAACCGCGGGGTGTTCGTCGACAAGGATTCGTACCGCTTTGTCGGCGGTCTGCGCGGCAATTTCGGCGCGTGGGACTTCGATACCGGGTTCGTTTATTCCGAAGCACGGGTAACCGATCTGGAAACCAACCGCGTTTCGCTCACGCTGATGCAGCAGTCGATCAACCGCACCACGCCAGACGCCTACAACCCGTTCAACGGCGGCTGCCTGACCGATCCGGGCCAGGGTGATTGCACCCCCAACCCGGCCGCTGTGATCGATACCTTCCGGATCAATGTATTCCGCAAGGGCGGCACCAGTCTGGCATTGGCAGACTTCAAGATCAGCCGTGACGACCTGTTCACTTTGCCCGGCGGTAATGTCGGGATCGCCGCCGGTGTTGAATGGCGGCGCGAGACGTTCTTTGACGATCGCGATCCGCGCCTCGACGGTACGATCACCTTTACCGACAGCGTAACTGGCGTGTTCAACGGCAGCGACGTGGCGGGAACCAGCCCATCACCCGACACCGATGGCACGCGCACCGTCTTCTCGGCCTACACCGAATTGTTTGTGCCGCTGGTCAGCCCGGAAATGAACATTCCACTGGTTGAAGCATTCAATGTCCAGCTGGCTGGGCGGGTCGAACGTTTTCAGGATATTGACGCAACGGCGGTGGTCCCGCGCGTCGCTGCTTCGTGGACGACGCTTCCGGGCATCACGTTCCGCGGCGCATGGTCGCAAGGCTTCCGCGCGCCCAACCTGGTTCAGGTCAACGATGATGGCACCACCCGGTCCAACACCCGTGATGATTTCGTGATCTGTCAGGCACAGGTGAGGAAGGGCCTCCTCTCCAGCCTCGATGCCTGCCCGGGACAAGGCGTGATCAGCTTCCGCTCGGGTGCGCGCAGCCTGAGGCCCGAGGACAGCGAAAGCATCAACCTTGGCATTGTCCTCGAGCCGGAGTTCATTCCCGGCCTTACGCTCACTGCCGACTATTGGCGCGTGAAGCAGACCGATCTGGTCGGCACCTTTGGCGATGACAACGCGATCGCGCTCGATCTGCTGCGCCGCCTCAACGGCAGCACCAATCCGAATGTCATCCGCGCAGCGCCGACTGCCGATGACATCGCGCTGTTCACCGGCACCGGCCTGGCCCCAGCGGGCCGGATCATCCAGGTGCTCGATCCCTATCTGAACCTCGACAGCCGGGTTTCGAGCGGGTGGGACTTCGGGCTGTCCTATCGCGTTCCGAACTTCGGGATCGGCGATTTCCGGCTTCGGCTCAATGCCGCACGGCTCAATAGCTTCGTCCAGACTGCCAGCGCAGAAGGCGAGGAATTGGTGGCAGCGGTTGCCAATGGCACGCTCCCGGCCGACGTTACGGTTGGCGGTCTGGGCGAACTGCTCGAGCTTGATGGACGGCCCAAATGGCGGCTCAGCGGGTCGATCAACTGGGAGAGCGGCCCAGTCGAAGTGGGTCTGTTCGGCCAGTATACCGGTGAAGTATGGGATACCAGCGTGGTACGCGATGTGTTGCTGGTCTCCAACGATCCCAATGCCAACTTCTACCGGGTCGCCGATCAGTTCTTGGTCAATCTGTCGATCTCCTACACGATCAACAACGACACGGCGCTTGACGGCACCCGGCTGCGCTTCGGGATCAACAACCTGTTCAACGAGGATCCGCCGCTCGCCGATGAGACCTATGGCTTCTTCAGCGAGCTTCACACCGCTCGCGGCCGGGTCTTCCATGTTGAGCTGCGCAAGAAGTTCTGAAGTGATCCCGTTGCCAAGACTGATGCGGGTGTTGGCTGCGTCGGTAGTGGCGGGGCTGGGGGCGGCTGTCATCGCGCAGCCGCCCGCATCGCCCACAGTCGCTGCGGCTTCCAAGCCAGCATTGTCAGGGTGCCGGACGGCACAGGGCAGCGTTCATTTTGACTTCGAAGGAGCATCGCGTTCGACCTGCCAGGTGGTCGACGCAAATACGATATCGATCCTGGTCACGCCCGAGCATCTGCCGCCGATCAATCCCAGCCCCTGGTACGCCTTTCGCTATACCACGGCCGACGGCGGCAAGTTGAACGTGACGGTGCGGTACCTGGGCGCAAAGCATCGCTACGCGCCGCAATGGCGGGGGAAAGGCAATCTGGCGGACTTTGCGGTGGTCGTCGCGGCGGATGGCAGCGCGGTATCGCTGACGCTGCCACCGGGCGATGGCATCGTCAGCGCGCAGCCGTTGCTGACAGCGAGCTATTACGACAAGCAACTCAAAGAATTGGCTGAGAGCGGCAAGGGCCAGCGAATTGTGCTGGGGCATTCGCTGGATGGACGCCCGGTTGAAGCTGTCCGTCTGGGCAGCGCCAATGCCCCGCGTCTTATCGTTCTGCTCGGCCGCCAGCATCCGCCTGAGGTGACGGGTGCGGTGGCGATGGACACCTTTACGCGCACCCTGGCGACAATGATCGGGTCGGGGAAGATCGACAGCTCCCAGTTTCAGTTCCTGATCGTACCGCTGCTCAATCCCGATGGCGTGGCCCGGGGGCACTGGCGCGCTAATTTGGGAGGGGTCGATCTCAACCGTGACTGGGGCGTGTTCAGCCAGCCAGAGACGCGCGCGGTGGGTGATTGGCTGGCAAAGCTGCCGACCAGCGTCAAACCTGTCCTCATGCTCGATTTCCATTCGACCAATCGCAATGTCTTCTACGTGCAGGGCAGTGAAGCCTCTGAGCAAGGCCGACAGTTTCGCGATGCCTGGCTGGGTGGCAAGGAAGCGGCCTTGGCCGGCTACCGCTTCACGATCGACCAGCGCGATGCGAACCCCGGTTCCGGCACCGCGAAGAACTGGTTCAACAGCGCTTACGGCATCCCGGCCTATACCTATGAGGTTGCCGACGATGCCGATCTTGCCGCAGTCCGCTCTTCGGCCGAAACGCTGGCGCAGACCCTGATCCCCGCCTTGAGCCACCCGCTTCCGGCGGCGGCTCCCGCTCGCGCGGGCGATTGTCCGGAGCTTGCAGCCGGATCATCACAGATCGAATTCTCCGGCTGGGCAGGCCCCAAGCTGCCGGTTTACCTGCACAAGCCGCGTGCAGCCAAGGCGGACAGCCGGATCGTCTTTGTGATGCACGGGGTCAACCGCGACGGTGATCGCTACCGCGACGAATGGCGCGATCTGGCCGAGCAACACGGCCTGATCGTCGTGGTGCCAACGTTTGGCAGGAAAGACTTCCCCACCACCGAATCTTACAATCTGGGCAATATTTTCGACCGTGAGGGCCAGCGAAACCCGCCATCGCAGTGGTCGTTCTCGGCAATCGAGCCCCTGTTTGACGAGATTGTCTGTCGCCTCGGCGGGACCCAGCGAGGTTACGCGCTCTACGGCCATTCGGCGGGGGGACAGTTCGTTCACCGCTTTGTCGCCTTTGCCGAGGCGCCCCGGCTGGAAGCAGCGGTCTCGGCGAACTCGGGCTGGTACACCATGCCCAGCGATGCAGCTTTCCCCTATGGCTGGGGCGGTGCCGCTGCCGGACTGGTCTCGCCGCGCACGGCATTTCGCCGACCGCTCACGATCATGCTCGGCACTGCCGATACCGATCGCGCCGATCCCAATCTGCGCACCACAGCCGAAGCCGATGCCCAAGGGCTGACACGGCTGGCGCGGGGACAGGCCTTCTTCGCCGCTGCCCAGGCGCAGACCGATGCGACCTCGCTCTTTGGCTGGCGGATTGCCTATGCGCCGGGTGTGGGTCACGACAATGGCAAGATGGCGCCGTTTGCCATTCCCCATCTGGCTGCCACAGATGGCAGCATCCCTTAAGCCTTCGGCCCCTCGCTAACGTGAGGACATGATTGCCTTGACCTGTGCGAGATCAAGCTCGGTATCGGTATCAATGAACAGCGCCGGGTCCGCTTCGATTGTCCTGGCGCTGCCAAGCAACTGGCGCGCGCCGCGGTCTCCCTCCAGCGCCTGAAGTGCTGCGAAATGGCCGCGACCAAACAGCGCCGGCGGTTGGGAACGATTGCCGATCGCGGTTGCAATGGCGCTCCCGTCGAACTCCGCGATGAGCCGGGCCACGTGGTCTGGCGGGACCAGCGGCATATCGCCTAGCGCGATCAGCACGGCTTCAACCTTTGGATCGACGGTCAGCGTCGTAATGCCCGTGCCAATCGAAGCCGACATCGCTGCATTTTCGGCTGGTACGTTCAAGCATTCGAAGCCCAGCTCCGTCAGGCCATAGTCATCAGCGCGCACCACCGCGATCCGGCGCGCGAAGGGCATTCCCGCATAGGCCAGCGCGGCGTGTTGGCACAGCGGCCGGTCGGCAACCGGCTCGGCCAGCTTGTCGCGCCCGAACCGCTGAGCCCTGCCCGCCGCCAACAGCAGCAGCGCGATGGACTGGATCGGAACTGCATTGTCAGGCAATGACCGCCCTTCCCTTTGCTGCTCCGGATCGCCGAGCCTTCATGTACAATCCCCGTGAGCTCTTTGCCTTCATCGCCAGCCAGCAAGCGCAGGGCCGCCGGATCGCGCTGGTCACGGTGATGCATACAACCGGAGCCTCGGTCCGCAACCCGGGGAGCCACATGGCGGTGGCCGAGGATGGCAGCTACGCCGGTTCGCTGTCGGGTGGGTGCATCGAGGCGGCAGTGGTGAGCGAGGCGCAGGCGATGCTGGCCGCAGGCACCCCGCGCCGGGTGCGCATCGGGGCCGGATCGAGCAATATCGATCTGCGCCTGCCCTGCGGGGGCAGCGTCGATCTGTGGTTTTGCGAGGTCCGCGATGCGGATTTCGGTACTGCAGCGATTGCCCGTTTCAATCAGCGTGTACCCTTTGCGTTGCACCTTGCAGCGGACGGAGCGATTTCCATCGGCCCCACCGAAACGGCGCGCTTCGGCATCCGGCATAGCGGCGAGCAAGCCTGCGTCACCCACATTCCGCCGCTCCGCTTGCTGGCGATTGGCCATGCTGCAGCGATCGATGCCTTGCGCGACCTGACTCTGGCGACCGGGGCCGAAGTCGTGGTCGTATCGCCCGATTCGGATCAGCGCGCACGGTCCGAGCAGCGCGGCTGCCATACAATCACCCTCAAGTCGCAGACCGAACTTCCCGCTCTGCCGCTCGACCGCTGGACCGGAGCGGCGGTGCTGTTCCACGATCACGATTGGGAGCCGCCGCTGCTGGGGCAGTTGCTCGCCAGCGAGGCGTTCTACATCGGCGCAATGGGCAGCCATGTGACGCATCGTCAGCGGTGCGCGGCGCTGCGCGCCATGGGAGCGACTGACGCGATGCTCGCGCGGATCACCGCGCCGATTGGCGTGATCCCCTCAATGCGCGATCCGGAGACGCTGGCGATCTCTGTGCTGGCCCAAGCAGTCGAACGCTACAACGCGGCCTACCTGACCTGATCGTTCAGCCCGCTTCGGCCCGTTCGATCCGCGGCATCAGCAGCTGCAACCAGCCCAGCGCCAGCAGATAGGAGATCGCCGCGAACAGGAACAGCGGGGTAAAGCCCAACCCGGCCGCCAGCACGGTGCCGGTGATTTTCGAAATCCCGGCCCCGGCCATATTGCCGCAGAAGGCGCCGAAAGCCGTAACCCGGCCAACTTTGGCACGCGGGACCACGTCGGTGATGGTGGAGAACAGCGAGAGCGAGAAGCCCTGATGGCCCGCCATCACCACGCCCATCATCACCGCCACCGGCCAGAACGCATTGAGCGACAGCACGATCGGCAGCGGCAACACAATCAGCGCGGAAACCAGCATCACCGTCTTGCGCACGCGATTGACGTGCCAGCCGCGCTCCAGCAGCCGGGTTGAAGCCCAACCCGCAAACAACGCGCCGCCGCCCGAGCCAAGGAAGGCGAGTGCCAGCGGGACCGCCAGTTCCTCGGTGGTGAGGCCAAAGGTCTTGCGGTAGAAATCCGGCAGCCAGAACCCCATCAGCCACCAGGTTGCATCGGACAAGGCCTTGGCAATGACGATCGCCCAGGTCTTCACGTTGGCCAAGATCGCGCCGTAGCTTGAACCATCGTCGGCGCTGAGCGAAGCGTCCTCGCTCGGGTCGACCGCCCCATCGTCAAAGGTGATCCCGCGCGCAAACCACAGCCAGATCGCCAATGTGACAAATCCTGCGACCCCGCCAAAGATCAGCGCCCCGCGCCAACCAATTGCGGCGGCCAGCGGGGGGATGAAAAACGGCATCGCAATCGTCCCCGCGCCAGCGAGCGCCGTGCCGACTCCTACCGCGAACGAACGCTTATCAGGTTCGAACAACGTGGCGATTGTCTTGATGTTGAGCGGGGTCTGCACCGCCTCGGTCGCGCCGAGGCCCACCCGCGCGGCGACGACCTGCCAAGCCGAAACCGCCCAGCCATGCGCCATGGCAGCCAAGCTCCAGGTGGTGACCCCGGCGATCATCGAGCGCCAGACGCCGAGCTTGTCGACGATCCAGCCGGTGAACAAAAATCCAAAGGCCGCAGCCATCTGGGTGACGAAGGCCAGATTGCCGAAGTCCTCATCGGTCCAGCCGAAATCGGCCGACATATCGGGCTTGAGGATCGCGATGATCGGGCGGTCCATCGCGTTGAACACCCCCGCGATGCTGAGCAGTCCAAACAGGGTCCAGCGCAGCGCGGGGGTGATCGGCTTCATCTTATGCTCCCAAAGACGAAGGGGCCGGCGTTTCGTTGCCGACCCCCTCACTTCATACCGACTTACTGCCCCACATTCACCCGCAGCGTCACGCCGACATAGCGATCGGCCTCACGAGGGATGATGTAGCGGAACGCACCGCCCGGTCCGCCCGAAATGATCGAGCTGGCGAAGGACTGATCGGACAGGTTCTTGACGAAGAACATGATCCGCCAGGCATCGTTCGGGTCGACCAACGCGATCGAGGCATCGAGCGTGTAGTAACCATCCACAGTCGAACCGAGCCGCGTCGCGAGGCTGGGTGAGAGTTCGTAGATCTGGTCGCTTTGCATCGAAAGGTTACTGGCCAGCTCAACATTGGCAAAACCGCCGGTTTCCCAAGTGTAGTTGAAGCCAACCGCCATCTTCCACTCAGGCGCGTTGGCCAGTGGCGTCCCCGGCGCGATCAGCGCCGAAGCATCGGCCCCGACCGGCAGGTTGAACTGCACAACCTTGGCCTTGTTGTAAGCAAGGCCGCCGGTCACCGCGAAGTTCGGCGCGGGTTTGGCGATGAAATCCAGTTCGAAGCCAGAGGTTGAAACCGAACCGGCGTTGATCAGGCGGGTGGTGCGCACGCCGTTCACAAAGTCCGGACTGTTCGCCTGATAGTTCTCATACCGGGCATAGTAGCCCGCCAGGTTCACGATCAGATCGCCGTCCAGGAACGTGGTCTTGAGCCCGCCTTCGTAGGCATCGACCGTTTCCGGTTCGATCACGTTGGTGTGCTGGTTGGCCATGTTGAAGAACACGTTATAGGCTGGCCCCTTGTAGCCGCGGGTGTAGCTGCCATAGGCCATCACGTTGTCGCTGAGGTCGAACTGGATCCCGGCCTTGCCCGAAAGATTGTCATTCGAGGTTTCGGCGGTGAAGGGAATGCCGTTCGACGGGCCGGTGAGGAAGCCGGTGCCTGGCGGCGGCACGAGCGCGCCATTGTTGTAAACCCCGGCATCGAAGTTCCCGCCGATCCCCGGCCCCGCCAACGTGGTGCGGCGGATGTGGTAGACGTCGAGATTGTCGTGCGTCCAGCGCAGCCCGCCGATCAGCCGCAGCCGATCAGAGACGTTGATGGTGGCCTGCCCGAAGACCGAGAGGTTGTTGAACACCGAACCGAAATCGGCGCTGCCGAATGGGGTGGTGAAGGTCGAAACCCCGCCGGTGGTTGCACAGGGCGTCACCCCATTTACCGCCGCGAGAGTTGAAGCGGTGCAGACCACGACCGAGCGGCTGAATGTCCGGTCGCTTTCGGCGTGGCTGTAATAGCCGCCGATCACATATTCGATCAAACCGCCGCTGGGCGAAGTGATGCGCAGTTCCTGCGTGAAAGTCTTGCTCGACTGCGGGCCGCTGTCATGCAGCTGGTTGAGCCCGACATAGGGCCGATCGAGCCAGTCACCGTCGCGGATTTCGGTGTTGTCCCAGCCACGGTACGAGGTGATCGAGGTGAGCGTATGATCGCCCACGTCCAGATCGGCCTGGAGCGAAACGCCCCAGCTTTCTTCCAGTGTCGCGGTGGTCAGGTTCTGCATCACCGCGCGGGTATCCTCACCTGCGATCATGGTCGGGGCAAGCACGGTGGCGGCAGCATTGGTCGGCATGGTACCGATGATTTCGCCGCAGCAATCGTCATCCGCCTTGCGCCAGTCACCGCGCAGGGTCAGTGTCAGGGCTCCAAGCTCCGCTTCGATTACGCCGCGGAAACCATAGTGCTGGAAGCCGTTCACGTCCTGACCGGTGGTCAGATTGCGAATGTTGCCATCATACTCGCTGTAGAAGCCGGTGAAGCGCCCCGCGATATTGTCGCCCATCGGCAGGTTCAGCGTCACGCGGCCGCGATATTCGCCGCCTTCGGCAATCGTGGCTTCTGCGATGGCTTCAAACCGGTCGGTCGGGCTGCGGGTGACGATGCTGACCACCCCTGCCGAGGCGTTCTTGCCGAACAGCGTGCCCTGCGGGCCGCGCAGCACTTCGATCCGCTCAACGTCGAAGAGGTCGGTGAAGCCTTCGCCCGCGCGGCTCAGCACCACGCCATCGAGCACGGCGGCAACCGAGGGCTCTGCCGCAATCGAGAAGTTGATCGTGCCCACCCCGCGCAGGAACAGCGCCTGGTTGAGCGTGGTCCCTGCCTTGCGGAAGTTGAGCGAGGGGACGAGGTACTGCGCGTTTTCCAGCGAGAGCGAACCGGCATTGGCAAGCTGCTCACCGCCGACCACCGAGACGGCAATCGGCACATCCTGCAGGTTTTCTTCGCGCTTCTGCGCGGTCACGATGATGCCCGGGCTTTCCGCGCCTTCATCCGCCGCCGCATCCTGCGCGAAAGCCGGCATGGCAATGCTGGCAAGGACCAGTGCAGTCGAAGCCTTGAGTAGCGATTTCATGGGGTTCTCCTCCTAGATCTTATCGTTGTTCAAAAACCGAATTCGGACATTTCGACCACGCGCTTCTCGCGCGCGCTGAGTTCGGCCGCAGCGCCAATCGCGACGGCCATAAGGCCATCGTGGGCGGTTACTTCCACCTCACCCTCACCGCGCACGGCAGCGTTGAATTTCTGATGCTCATACCAGGTCGAACCGTGATGGTGCCCCGCCGCGAGGATCGCCGGATCGACCGCGACATGTTCGCGCTCGACCGCCTTGGGCTGGTGAAAGCCGGTGCGGGGCGAGTAAACCAGACTACCTTCGGGGATCAGGCAATCGAGCCGGGCCTTGTCGCCCACGGCAGTGATTTCCTCCTGATTTTCCGCTCCTTCCGCGAACATCGAGAGATCAAGCATCGCGCGCACACCGTTGGCGAAATCTACAGTGGTGTAGCTGTTGTCGATGATGTCGGGCGTACGGCCGTCGTAACGCTCATCGAGGTGGTTCACGTCCATCGCGCCCGAGCAATAGACCCGCACCGCCTCACTGCGCACTATCAGCCGCATCAGATCGAAGAAGTGGCAGCACTTCTCCACCATGGTGCCGCCCGAGTTTTCCGAGAAGCGGTTCCAGTCCCCCACTTTGGGCAGGAATGGAAAGCGATGCTCGCGGATCGAGAGCATCCGCAGCGGCCCAATCCGCTCGGCGTGGACCTGCTCGATGAACCGCGCCGCGGGCGGCATGTAGCGGTATTCCATCGCGGTCCAGAACGGAGCCGGGCTTTGCGCGGCGCGTTCCGCCACCCAGCGTGCGTCGGCAATGGTGGTAGCCAGCGGCTTTTCGCAGAGGATCGGCAGGCCCGCATCGAACAGCGGCTCCAGCACCGAACGGTGCGTATGGTTGGGGCTGGCAACAATCACCGCATCGCACAGGCCCGATGCGGCGAGTTCCGCCGAAGTGCCGAATGCGACGACGCCATCGGCCTTGTCCCCCAGCGCAGCCTTCGCCCAACCGAGCGAAGTTTCGACGGGATCGGCCAGCGCCGTCACCACCGCGCCCGGCGTGATCGCAAGGTTCTGGATGTGCTCGACACCCATCATCCCGGTTCCGACGAGGCCGTAACGCACGGTCTGCGACAAGCTCTCTCTCCCTAAGTCGCGCTATTTCTGACAGCCTTGTCACAAAATCGGGCAGCGCGAAAGAGCCATTCCGCTTTGTCCGTTGCGAATTCGCCCGCACCTGTTACTTTTTTGCCATGCGATTGACGATCAAGGATGTGTCTGAACGGGCCGGGGTTTCGATCAAGACCGTCAGCCGCGTGCTTAACAATGAGCGCTACGTGCGCGAGGAAACCCGCCGCAAGGTGCAGGCCGCGGTCGATGAGCTGAACTTTAGCCCGAGCATAGCTGCCCGTTCACTGGCCGGATCGCGCTCGTTCCAGATCGCGCTGATCTATGACAATCACAGTCCCTATTACATGTCGGCAGTGCAAGAGGGCGTCTGGCAGCGCTGCAAGGAGCAACGGGTGCGGATGCTGGCGCAGCCGGTCGATGTCGCCTCGCCGCAGCTGGCGCAGGAAATCGGCGGGCTGATTGACGAGACCCATGTTGACGGCGTGATCCTCTCCTCCCCGGTCACCGATGCCCCGGCTGCGCTGGAAGAACTCGACCGGCGGGGGATCCGGTTCGTGCGGATTTCGCCGGGAACCAACCACGCGCTGACCAGTTCGGTCTTCATGGACGACGCGCAAGCCGCCGACGACATGACGACTTACCTGATAAATCAAGGACATCGCCGGATCGGATTTGTAATCGGTCACCCCAATCACATGGCGAGCGATCAGCGCCACTTCGGCTACCGCCGCGCGCTGGACCGGGCCGGAATTGCCTATGAGCCCGCGCTGGTTCGCCCCGGTGAGTTCGATTTTGCGAGCGGGATGCGGGCTGCCGAAGCACTGCTTTCACTCCGCGACAAGCCCAGCGCGATCTTCGCCTCGAACGACGATATGGCCGCCGGGGTCCTTTCCTACGCGCACCGGATCGGGCTGGAGGTGCCGATGGACCTGTCGGTGGCCGGTTTTGACGACACCCCTCTGGCCCAACTCGTCTGGCCGCCCCTGACAACGATCCGTCAGCCGGTGCGCGAACTGGCCTATGCCGCCACCGAGCTGCTCTTCGCCGGAAGCGGCGACGCGGTCCACAATCGCCTGCAGCACGAACTGGTGGTGCGCGGATCGACCTCGCGGCGCAATGCCTGACGTGCGGCAACTGACTTGACGCACGCTCCGATTTCGCCGCAATAGGAGGCAAATCAGACAACGTTGTCACACTTTCGGGAAGGATTCGCCCCAATGGCCGCCAGCTCACCTCTGCCAGCGCCGCCGGCAACGCGCCAACTTGGCGCGAGTGGGATCGAAATTTCGGCGATCGCCTGGGGCATGTGGCGGCTGGCCGAAAACGGGCGCGGCGCAAGCGATGCCGCCAGATTGGTCCACGCCGCGCTCGATGCCGGGATCACCCTGCTCGATACCGCCGATATCTACGGCTTCAACGGCACTGGCGGGTTCGGCGACGCCGAGGCGCTGCTCGGCGAAGTAATCGCTGCCGAACCGGGCTTGCGCGGACGAATGGTGCTCGCCACCAAAGGCGGGATCATGCCGCCGATCCCCTATGACAGTTCGTTCGAATACCTCACCGGCGCACTCGATGCCTCATTGCGGCGGCTGCGGGTTGAGCAGGTTGACCTGTACCAGATCCACCGACCGGATATTCTGACCCACCCGAGCGAGCTGGTCCGCTTCGCCGATGCGGCGCACAAGGCCGGAAAAATCCGCGCGTTCGGGATCTCCAACTTCCATCCCGCACAGACCCGCGCGCTGGTGCGCTTGATGGAAGGCGCTTCGCTGCCGCTATCTTCAACCCAGCCCGAAATCTCACCACTGGTCATCGAAGCGATCGAAGACCGCACATTGGCGATCGCGATGGAGCATAACCTCACTCCCCTCGCCTGGTCACCACTCGGCGGCGGACGGCTCGCCAATCCCGAAAGCGCGCGGGACAAGGCCGTCGCGGCGGCGCTGGACAAGGTCGGCGCGGCGCAGGGCGTTTCGCGCGCGGTCGCAGCCTATTCGTGGCTGATGGCGCATCCGGCGGGGATCGTGCCAATCGTCGGCTCACAGCAGGTAGAGCGGATCGCCGAAGCCGCCGATGTCTACAATGTCCGCTGGACCCGGAATGACTGGTATGATGTGCTGGTCGCCGCGCGGGGAGTGCCGCTACCATGACAAGTCCGCTCGAAATCAGCTGGTTCTCGGCACTGTGCGACGACGATTACGAGTTTCTCGGCGTCCCCGACCCCGCGCTCGCCTCCAGCTGGGAGCATTGCCGCAACATCGTGCTGCGCGCCGAAGAGGGCGGGTTTGACAATATCCTGCTCCCCTCGGGCTATCAGCTGGGGATCGACACCACCATGTTCGCCGGGGCCATCGCCGCTCTGACCCGCCGCATCCGCCTGCTGATGGCGGTGCGGATCGGCGAGGACTGGCCGCCGCAACTCGCGCGCCGCGTGGCGACGCTTGATCGCATCCTCGGCACCACGCCGGAGGGCGCAGGGCGTTTGGCGGTGAACATCATCTCCAGTGACCTGCCCGGCGAAAAGCTCGACAGCGAGCCGCGCTACCGCCGCACGGTGGAGGCAATGGCGATCCTCAAGACCATGCTGAACGGCGAGCACCTGAGCCACCAGGGCGAGTTCTGGCAGCTTGAGCTTGACCCGCCGCGGATCGGCTCGCTCTCGGGCAAGTGCCCCCCGCTCTACTTCGGCGGGCTTTCGCCAGCCGCGCGCGATGCCGCGGCCGAAGGCTGCGACGTTTACCTGATGTGGCCTGAGACGCTGCAGGGCGCGAAGGACCTGATCGCCGATATGACCGCCCGCGCCGCTGCCAAGGGCCGCACGCTGAAATACGGCTTCCGGGTCCACGTCGTGGTGCGCGAGACCGAGGCCGAGGCGCGCGCTGCAGCAGACCGGCTGCTGTCCAAGCTCGATGCCCAGACAGGTGAAGCGATCCGCAACAAATCACTCGACACTGCCACCTTCGGCGTCGCCCGCCAGACCGAACTGCGCGAGGCTTCGGCGGCGAACGATGGCTATATCGAGGACAACCTTTGGACCGGGATCGGCCGCGCGCGCTCGGGCTGCGGGGCGGCGATCGTGGGCGATCCGGATCAGGTGCTAGCCAAGTTGCGGGCCTATCAGGCGCTGGGCATCGATGCCTTCATTCTCTCAGGCTATCCGCACATGGCCGAGGCGGACCTGTTCGCGCGGCACGTGCTGCCGCAATTGCAGCACGCGCCGCTGGTGCTTTAGGCTTCCAAAGCGAGCAGCGCGAAGCTGGCGAGCCAGTGCTCGCCCATGAAGTCCTCGGCCAGATGCGGCAGCGCGGCGTCCAGGTGGTGCTGCGCGGTTGCCTCAGCTTGTGCGATCACCCGATGATCCAGCGGCAAGGCTCGCGCAATCTGCCGCCAGCACCAGGCGCGGCTGAGGTTGAGCCCATCAAGATGCGCGATCTTGCCGTCGCTGCGGTCTGAGACCTTGGCGGGGGTGAACAGCGTGGCCGGTTCGCCAGAGCCAGCGCGCGGCAGGAAGCGATCGAACCAGCCGGAGAAGCCCGGCCCCAGCACGCGGCTCATCACCAAAGCCTCACAGAGCGCGGAGGAGAGGAATTCGTCGCCGCCCGGTTCCCACGCCTGACAATCGCGATCAGCGATGAACCAGGTGCGGCAGCGTTCGTCGATCAGCGCGAGCAACGACCGGTCATGCTCCAGCGCCCAGTCGCGCGCCAACGTCAGCGCGAAGGCCGAGTTGTAATGCGTGCCGACCCGGATCGGGTACGTCTGGAGCGGGAGGAACATCCGAAACCGCTCCGCAAAGTTCGCCGCAAAGGGATCGGCCAGCCGGGCCCAAGGCGCGTCGTGCCGCACCATTTCGCCTTGCAATGCCAAGCCCCAGGCCCAGCCATAGGGCCGCTCAAACCCGCGCGCCGATGGCCGTTCGAGATAAGCGGTTTCCGCTGCCCAGTTGGCGGGCGTAAACATCCGCGCAGCCAGATCGCGCACCTGCGCCGCTTCAGACAAGCGCGGATAAAGCCGCGCAAGCCGCAGCACCTGCCACCAGCCGTGCACACAGGAGTGCCAATCGAAGCTGCCGTGGAAGATCGGATGGAGCGCGCTGGGAGGCTGCGCATCCTCCGCGCAATCGAGCACATGATCGAGCTTGTGCGGAAACTCGCGGGTCAGGTGCCCGCTGGTCAGCGCCATGAACTGCGCGGCGTGCGCTTCGGTCAACCTGGTCATCGAAAGGCCAAGAAATAGATCAGCGCGATGTTGACCGCGAGCAGCGGCAGCGCGGTCGGCACCTGCGCTTTGACCACCGCGTTGCGGTCCTTCAGATCTAGCAGTGCGGCCGGCACAATGTTGAAGTTCGCTGCCATCGGCGTCATCAGCGTGCCGCAGAACCCTGCAAGCATGCCGATCGCGCAGA